>NZ_JAANMS010000030.1 GCF_011250565.1 Nocardioides sp. IC4_145
TGCCCGGCGCCGAGGACGCGACGTACGACGCCGTGCTGGTCGGACCGGGCGGCCGCTCCCCGAAGCCGGTGTGGACGCCCCCGCTCGCCCAGGTCGGACCCGGCGAGGGCCCCACGCTGGTGCCGACCAGCCGGGACGGCTCGCTGCGCTTCGGGCTGGAGCGGGCCGACGACGGCACGCTGCGGCTGGTCCGCACGGTGGTCGCCGAGCCGCTGCCGCGCCTGGTGTCGGTCACCTCGACCCCGACCGGCGACGCGGTCGAGCTGCACGTGGCCGGCGCGGCCGGCAGCGAGCTGCACCTGCGCGCCGGCGGCCCGGAGGGCGAGGTCGTCACGACCGTGCCGATCCTCCAGGGGCGGGCCCGGCTGCACCGCGACGACGTGCCGCTCGACCGCGGCCGCAGGCTCGCCGTGACCGCCGGCACCGCCGCCGCGGCCCGACCGGTCGCCCGCGACGGCAACGACCTGCGGGAGGCGAACCCGGCCACGCTGCTGCCGCACCTCTACCTCGACGACGCCGACCGGCCGCTGTGGCGGCTGGTGTGGACGCCCGACCGGACGCTCGGCGTGCGGGTGCCGCCGCGCGACACCGACCACCAGGCCCAGCAGGAGGACGACTCGTGAGGATCGCCTGGCTCGTCCTCAACCTCGACGGCATGGGCGGCACGTCGCGGTCGGCCATCACCCAGGCCAACGCGATGGCGCCGGACCACGACGTGACGCTGGTGAGCGTCACGCGCAGCGCGGACCGGCCGCACTACGACGTCGACGACCGGGTGGACGTCCGCTACCTCGTCGACGTCCGCGAGGACCGCGACCCGGCCGTCTCCCCCGTCCCCGGCGTCCCGCCGCGGGTCGCGCAGGGCCTCGCCGGTCGGGAGTCGGTGCTGGTGCCGGCCCGCTGGGACGGCCAGTTCTCCGCGCTGACCGACGTGGCGATGGAGGCCGCGCTGCCGGCGCTCGACGTCGACGTCCTGGTCACCGTCACGCCCGCGCTGCTGGCGTCGGCCGTCCAGCTGCTGCCCGACGCGGTGACGGTCGTCCACCAGGAGCACCGCTCGTCCTCCGACCGCACCTCCGGCCTCGAGCCGCTGCTGACCTACGCGCCCCGCGCCGACGTGGTCGCGCTGCTGACCCCGACGGTCGAGACCTGGCTGCGCGAGCGGCTCGGCGACGTCGCGCCCGAGACCGTCGTCGTCCCCAACCCGTTGCCGATCGGCTTCGTCCCGCGCTCCCGGCTGGACCGCAAGGTGATCACCGCCGCGGGCCGGCTGGTGCAGGAGAAGCAGTTCCCGAAGCTGGTCGCGGCCTTCGGCCAGGTGGCCGATCGCCTGCCCGGCTGGCGGCTGCGGATCTGCGGCGAGGGCCCGCAGCGCGCGGAGATCATGCGCCAGGTGCGCAAGGACGGGCTGTGGGACCGGGTCGAGCTGCCCGGGGCCGTGCCGGACATGCGCGGCGAGTGGGCGAAGGCCTCGATCAGCGCGCTGACCTCGCGCGCCGAGGGCTTCCCGCTCGTCGTCCAGGAGGCGATGGCCGCCGGCGTGCCGGTCGCGAGCTTCGACTGCGCCTCCGGCCCGCGCGAGATCATCGAGCACGAGGTCTCCGGCCTGCTCGTCGGCCCGGAGTCGGTCGCCGGCATGGCCGCCGCGCTGCTCCGCCTGGCCACCGACGACGACCTGCGCCAGCGGCTGGGCGAGGGCGCCCACCGCGCCGCCCGGCAGTACGACGCGCAGGCGCTCGCCGAGCGCTGGCTCGGGATCTTCGCCGACGCCCGTGCGCGCCGGGCCGGCCGCGGCCGGCTGGAGTCCCGCGCGCTCGCCACGCCGCCGCGCCGCCCACGGCCGGTCGTGACCGACCCGGCCGAGGTCTCCGGCGTGACGCCCCTGGAGGCGCGCCGCACCGCGCTGCGGCTGGCCGTCGAGGCGGCCCGCGCCGCCAGCGACGCCTGGTTCGTCGTGCCGCGCGACGGGGCCACCCCGCCGACCGTGGTGGTGCCGATGTCGGCCCGTCGCGACGTCCTCGACCACCTCGCCGCCGCCGGCGTCCCGGCGTACCTCTCCCTGCGCGACCCGGCCCAGCACGGCTGGCACGAGCGGCGCGGACCCGTCGGCGACCTCGCCCGCGACCTGCGCCGCGGGATGACCACCTCCGTCGCGCTCGAGCCGTGGCCGGCCGATCCCGGCACCGGGCGGCCGGGGCTGCTCGCGCACGACGGCGGCGTGGAGGTGCAGTTCTGGGAGTCGACGGTCGACGGCGACCTGGTCGCCCCGCGCCGCAACCGCTGGGTGCAGCTCGTCCCGCCGGGCACCGACCTCGTCGACCACGAGGTCGAGGGCGTGCCGGTGCGGACGCTGGCGCTGATGGCCGAGCCGACCTTCGACGAGGTCCGCTTCCCCGTCGACGTCGTCTACACCTGGGTCGACGGCGACGACCCGGTCTGGAACGACGCCCGCGCCGCGCGGCTCGCGCAGGTCACCGGCACGGCCACCACCCGCGAGGCCAGCGGGCGGGCCCGCTTCGTGCCGCGCGACGAGCTGAAGCACTCCATGCGCAGCGTGCACCTCTTCGCGCCGTGGGTGCGCCACATCCACCTCGTCACGGCCGGTCAGCGGCCCGACTGGCTCGCCGACCACCCGCAGGTCACCGTCGTCGACCACCGCGAGATCCTGCCGGCCGACGCGCTGCCGACGTTCAGCTCGCACGCGATCGAGACCGGCCTGCACCGCATCCCGGGGCTGAGCGAGCAGTGGGTCTACTTCAACGACGACGTGTTCCTCGGCCGGCCCGTGCGGCCCGAGCAGCTGTTCGCGCCGGCCGGGCAGAACGCCGTCTTCCTCTCCACCACGACCGTCGGGCCGGACGACGCGCCCGGCGCGCCGGCGTACCTCCGTGCCGCGTGGAACAACCGTCGGCTCCTCCGCGACGCCTTCGGCGTCACCACCACCAGCACGCTCGCGCACACGCCGCACCCGCACCGGGTCTCGGTGCTCGCCGAGATCGCCGACCGGTTCGCCGACGAGGTCGACCGGACCGCCCGCGCGCCGTTCCGCTCCGAGACCGACGTGTCGCTGCTCAGCTCGCTCGCGCAGCACTACGGCCTCGCGACGGGCACGGCGTACGTCGGGTCGGCGGAGCACGCGTTCGTCAACGTCAGCAACAGCGACGTCGAGTGGCAGCTGCAGCGGCTGCTGGAGCGCGGGCAGGACTTCTTCTGCCTCGGCGACCACCACGACCACGCGGTGACCGCGGCCCGGCTCGACGCGCTGCTGGCCGACTTCTACGCGGAGTACTACCCCGTCGCCGCGCCCTGGGAGCGCTAGCCGGTCAGCCCCGCTCAGCCGCGCTCAGCCCCGCTCAGCCCCGCTCAGCCCCGCTCAGCCCTGGGGCGCCTGCAGCGCCTTCAGCTCGGCGCGCAGCTTCTCGATCCGCTCGTTCTTGGTCGCGAGCCGATCCTTGAGCTGGCGGCGGACGGCGGCGACCTGCGCCTGGGTCTCGTCGGAGGCCATCGCCGCGGCCTCGTCGTACATCGCGGCGTACTCCGCCTGCAGCCCGGCCAGCTCCGCCACCGCCGCCTCGTCGTGCGGGGAGGTGACCAGGGTGCCCATCGCGGCCCACGTCCGGTCGGCGAGCGAGCGCAGCGTGGGCGAGACCGTGATGTCGTCCCAGGTCACCTGCGAGCGGTTGAGGCGGACGTCGACGAAGTCGTCAACCGGGTGCGGACCAGTCAGCGCGCCGGCGTAGGTGACGCCGAGCTGGTCGCCGGCGCGGGTCATCGCGGTGCGCCAGTCGGAGACGAGGTCGGCGTACGGCACGAACGCCCGACGGTGCGCCCGCGTGGCCTGCTCGGTGAGGAACGCGGCGTTGACCCAGGCGGCGACGTTCGCGGTCTCGCGCTGGCGGCGGAAGGAGTCCGACTGCGAGGTGAGGTACGCCGTGTCGCGCGAGCGCACGACCTCGGTCGGGTGGCGGAGCATGGTCAGCGTCGACACCTCGACACCGAGTGCGCCCGCGACCCGCAGCCACAGGTCGTGCACCCAGAACTCCCGCGGGTCCTTGACGACCACCTGCGGCTCGCCGAGCGCGACGACGCCGGCCAGCCACTCGAGCAGCTCCGCCTCGGCCTCGGGCGTGACCGCCGCAGCCGCGACCTCGGCCGCGGTCGGCCGGGTGTCGATCGTGCGGACCGGGACCGGGTTGAGCAGTCGCTTGTGGAACTCCGTCACCCACAGCGGCTCGTAGTAGCCGCGCGGGTTCGACTCGTCGGCCTCGACCTCCGGCTGGGGCACGTGCAGCCCGAGCCGTTTGAGGGTGCCGGCGACGCTGCTGGTGCCGCTGCGGCCGGAGCCGGTGACGATGACGAGCTTCACGGGCGCCGAGGCTACGCGACTCTCCGCCCCGCTCCGGGCTCAGTAGGCTGCGCGACCGTGAGAGCGATGGGTGCCGACTTCCTCCCCGTGGCGCCGGCCGTGGGGTCCGTGCAGCACGAGGGCCGGGCGACGGTCTGGGCCGAGCGGCCCGACGGGAGCCGGGCGGTGCTGCGCGTGCGGTTCGAGGACGCGTCGGCCGCGGCGGTCGTCCACGAGCTCGACCTGCTGCTCCCCGTCGAGGAGGCGGCCGGCTCGGACCGCCGGCGGCTGCTGCTCATCGGCTCCCGCGAGCCGGACGTCCGCGCCTACGTCCGCCGCCTGGCCGACCAGGACTGGCGCGAGGTGGCCCGCGCGGTCCCCGCCGGCGCCGGCTACGCGCTCAGCCTCGTGGAGAGTGCCGCGGGCTGACCCCCGTCGAACCGGTCAGGCCCTCCGGGCGCGCAGCTGCTCGACGAGGATGTCGCCGTGGCCGGCGTGCCTCGCGAGCTCCGCGACCAGGTGCGCCAGCACGAAGCGCAGGCTCACCGGCCCCTGGTGCCAGGGGTACTCCTCGTCGAGCTCGTGCTCCGCGGCGATCGTCCGCGAGCGGTCGCACGCGTCGGCGTACCCCGCTCGCACCGACGCGACCGTGTCGTCGTCGGTGAGCACGAAGCTCTCGTCCACGGTGTCCGGGATGCCCAGCTCGGCGCGCGGGACGCCCGCGACCCGGCTGTGGAACCACACCTGCTCGACGAACGTCGCGTGCTTGACCAGCCCCAGCACGGTGGTCAGCGACGGCACCAGGCGCACCCGGGCCTCCTCCTCGGTGAGGTCGTCGAGCAGGCCCGCGACCGCAGCCCGTTGCCGGTCGACCATCGCCTCGAGCAGCGCCCGTTCGCCGGCGACCGTCGGGCCGCGCTCGGCGGTCACCGCGTGTCCTCGACCCGGTTGCCGTCCTCGTCCCAGTGCGAGGCGACCTTCTTGCTCGGCTGCACGCGCGGCGGCTCGCCGGGCATCTTGGGGTAGTCGGGCGGGAAGTTCAGCTCGCCGCCGGGCAGCTCCTCCCACAGCCGCAGCAGCGGCTCGAGGGAGCACGCCACCTCGTCCATGTCGGCCCACGGGTCGCCGTCGGCGAGCCGGTCCGGGACGGTGAAGAGGTTGTACGCGTGCGGGTCGGTGAGCTCGGCGAGCTCCGCCCACGTGACCGGGGTGGAGACCGGCGCGCCGGGGATCGGCCGCAGGGAGTACGCCGAGGCGATGGTGCGGTCGCGGTTGTTCTGGTTGTAGTCCACGAAGATCCGCTCGCCCCGCTCCTCCTTCCACCACTCGACCGTGACCCCGTCGTCGCGGCGGGCCAGCTCGCGCCCGAAGCCGATCGCGGCGTGCCGCAGGTCGGTGAACTCCCACCGCGGCTCGATCCGCACGTAGATGTGCACCCCGCGGTTGCCCGACGTCTTCGGGTAGCCGCGCAGACCGAGCTCCTCGAGCAGCTCCCGGGCGACGCCGGCCACGCGGACGGCGTCGGCGAAGGACGTCCCGGGCTGCGGGTCGAGGTCGATGCGGAGCTCGTCGGGGTGGTCCACGTCGTGGCGCCGCACCGGCCACGGGTGGAAGGTGAGCGCCCCCATCTGGGCGCACCACACCGGCACCGCGATCTCGGTCGGGCAGATCTCCTCGGCGGTCCGGCCGGACGGGAAGGTGATCTCGACGCTCTCGAGGTAGTCGGGCGCGCCCTTGGGCACGCGCTTCTGGTAGAACGCGTCGGCCTTCTCGCCGGGCCGCCCGGTCGCGAGCTTGATGCCCGGGTGCACGCCGGCGGGCCAGCGCTCGAGCGCGGTGGGCCGGTCGCGCAGCGCGCGCATCAGCCCGTCGCCGACCGACGCGACGTACTCGGCCACCATCAGCTTGGTGACCTCGGGCGTGCTGTCCGTCGCCGGGTAGATCACCCGGTCCGGGCTCGTCACCCGGACCTCGCGGTCCCCTGCCACGACCGTCGCCGCCGCTGCCTTCGCCATGGCGACACGCTAGCGGGGTCAGCGCCGGGCGGGCGTGACCTCCGTGAGCGCGGAGCTCGGCTGGAACGTCGGCCGCTTGTCGAGGTCGTCACGCCCCGGCCGGACGAACTCGAAGCTCGCGGTCGTCGCCAGCACCCACTCCGCCGGCGGCGCGTCGAGGCCGAGCACCTCCTCGGCGACCGAGGAGTACGCCGCCACCAGCCCCTCCGCGCAGGCCAGGTGCGCCGGAGGCAGGTGGAAGGCGAGCCGGTCGACCTCCGAGCGGGTGCCGACGAACGCCAGCGGACGGCCGAGGCTGGCGCCGCAGACCCCGCAGACGCGGCTGAGCGCGCACTGGGTCACCCGCCGCTTGTCCAGCCCGCGGGCCGACAGCACGCTGCCGGCCGGCCGGTCGCCGTACCCGACGTCGGTGCCGGCGGCGAACGGCACCGGCACCCCCAGCTCGGGGTCGGTCGGCAGCTCGGCGAACTCCCGGGGTGCGGGGTCCATCAGTCGTGGCTCCTCTCCCGGGGCGAGCGGGTCCAGGCACCGAGCTCGGCGCGGCGCGGTTGGCGCTCGGCGTCGGACTTGCGGCGCCGGTCGCGCGACGGCTCGTTCGCGGTGTCGGAGCGCTCCGGCGGGGCCGGGTCGTTGCTCGTGGTCCAGCTGTTCGGCACCGAGAGCTTGATGATCGTCCGCAGCGCCTGGCCGTACTGCCGGTGCAGGGGGCCGGTCGTGTACGGGATGTCGTACTTCTCGCACAGCGCGCGGACCTTGACCGAGATCTCGGCGTACCGGTTGCTCGGCAGGTCCGGGAAGAGGTGGTGCTCGATCTGGAAGCCCAGGTTGCCGCTCATGATGTGCAGCAGCGGGCCGCCCTTGAAGTTCGCGGCACCGAGGATCTGGCGCAGGTACCACTCCGAGCGGGTCTCGTCCTCGAGCTCCTCCTCGGTGAAGTGCATCGCGCCGTCGGGGAAGTGGCCGCAGAAGATGATCACGTAGGACCACAGGTTGCGGCTGAGGTTGGCGGTCGCGTTGGCGACGGCGACCTGCTTCCACCGCGGGCCGGACAGCGCCGGGTAGACGACGTAGTCCTTGAGCACCTGGTTGCGGCCCTTGCGGAAGATCTGCTTGAGCTGCCGCTTCATCTCCTTGGGGTCCTTCTCGCCCTTGCGGATCCGCTCGAGGTCGAGGTCGTGGAGGGCGACGCCCCACTGGAAGAGCGTGGCGAGCATGGCGTTGTAGACCGGCTGGCCCAGGTAGTACGGGTGCCACTTCTGCTCGCGCGCCATCCGGAGGATGCCGTAGCCGATGTCGTTGTCGTGGCCCAGGACGTTGGTGAACTGGTGGTGGATGTAGTTGTGCGAGTGCTTCCACTGCTCGGCCGGCTGCGCGGTGTCCCACTCCCAGTTCGAGGAGTGGATCTCGGGGTCGTTCATCCAGTCCCACTGGCCGTGCATGACGTTGTGGCCGATCTCCATGTTCTCGAGGATCTTGGCCAGGCCGAGGAAGGTCGCGCCCGCGACGAGAGCGGGCTTCTCCACCTTCGGCGCGAAGCGGCCGCCCCACGTGCCGGCGAGCATCGTGACCCGGCCGGCGGTCGCGAGGCCGCGCTGGATCTTGATCATCCGGTTGATGTACGCCACGTCGGCGGCGCCGCGCGAGTCCTCGATCTCCTGCCGGATCGCGTCGAGCTCGCGCCCGATCTGCTCCACCTCTTCCTCGCTGAGGTGGGTGTACTCCTTGACGTCCGCGATGGCCACGGGGCCTCCAGTGCTGGTGTCGGTCGTGCGGTGGTGGATCAGATGTCGAGCGTGCAGTCGCCGACGGCGGCGGTGACGCAGGTCTGCACGGGCTCGTTGGGCTGGCCGAACTCGTCGCCGCTGCGCAGGTCGCGGACCGTGCCCTCGACGAGCGTGAGCGTGCAGGTGTGGCAGATGCCCATCCGGCAGCCGTAGGGCATGCCGACACCCGCCTCCTCGCCGGCCTCGAGGACCGTCGTGGCGCCGTCGACCTCGATCGACTTGCCGGAGTTGCGGAACGTGATCGTGCCGCCCTCGCCGCCCTGGTCGCCGAGCTTGAGCTGGAAGCGCTCGAGGTGGAGCTGCTCCTCGAGCCCCTCCTTCTCGAAGTGCTCGCTGATCGCGTCGAGCATCGGCCCCGGCCCGCAGGCCCAGGTCTCGCGCTCGCGCCAGTCCGGGCAGATGCCGTCGAGCCCCTTCTCGGGGTGCTCGAGCTCGAGCATGCCGTCGGTGTCGGTGTGCAGCTGGTGCAGCGTGAGCCGGTCGTGCTTCTCGGCGAGCGCCTCGAGCTCCTCGCGGAAGATCATCCGGTCGGGGGTCGGCGAGGAGTAGTGCATGACCACGTCGGGCGCCTCGGGGCCGTCGAGGGTGCCGCGGCGGTCGAGGGTGCGCAGCATCGACATGACCGGCGTGACGCCGCTGCCAGCGACGAGGAACAGCATCCGCGGCGGCGGCGGGTCCGGCAGGGTGAAGTCGCCCTCGGGCAGCGCCAGTCGCAGGATCGTGCCGGGCTCGAGGCCGTTGACCAGGTGCGACGAGAGCTTGCCCTCGGGCATCGCCCGCACGGTGATCGAGATGGTCCGGCCCTTGCGCTGGGGCTCGGAGGAGACCGAGTACGACCGCCACTGGAACTTGCCGTCCACCTGGATCCCGATGCCGACGTACTGCCCCGGGCGGTGCCGGTAGCGCCAGCCCCAGCCGGGACGGATCACCAGCGTGGCGGCGTCCTCGGTCTCCGGGACCACCTTCTCGACGCGGCCGCGCAGCTCACGGGAGGTCCACAGCGGGTTGAGGAACCGGAGGTAGTCGTCCGGGTCGAGCGGTGTCGTGAGCGTGTGGCCCGCCTTGCGGACCCGCTCCCACGGGATCGTCGCTGCCATGCCGCCCCCCATACCCACGTGATGTCGGTCGCACGCCCCAGTGAACACATGTCCTCTAGACCGGTCAACCGGTCGTCCACGACGGATCCGCGCTGGTCCCGCGCCGTAGGCTGGAGACATGGGTTACCAGGTCGAGAAGTCGGACGCGGAGTGGCGCGAGCAGCTGTCCCCCGAGGAGTACGCCGTGCTGCGCCAGGCGGGCACCGAGCGCGCCTTCACCGGTGAGTACAACGACACCGAGACCACCGGCGTCTACCGGTGCCGCGCCTGCCAGGCCGCGCTCTTCGAGTCCGACACCAAGTTCCACTCCGGCTGCGGTTGGCCGTCGTTCTACCAGCCGATGACCGACACGATCGAGTACATCGAGGACAACTCGCACGGCATGAAGCGGGTCGAGGTCCGCTGCGCCTCCTGCGGCTCCCACCTCGGCCACGTCTTCCCCGACGGCTACGGCACCCCGACCGGCGACCGGTACTGCATCAACTCGCTCAGCCTGACCCTCGAGCCGGCCCAGCAGACCACCCACCAGGCCTGACGGGTCAGCTGCCGAACCAGCCCGCGGGGCCGAGCTCGGAGCCCATCCGCGGCACGTACTGGTCGAAGTAGATCCGCGCGATCAGCTCGCGCCGCGACCGCACGTCGGCCTTGTCGAAGACCGACTTCAGGTGGTCCTGCACGGTGTAGGTCGAGACGTGCAGGGTCGCTGCGATCTCCTTCGTGTCGACGCCCTGGAGCACCAGCTGGGTGACGTCCCGCTCGCGCTGGGTCAGCCCGAAGGCGGCCACCACCAGCGCGACGATCTCCGGAGGCCGAGCCTCCTCGATCGTGACCACGACGTCGCCGGCACGGTCGCCGAAGGACGTCAGCGGGGAGGCGTGCAGGACCAGCCACATCCCGCTGGCGCCGCGCACCCGGCACCGCGGCGGGGTGAGGGTCTCGCCGCGGGCGTAGCGCCGGGCCGCCCCGACGAGCCCGGCCACCGGGCTGAGCGGGTCGCCCGCGGCCGGTGAGGTCGCGATCAGGTCCGCGATCCGCTGCTCGGCGCCGACGCTCATCTGCGAGATCGCGTCGTCCGCGCCGACGATGAGCACCGCCGGGCCGGTGGGTCCGACGGGAGCCGGCGCCGTCCCCGAGGGTGAGGCCGCGACCGGGGCGTCGACCAGCCGCGTGAGCAGCCCGGTGCGCACGCCGCGCGCGAACGCCGCGGAGACGCCGGCGAGGAACTCGATCTCGGCCGCGTCGAAGGGCCGGTCGCCGTCCCCGCGGAACAGCGCCATCCCACCCCAGACCTCGCGGCCGTCGCGGAAGACGAGGCGGGCCTCGTCGGTGAAGCCGAAGTGCGGCACCATGAACGAGCTCATCCGCCCCGACCGCTCGACCTCGCCGCCGGTCACCTGGTGGACGCCGGCCGCCGCCGTACGGGTCGTGGCGAGCTCGGTGAACGCGGTCGGCTCGACCGTGCCGTACTCGATGAGGCCGAACTCGTGGTCGCGGGAGTTCATCGACCGGAGGTCGCCGTACTTCCGCGCGCTGGTCAGCAGGTGCGTGCCGGGGTCGTGGGTGGCCAGGCAGGCGCTGACCCACGGGACGGCCCGACCGACCGACTCGACGGCCTCCTCGAGGAACGTCTCGAGGTCCAGCCCGGCCCGGGACACGACGTCGACGTCCTGACGGACGCGCTCGGCGGTCAGACCTCGGGCCATGCCTGAGAGTGTGCGCGCCGGCTCCGCCCGGCGACATCCCACATTTGTGGGTGGTCCGGACCACCAGGTCGTCGGGCACGGAAGTCCCCGGTGCACCGGGATGGTCCGCGCCCCTCCCCCGGCCCCAGCGTGGTCGCCATGACCACTCCCGCCGCAACCCGGCACGCGACCACCCGGCACGCGACCATCCGCCACACCGCCACGCCGGTCGACGAGGCCGGCCGCCTGCTGCACGCCGAGGACCCGGCCGCCCAGCTGGCCCTGGCCCTGGCCCGGCTCGAGGCCTACCTCGGCCGCACCGGTCGCGCCCCGGCCGACCTCGCCTCGGTGACCGTCCGCACCACCGACCCGACCGCCGTCGACGGCGTCCTCGACGTGCTCACCGAGCGCCTCGAGGCCACCGACGCCGCGCCGTACGTCGCCGTGCGGGCCGTCCGCGAGCTGGACCGGCCCGGGATGCTCGTCGCGCTCGACGCCACGACCCGCCCGCGGCTGCTCGTGGTGGTGGCCCACCCCGACGACGAGGCGTTCGGCTGCGGCTCGGTCCTGGCCAGCGCCAGCGCGGCCGGTGCCCGCACGACCGTCGTCTGCGCCACCCGGGGCGAGCTCGGCGAGCCGGCCCCCGGCAGCGGGCTGGCCCGCGCCGACCTGCCGGCCGCCCGCGAGCAGGAGCTCCGCGACGCCTGTGCCCTGCTCGGCGTGGAGCGGGTCGAGGTGCTCGGCTACCGCGACTCCGGCGTCGAGGGCCCACCCGCGCCCGGGTCGCTCGCCGCGGCCACCGCCGCCGACCCGACCGAGCTGCGCGACCGGGTCGCCGCCCTCTACGACGAGCTCCGCCCCGACGTCGTGGTCACGCTCGACGCGAGCGACGGGCACCGCGACCACGCGGCCGTCCGCGACGCGGTCCTCGCGGCGCTGGGCACGGCGGCGCACCGACCCGGCGCGACGTACCTCTCCTGCCTCGCGCGCTCGCTGATGGCCGTCTTCGCCGGCGCCGACCCGCGCACGACCGCGCTGGGCACGCCCGACGCCGACATCACGACGTACGTCGACATCGAGGACCTCCTCGACCTGCGGTGGCAGGCGATCCGGACCCACGCGTCGCAGGTCCCACCGTTCGACGCGATGGACAAGGAGCTGCAGCACGGCTTCCTCGCTGTCGACCGGCTGCGCCGCGTCGACCCGCCCTGGCCGGGCGGGAGCCCCGAGACCACCTGGCTCCCCTACAGCGGGATGCCGGAGGACACCGATCGAACCACTCACGAAGGAACGCGCATGACCCTCACCACCCCGCCCACCACCGACCCCGCGGCGATCCTGCGGGCCTCCCTCGGGGCGTCCGGCTGCGAGCTGCACCTGCCCGGCGACCCCGGGTACGACGCCGCGCGGACGCCCTGGAACCTCGCCGCGCAGCAGCGGCCCGCCGCCGTGGCCGTGCCCCGCTCGGTCCCGGAGGTCCAGGCCGTCGTCGTGGCCGCCGCGGCCGCCGGCCTGCGCGTCGCGCCGCAGAGCACCGGCCACGGGGCGGCCGCCCTGGCCGAGACGTCCCTGGGCGACACCGTCGTCCTGCGGCTCTCCGAGCTCACCGGCGTCACCGTCGACCCGGTCGCCCGCACCGCGCGGGTCGTCGGCGGCACGCTGTGGCGAGACGTCGCCGCGGCGGCGGCCGAGCACGGCCTGGCCGCGCTCCACGGCAGCGCGGGCGACGTCGCGGTCGCGGGCTACGCGCTCGGCGGCGGGCTGTCGTTCTACGGCCGGCGGCACGGGCTCGCCGCGAGCAGCATCACCGCCGTCGAGGTCGTCCTCGCCGACGGCTCGCTGGTGCGGGCCAGCGCGGAGGAACAGCCCGAGCTGTTCTGGGCGGTCCGGGGCGGCGGCGGCAACCTCGGCGCGGTCGTCGCGCTCGAGCTGTCCCTCCTCGAGCAGCCCGACGTGTTCGCCGGCATGCTGCTGTGGGACCGCGAGCGTGCGCCCGAGGTGGTGCGCGCCTGGGTCGACTGGACCCGCTCGGTCCCGGAGTCGGTGACGACCTCGCTGCGGGTCATGAGCTTCCCGCCGCTGCCGGAGCTGCCGCCGTTCCTCTCGGGGCGCGACCTGGTCGTCGTCGACGGCGCCGTGCTCGAGGACGACGAGCGCGCCGCGGAGCTGCTGGCCCCGCTGCGGGCGCTCGCCCCGGAGCTGGACACCTTCGGCCGGATCCCGGCGCCGGCGCTGCTCGGCGTGCACATGGACCCGCCCGGGCCGACCCCGGCGGTCTCGGAGCACGCGGTGCTCGACGCCCTGCCGGACGCCGCCGTCGACGCACTGCTCGGGTCGGTCGGGCCGGGGACGCGGACCGGCCTGCTGTTCGCCGAGCTCCGCCACCTCGGCGGGGCGCTCGGCCGGCCGGCGGTCGGCGGCGGGGCGCTGGCGTCCCTGCCGGGCGAGTACGCCCTGCTCTGCCTCGCGATGGCGCCGACCCCCGCGGCGGCCGAGGCGGGGTACGCCGCGGCTCGGTCGGTCGTCGCCGCGTTGGCCCCGTGGTCCAGCGACCGGACGGTGCTCAACTTCGCCGAGCGGCGGGTCGCGGACACCGCCACGGCGTACGAGCCCGGCGTCCGCGACCGCCTCCGGGCGGTGCGTGCCGCGGTCGACCCGACCGGGATGTTCCGCGCCAACCACGAGGTCTGACCCGGCCCTCCTCACACCCGCCTCGTGCTGCCCAGCGAGCGCTCCGGCGCACGCTGGGCAGCACGAGGCCGTGAGGGGTCAGGCGTCGGCGAGCAGCGAGCGGACGACCACCACACCGGCGCCGTGGGTCTCGTCGGCCCAGGCCTGCAGCGAGCCGTCGTCGTACGTCACGTCGACGCTGACGCGGCCGTCGCCGACGTACGCACCCTGAGCCCCGGGGAGGTCCTGGACGTCGGCCTGGACCGCCGCCAGCTCCTTCTCGGACAGGTCCCGCGCCGGGGCGGGCAGCGGCGGCTCGGGGTCGGCCGCGGCGGCGTCGTAGAGGACGGCTGGCACGGCGTCGACGACGGTGAGCGCGGTGCCGTCCCAGGTGCCGCTGACGGCGAACATCCCCCACCGCACCTTCCCGGATCGCTCGTGGACGCCCTGCATCGCGCGCCAGTCCCAGCCGAGGAGGGCGGGCCCGTCGCACTGCGGCGGCCACGACTCCAGGACCGGGCCGAGGCACAGCCGGGGCCGGCCGTCCCCGGTGTCGAGCACGGTCGCGAGGTCGCGCGTGCGCACGCGGCCGTCCGCTGCCGGGACGGCGTCGGGCCGGGGCGCGGCGGCGGCCGCCGGGGTCGTGGCCGCCGGGTCCGCCGCGGTGGCCGGCGCCTCGTCGGAGCCGCAGGCGACCAGGGCGAGCAGGGGCGCGGCCAACAGCAGCGCGAGCATGGTGGTCCTCATGCCGCTACGACGCCGGCCGTGGCTCCGCGGTTCCGGGTGATCCGGACCGCCCGGGTCCCAGGGCTCAGGAGCCGAGCAGGCGCAGCGGCTGCCGGGAATGCAGCGGGTGCTCGTGGCGGCGGGACGGCCATCGGCGGTGGACCGGCCGGCTGCGGCGTCGGGCGGGCAGGTCCCACCCGAGGGCGGCCTCGGAGCGGGTGAGCGCCGCGACCCGGCGCACCACGCGGCTGGGCGCCACCACGGCGCACGCCAACCCGGCAGCACGCACGGCCCGGCGCACCGCCACGATCGTGGCCAACCCGCACGCGTCGACGAAGGTCACCTCGCCGAGGTCGACGACCACGTCGCGCCCGGAGGCGACGGCAGCGAGCGCCGCGCGGCGTACCGCCGCCACCTCGGCGAGGTCCACCTCGCCGGCCAGCCGCAGCACGGTGTGCCGCGGCAGTGTCTCGACCGCGACGTCCAGCCCGATCCTGATCCCCTCGCCCATGCCCGGCGCAACGAACAGGCCGGAGCCCCGACACGGGTCCCCGGCGCGAATGGTCCGATCGCCGACCGGAACCCCCCGACCGGGCCAGCCCGGGAGGGTGAGGCGGTCGGGGTGGCCCGGGCGGTCAGAGCGTGGCGGTCAGGGCAGGCGCTGGACCAGCTCGGCGACCGGCACGAGGGCGCCGGTGTAGAACGGCACCTCCTCGCGCACGTGGCGTCGGGCGTCGGAGGCGCGCAGGTGCCGCATCAGGTCGACGATGCGGTGGAGCTCGTCGGCCTCGAACGCGAGCATCCACTCGTAGTCGCCGAGCGCGAAGCTCGCGACGGTGTTGGCCCGCACGTCGACGTAGTCGCGCGCCATCTTGCCGTGCTCGGCGAGCATGCGGCGGCGCTCGCCGTCGTCGAGGAGGTACCACTCGTAGGACCGCACGAACGGGTAGACGCAGACGTGCTGCTTGGGCTCCTCGTCGTTGAGGAAGGCCGGCACGTGGCTCTTGTTGAACTCCGCCGGGCGGTGCAGCGCCATCTGGCTCCACACCGGCTCGAGGCGGGAGCCGAAGGCGGTGCGACGGAAGCGGTGGTACGCCGCCTGGAGCTGCTGCGAGTCGACCGCGTGCCACCAGACCATGACGTCGGCATCGGCGCGCAGGCCGCTCACGTCGTACACCCCGCGCACCACCACGTCGGCCTCCGCGAGCTCGGCGAAGAGCCGCTCGACCTCGGCGCCCTCGGCGGCGCGGTCCGCCCCGCCGTCGACCGGGCCGAGCACGTCGCGGAGCCGGAAGACCGACCACATCGTGTAGCGGATGGAGTCGTTGATCTCGCGGACCCGGGCGGCGTTCGACTTCGTGTCAGGGGCGGTCTCGGCGGTGGACTCGGTCATGGCCCCCATTGTGCCGCGACGCCCGCCCGGACCGGCCGCCGGTCGCTGTCGGCCTGCTCACCCCGCGAGGCGGGCCGGGCCGGGTCGGGCCGGGTCGGCTCGGCTCGGGCGTCGACGATCGTTCAATTGCGCGGTTTCAGCGCCTCGACCGGCCGGAACAGCGACAGTTCCGCGCAATTGCGCGGTTGTCGCCGTCGCCGTCGCCCACGACCGCCGATTCAGCCGCGGCCGTACCCGGCCTCGCGCGCCTTGACGATCGCCTCGGCGCGCCCGGCGGCGTGGAGCTTGGCGTAGATGGCCGAGACGGTGTTGCGCACGGTCTTGCCGGAGACGTAGAGCTCGGCGGCGATCGCGTCGTTGGAGCGGCCGGCCGCGAGCATCTCGAGCACGGTCCGCTCGCGGTCGGTGAGGTCGGGGAACGGGTCGTCGGCGGCGCGGGCGGCCGGGGCGGCGGCGCCGGCGAAGTACGACGCCACGCGACCGGCCAGGCTGGCGCCGAAGACCATCCCGCCGGTCGCCGCGGCGCGCACGGCGTTGTGCACCTCCTCGGCGCCCGACCCCTTGAGCAGGTAGCCGCTCGCGCCCGCGCGCATCGCGGCCAGGACGGTCTCGTCGTCCTCGTTCATCGTCAGCATCACCACGCGGGTGCCGGCGTGCCGCCCGGTGATGAACCGGGTCGCCTCGATGCCGTCGAGCTCGGGCATCTGGATGTCCATGACGACCACGTCCGGGGTCGTCTCCCCCACCACGTGCAGCGCCTCGCGGCCGTCGGCGGCCGAGCCGACCACCTCGATGCCGTCGAGCGCGTCGAGCAGCGCGACGAGCCCGTCGCGCACGATCTGGTGGTCGTCGACGACCACCACTCGGATGGCCGGCGACGCGCTGGGACCGCTCACGGTGTGCTCCTCAGGGGCAGGGTGGCCCGGACGACGGTGCCGCCGCCGGGTGGGCAGGTGACCTCGGTGGTGCCGCCGAGCTCGGCGGCCCGCTCGCGCAGCGACACCAGCCCGACCCCGGCCTGCACGCCGGCCGGGACGCCGACGCCGTCGTCGGCGACCTCGACGACCAGCGCGCGGTCGGTGCGCGTCAGCCGGATGTCGCACCGCGAGGCGCGGGCGTGGCGGACGACGTTGGTGAGGGCCTCGCCGGCGATGCGGTACGCCGCGACCTCGACCGCCGCGGGGAGCGGGCCCAACCCGCCGGCCGGCCCGTCCGCCGGCTCGGTGACCACCTCGGTGGCCACCGACGCCGCGTCGGCCTGCTGGCGCAGCGCGCCGACGAGGCCGCGGTCGTCGAGGGCGGGCGGTCGCAGGTCGTGCACCAGGCGGCGTACGTCGGCGACCACGTCCTGGACCAGGGCGCTGGTGGCGGCGATCTGCTCGCGGGCGCCGTCCGGGTCGCGCTCGACCGAGAGCCGGGCCGACTCGAGACGGAAGACCACGCCGCTCAGCGACGGGCCGAGACCGTCGTGCAGGTCGCGGCGGATCCGGCGGCGCTCCTCCTCGCGGGCCACGACGAGGCGCTCGCGGCTCTCCTGGAGCTCCTCGGCCAGCCGACTGGTGCGCGCGGCTGTCGCGGCCTGGCGGACCAGGTCGCCGAGCAGCTGCTCGTCGCGGCGGGTGAGCCGGCTGCGCAGACCGCGGGCGGGCAGGACGAGCCGGCCGACCTCGGCGTCGCGGTAGGTGATCGGCAGGGTCCGCGTCTCGGCGGGCCGCGGGCCGTGGGTCGCCTCGACCCGCTCGCCGCCGGGGCGGTCGACCTCGACGCTGACGTACCGCACGCCGAACGCCGCGGCGACGGCCTCCGCGACCGCGGCGAGCTGCTCGGGCCCCTCGTCCGCGGTCTCGAGGGTGGAGGCGAGACCGGCCACGACGTCGTACGGGTCGTCGCGGCGGCCGAGCACGAGCCGGCGCGCCAGCGACTGCAGGCGCAGGCGGAGCGGGCCGTAGAGCAGCACCGTCAGCAGCAGCACGACGCCGACGACCTCGCGCTGGGCGAGCGCGTCGCCGAGCACCCGGGTGAGCGCGGTGACCGCGAGCAGGTCGACGACGAGGAGGGCGGTCCACAGGCCGCCGTACGCCAGGGTCCGGCCGAGCAGCGCGTCGACGTCGACCGCGCGTGGGGCGACGACGGCCACGGTCATCGCGGCGGGCAGGAGACAGACGACGAGGAAGAAGACGAACGGCTCGGCCGCGCCGACGTCGAGCAGCACGGTGGCGAGCACCAGGAGGACGACCGCGACCACGCCCCACAGCAGCCACCGCATCCGGTCGCGCTCGAGGCCGGTGGCCCGGCGGTGGCGCACGACGACGGTCGCGACCGGGACGAGGAGGGCGACCAGGGAGGTGGTGCCGGCCAGGGCCAGGAGCGGGCCGGCGGCGTCGCCGAGCGGGAGTGTGGTCGGGTCCGGGTCGGTGCCGACCGGGAGCCGGCCGCGGTCGTCGAAGCCCTCGGAGGGGGCGACGACGTACGCCAGCGAGCCCAGCAGCAGGACGCCGAGCGACACCTTGCCGGCCGTGCCCCAGCGGCCCGGCAGGAAGCGGCCGGTCGGGAAGAGCAGCGCCACCACCGCGACCGTCACCGGCAGCAACGAGGTGAAGCGGAGCAGGAACCACGCCGTGAACGTCATCAGCGGCAGCGGCTCGTCGCTGTCCAGGCCGGTGCGGAACCACGCCTCGGAGATGCCGTCGAGGGTCCAGAACACCCCCGACCACGCGAGCGCCCAGCCGAGCCCCTGGCGCCGGTCGGAGGAGAGCACGACGGCGGCGAGCGAGGCCAGGACGAGGCCGGTCAGGCCGGTGCTCCAGCCGGGCCCCGGCGCGAGGCCGTCGCCGGGGATCTGCGCCGGCAGCCGCGACTCGAGCCAGACGGCCAGGCCGACGCCCGCGGCACACAGCACCGGCAGGGCCAGCACGGGCACGTCGACGGCGCGTCGACGTGCGGCCGTGCGCGCCGCGACCTGGTCCACGGGGACAGTGTGCTGCCGGCCCGGCCCGCGTGGGGCCGAACCGGCAGCGTCGGAGGTGGTGGTCACGCGGTCCGGTACGCCTTGTCGCCCAGCGCGAAGCCGAGCGCGGTGACGAGCAGCCAGACCGGGCCGACCATGCCGGCGACGTACTGCAGCGGCGAGATGCCGGCGAGCAGCGTCAGCCCGCCGAGCACGAGCCCGACGCGGCCGACCCAGCGCGGCACGGCGCCGGCGCGGCCGGCCAGGTGCAGGGCGAGCCCGGCGAGGCCGGCCAGGACCCAGCACCACGGGACGGTGCCGATGAAGTGGCCGTACATCACGACGTTGCTGTCGACGAGCACGTCCTGGTGCGGCAGCCCGAAGAGGAACTCGGTGTCGAGGCTGGTGCCGATGACCTGCACGACGGCCGTGCCGGCGAGGCCCGCGAAGGCTGCCGTCGGCAGCAGGCTGTCGCCGCCGAGCCGGTGCCGCAGGCGGCGGAGCAGGCCCGCGGCGAAGACCACGAGCAGGACCGCGCTGACCAGGGCGAAGGTGTGGAAGACGAAGGCCGCCTCGGTCTGCGTCGCGAGCTTGTCGGCGATCGCGCCGGCGTCGCCCTGGATGTCGGGGTCGTAGACGGCGTCGACGATGCCCGAGGAGGCGATCGCGCCGATGCCGGCCAGGCCGGCGCCGACGCCGGCCAGGGCCCAGTGGCGTGAGGGACGGGCGTCGCCGTCGTGGGTGCTGCTGTCGGAGGTGCGGTCCGCACGGGTGTGCTCGTCGGCGAGGTCGGTGCGGGCCGGGTTGGTGATGGTGGTGGTCGTCATGCCGAGGAGGTTCGCGGGCCGGGTGTCCCGCCGCCCAGGGACAACCGGGCAGACCCTGTCCCGTCGTCCGGCCGGCCGTGGGGACGGTCCTGGATCAGCCCAGCTCGCGCACCGCTCGGTGCGCGGAGGCGACGACGGCCGGGATGCCGACGCCGTCGTACGTCGCCCCGCAGACCGCCAGCCCAGGGACCGCGTCGAGGGCGGAGCGGACACGGGCGACCCGGTCGAGGTGGCCGAGCGCGTACTGCGGCAGCCCGCCGCCCCACCGCTGCACGTGCACGTCGACCGGCCGGGCGGCCAGCCCGGTGGCGTCGGCGAGGTCGGCCAGCGACCAGGCGACCAGCTCGTCGTCGGTGGCCTGGAGCGCGACCTCGTCGCCGTGCCGGCCCAGCGAGGTGCGCAGGTGCACGACGCCCTCCGTGGCGCCGGCCGCGCGGACCCAGTCCCACTTGGCGAACGAGAACGTCGACGCCTTCACCCGTCGCCCCTCCACCGGCGGCACGAGGAAGCCCGACGACGCCGCGCCGACCACCGGGCCGGCGTCCTCCACCCGGTAGGCCAGGGTCACGACCACCACCGACGCGGTCTCCACGCCGGCGAGCTCGGCGGCCGCGACAGGCGCCACGTCGGCGAGCAGCCGGGCGGTCGGCGCGGCGGGCGTGGCGAGGACGACCGCGTCGGCCTCGACCAGCTCCGGGGCGGTGGTCGGTCCGCAGGTGAGCGTGAACCCGCCGCCGGGCCGGTGCGCCAGCCCGCGGACGGTCACCCCGAGCCGCACCGGCAGCCCGGCCGCGAGTGCCTCCGGCAGCCGGCCCATGCCGCCGGGGACGCCGGCGAAGACGGGTGAGTCGTACGTCGTCGGCAGGGCCGCCGCCTGCTCGAGGAGCGAGCCGCGGGCGGCGTACGCCACCAGCTGGGGGACGGCCGCGCGAGCCGAGATCGCGCGCGCGCGACCGGCGTACACCCCGCCCAGCAGCGGCTCCACCAGCCGGTCGGTGACCTCGGGCCCGAACCGACGGTCGACCAGGTCGCCGACCGACACGTCGCCCTCGAGCGCCTCCGGCTCCTCGGGCCCGAGCGCCGGCTCGGCGCGCACCCGGGCGAGTCCCTCGTCGCTGAGCACGCCGGACGCCGCGAGCTGGTCGAGGTCGAGCGGCACGCCCATCAGCGACCGCGGCAGGGGGCGGAGCCCGCCGCGGGTCCAGATCCGCGAGGAGGTCAGCGCCGGGTGCTCGACGTCGAGCCCGGCGGCGCGGGCGAGGTCGACCCCCTCCGGGCGGCGGTTGAGCATCGCCTCGGCGCCGACGTCGACGGCGACCCCGGCGACCTCGTGCCGCCGGATCTTGCCGCCGACGACGTCCGAGGCCTCGAGCACGACGACCTCGTCACCCGCGGCGACGAGGTCGCGGGCAGCGGTGAGGCCGGCGATCCCGGCTCCCACCACGACGGTCCGGCGGCGCTGCTGGTCGGTCACCCGACCAGCCTCCCACTGCACCCTCAGGCAGACGCCTCCAGCCGGCCGAAGCCGGAGCGGTGGAAGACCAGCGGCAGGGAGGTGTCGCCCCCCAGGTCCGCCGACTCGACCGCGTGCAGGCGCAGCAGCACCAGCGTGTGGTCGCCGGCGACGACCTCGTCGTGGATCGAGCAGTCGAACCGGGCCAGGCCCTCGTCGAGCAGCACCGCACCGTCCTCGGTGGTGCGCAGGCCGATCCCGTCGAAGCGCTGCTGGACCGGACCCGCGAGCTGCCGGCAGACCGTGCCCTGGTGGGAGGCGAGGATCGTGACGCCGAGGTGGGTGGCGCGACGCAGCGTCGGCCAGGTCTTGGAGGTGTTCGCGACCGAGAACGACACCAGCGGCGGGTCGAGGCTGACCGAGGTGAACGAGCTCGCGGCCAGGCCGACCGGCTCCCCGTCGACCTCGGCGGCGACGGCCACGACGCCGGTCGGGAAGATCCCGAAGGCCTCGCGCAGCCGGCGGGGGTCGAGGTCCTGGTTGGTGGTCAGCGTGGTCACGGTGGCGAGCGGGTCGGGTGTGACGGTCATGCGGGGACTCCTGTCCGGGAGAGGGCGGCGGCGACCCGGGGGCGGGCCTCGGCCAGCCACACGACGTACGCCGTGGGGTCGTCGTGGTCGGCGTCGAGCACGTAGAGCGCGCGGGTCGGGACGGTCGCCCCGATCTCGCCCAGCAGCGGCCGGAGGGCCAGCTCGGGGGCGAGCGCGTGGTGCGGGCCGGCGCCGAGCATCAGCGGCACGGCGACGCCGCGCAGGCCCGTGGCGGAGAACCGGTCGAGGAAGAGCTTGAGCAGACCGGTGTACGTCGCCTTGTAGGTCGGGCTCGCGACCACGACCAGGTCCGCGGCGCCGACCTCCTCGACCAAGCCGCGGACCTCCGGGTCCGACCAGTCGAGGAGCGCCGGCCCGAGGACCGCGAGGTCGACCACCAGGTCGGGCTCGGCGCCGGACAGCTCACGGGCGACGTACGTCGCTGCGGCCAGCGTGCGGGAGCCGGGCTTCGGGTTGCCGACGACGACGGCGACCTTCACGACGCGGCCCTGCTCCCGGTCGCGCCGAACGGCACGGCCGCGGGACCGGTGGCCGCCGGGGAGGGGTGCTGCCAGAGCCCGCGGCGGGCGAGCTCGGGCAGGACGCCCTCGCCGAACCAGTACGACTCCTCGAGGTGGGGGTAGCCGGAGAGGACGAACTCCTCGATGCCGACCGCGGCGTACTGCTCGACGAGGTCGGCGACCTCGCTGTGGCTGCCGACCATCGCGGTGCCCGCGCCGCCGCGGACCAGGCCGACGCCCGCCCAGAGGTTCGGATGGATCTCGAGGTCGTCCTTGCTGCCGCCGTTGAGCTCGAGCATCCGCTGCTGGCCCACCGACTCGCTGCGCCTGAGCCCCTCCTGCACCCGGGCGACCTGCTCGTCGTCGATGCCGGCGAGCAGGCGGTCGGCCTCGGTCCAGGCGGCGGCGGAGGTGTCGCGGGCGATGGTGTGCAGGCGGATGCCGAACCGCAGCTCGCGGCCCTCCTCCTTGGCCAGGCCCTTGATCCAGTCGACCTTCTCGGCCACGGCGGCGGGCGGCTCGCCCCAGGTGAGGTAGACGTCCGCGTGCTTCGCCGCGACCCGGCCGGCGGCCGGCGAGGAGCCCCCGAAGTAGATCTCGGGGAGCGGGTCGGGCCGCTGGGCGAGCGCGGCGTCCTCGACCGAGTGGTGCCTGCCGTCGAAGGTGACCGTCTCGCCGCGCCAGAGCGCGCGGACGATGTGGAGGAACTCGTCGCAGCGCTCGTAGCGGCCGTCCTTGTCCAGGAAGTCCCCGAACATCCGCTGCTCGTGGCTCTCCCCGCCGGTGACGACGTTGAGCAGCAGGCGGCCGCCGGAGAGGTTCTGGAACGTGCCGGCCATCTGCGCGGCGAGGAACGGCGCGGTCAGACCGGGCCGGAAGGCGACGAGGAACTTCAGCCGCTCCGAGAGGCTGCTCAGCATCGCCGTGGTGACCCACGCGTCCTCGCACCAGGCGCCGGTCGGGGTCAGCGCGGCTTCGAAGCCCAGCTGCTCGGCGCTGCGCGCGACCTGGCCGAGGTACGGCACGGTCGCGGGCCGGCCGGCGGCACCGGCGGACACGCCGTGCCCGCCGCCGACGACCTGGCGGCCGTCGCCGCCGTTGGTGGGCAGGAACCAGTGGAACCTCAAGGACATCTCGTCGCTCCTGTGGGTGGAGGGGTACGTCGGGTGGCGGGTCAGACCTGGCCGTGGTTGGGCGGGAACACCCCGTCCAGGGCGTGCCGGCCGAGGTGCTGGACCTTCCAGGCGGCCGGGTCGTGGAGCGTGTGGGTGCGCGCGTTGCGCCAGTGCCGGTGCAGGTTGAGCCCGTCGAGCGCCGACCGGGTGCCGGCGACCTCGAAGAGGCGGCTGGAGACGTCGACCGACGCCTGGGTGGTCGAGGCGCGGGCGGCGGCCACGGCGAGGCTCGCGAGGCCCGCGGACTCCTCGGTGAGGTCAGCGGTCGCGCGGTCGACGGCGCGGGCCGCCTCGGCCACGAGCGCCTCGCAGGCCCGGACCTGCACCTCCATCTCGCCGAAGGCGTGCACGACGAGCGGGTCGTCGGCGTGGCGGGACACCCCGGCGTCCGGGTAGGGCCGGGACCTGGTGGTCACGAACGCCGCCGCCTCGGTCAGCGCGGCGCGCGCGATGCCGGCGTCCAGCGCGGCGTGGAGCACCTGGGCGAAGGCGCCGTACACCTGGGGTCCCTCGAAGGTGAGGTGGTACGGCGTGATCCGGGCGTCGTCCACGGCGACGTCCTGCAGGCGGACGGTGCCGCTGGCGGTCGTGCGCTGGCCCATGCCGTCCCAGTCGTCGACGACGGTCACGCCGGGCGCGGCTCGCTCGACCCACGCGACGTGCATCGGGCCGTCGACGTCGAGGTGCGCCAGGACGGGGATCCAGTCGGCGAAGAGCGCGCCGGTGCTGTAGCCCTTCTCCCCGTTGAGCAACCAGCGGCCGTCGGGGGCGCGGGTCAGCGTCGTGCGGTGGTCGCGCACGTGCTTGGTGCCGACCTCCGACTGGGCGTTGCCGAACCGCTTGCCGGCCACCACCTCGCCGAAGAAGAACGCCTGCTGCGCCGGCGTGCCGCGGTGGCGCAGCGCGTTGACGTAGACGAAGTGGCTGTGCGGGATCTGCGCGATGCTCGGGTCCCCCACGGCCAGCAGGCGGAACACCTCGGCCACGACGGACGTGGGCAGGTCGGCGCCGCCGTGCTCGGCGGGCACCGTGATCGCGAGCAGGCCGGAGGAGGAGACGAGGTCGACCTCCTGGGCGGGCAGGACCCGCTCGGCGTCGCGCTCGGCGGCTCCGTCGGCGAGGCGGCGGCCGATCTTGGTGGCCACCTCCACCGCGGACGCGGCGTCCAGCACCGGCACGCGGCCGGCGCCGATCACCGCGAACGAGCCGGTCTCGGGGGCATCGGACGTGAGGAACGTCGACATGGTCGGTCCACCTCTCCTGCTGGGGGGCCTGGGTGCGGCCCCTCGACGCCGGGCGTCGGTCTTGATGGCTTATGTCGATCAGGTTGGTCTAGTTATTGGCCGAGTGCAAGCCGACCCGCCCTCCGGCTGCGAGGAAGCCGGGAGCGGGCGACAGGCGGCGCCTTGCACCGCTGCGCGCTCGCCCTGTCCGACTTCCGTCCGGGTCGCATTAAGTAGATATTGCTGATTGACTTTGCCAATCATCAGCTCACCCCGGAGGAGCACCGTGCGGATCGAACAGCTCGAGTACCTCGCCGCCGTCACCCAGCACGGCTCCCTGCGCCGCGCCAGCGAGCAGCTGCACATCTCCCAGCCGGCACTGTCGGAGGCGGTGACCAAGCTGGAGCGCGAGCTCGGCGTGACGCTCCTCGACCGGCGCCGCTCCGGCGCCCGGATCAGTCGTCAGGGCCGCGACCTGCTGCAGAACATGGTCGACGTGCTCGACGCGGTCGACCGGCTGCGACGGGCCGCCGGCGACCAGGCCACCGCGACCCGGCTGCTGCGGGTCGGGACCGTGAACGCCGCGACGTCCACGCTGCTCGTGCCCGCGCTCCGGCTCCTCCAGGACCACCACGCCGGCGCGACCGTCGAGGTCGTCGACGCCCAGCAGGCCGAGATCCACCAGGGCCTCGCCGAGGGCTCGCTCGACCTCGGCCTCGTCAACGTCCTGGCCGGCGACGACGCCCCGCCCGACCTGGTCGGCACCGCGCTCGTGCGCGGCCGACCCGTCGTGGTCCTGCCTGCCGATCACCCGCTGACCGCCCGCCCGGTGGTCACCGTCGACCAGCTGCGCGAGGAGCCGTTCGTCGCGATGCGGGCCGGCTACCTCATGCACCGCTTCGCGCACCGACTCTTCGGAGGCCGGCTGCCCGCCCGCTCCCACACGGCCGATGGCGCGGAGATGGGCAAGCTGATGGTGGCCGAGGGCCTCGGCGTCACCGTGCTGCCGGACTACAGCGTCGTCGGCGACCCGCTCCAGCGCACCGGGCTCCTCGCCTGCCGGCCCCTCGCGGGCGACGAGACCGCGGTGACCCTGGTGCTGCGCCACCGCGAGGGCCAGCTGCCCGGCCGGGTGGTCGACCTGCGCGCCGCGCTCGTCGAGGTGGCCCGCGGCCGGCGTACCTCCCCGACCGCAGGTGGAACCGTCATGGAGGTCGTCCCGTCCCAGACGGCATGACGCCCCGCACCCGCCTCGCTGCAGCCTCGCTCGTCGCCCTCGCGGCCCTCGGCTCCGCCTGCTCGACCGGCGCCTCCGACGGGGGTTCCTCTGCCGACACCTCCGCCGACACCTCCGCCGGCGGCTCGGTCGCGGACGCCCCGGCCGCGGAGTCGAGGCAGGACGCGCTCGCCTTCTCCGACGAGGCCGACGGGGCCGTGCCCATCACGGCCGCTTCGGTGGACACCGACCGCAAGGTCATCTCGACCGGCAACGTCGCGCTCCGCGCCGAGGACGTCGGCGAGGCCCGTGCGGAGGTGCAGGAGGTGGTCGACCGGTACGACGGCGAGGTCGCCGAGGAGAACACCGGCACCGACGACGACGGCGACGTCGCTCGGTCGCGGCTCGTCCTGCGCGTGCCGACGGCACGCTTCGACGAGGCGGTCGAGTCGCTGACGGGGGTCGCCGACCTCGTCGACGCCAGCACCACCAGCGAGGACGTCACCACCAAGGTCCTCGACGTCGACATCCGCGTGCGCGTGCAGCGGCGCAGCATCCGCCGCATCGAGCTCCTCCTCGACCGGGCCGAGTCGATCCGCGACATCGTCGCCATCGAGGCGCAGCTCTCCCGCCGCCAGGCCGACCTCGCCTCCCTCGAGAAGCAGCAGGACCACCTCGCCGACCAGACCGCCCAGTCGACGATCACCGTCTCCATCGCCCGGACCCGCGAGGGGCAGGAGGCCGAGCCGGAGGCCGACGACGCCGGCTTCCTCACCGGCCTGGCCAGCGGCTGGGACGGTCTGGTCACCACCGCCGTCGCCGCCGCCACCGTCCTTGGCGCCGTCCTCCCCTTCGCCGCCGTCGCCCTCCTCCTCGGCCTTCCCGCCTGGGCGCTCCTCAGGCGGCTCCGCCGCCGCCCCGCCGTCCCGGCTGAGTGAACGGGTCGGCCACGAACGCCGCGCGGCCCGGGCAGGGGTGCCCGGGCCGCGCAGGTGGTGCGGGTGCGTCAGCCGGTCCGCGGGACGTCGCAGATGGCGTCCTTCAGACCGAGCGTCAGCGGGATGCCGAGCACCTCGACGGTGACGTCGAGGCGGGTGTCCCCGACGCAGCGCACCTCGCCGGTGCCGCCCGTGCCGTCGACGCCCACCGTCTGGCCGAACAGCTTGCGCGGCTTCAGGTGGGTGAGGGCGTCGTCGGCGAAGAACCCGTTCCCGGGCCGGAACAGCAGGCTCGCCGCGCCGAGGTCGGCGCCGACCGAGCCGCCGAGGACCGGGCGGACGCACCCCGCGTCCCCGCACTCACCACCGAACTCGGTGGTGTTGAGGTAGACGTCGCCGCCGTTGTCGGCGTCCAGCGTGCCCGTCAGCTCCAGGACCCGGACCCGCAGCCCGGAGGCGGACAGGCCACCAGAGGCGTCGGCGAGGTCCAGCGTCGTGTGCTCGCTGGCGGCGAACCGGACCGAGCCGAGACCCGGGTCGTCGATGCCGAGGCCCGGCAGGCACGCCTCGTCGCCGGCCATGCACACCGTGAGCTCAGCCGGCAGCGGTCCGCTGATCGACCCGGAGAGCCCGCCCATGTCGAACGCGAGGCTGTTGGTGGGCTCGTCGGCGGAGTAGCGCAACGACAGCGCGCCGCTGCCGTCGTCGACCAGCGCCAGCCGCATGTGCGGGACCAGGTGGTCGAGGGTGGCGCGGACGTCGTCGACCAGCACGCCCTGCTCGTCGCGCTCGGTGAGCGCCACGTCGAACACCTGACCAGCCACCGTGTCCAGCATGATCTCGGGCGCGACGCCGAGGCTTGCCGACACCGAGCGGAGCCCGCGGATCCGGGCGGCGATCGCCGTGCCGTCCGGACGGTTCTCGACCGCGAGACCGTCGCCGTCACCGGCGAGGGCCAGCGGCTGGCCGTCGTGGGCCCGGAGGTCGACGAGCCCGATCGGCCGTCCGCCGGTGTCGAAACCGACCGCGCCGGCCTCGTCCAGGCTGACCGACAGCAGGCCGGGGACGTCCTCCAGCCTCAGGTCGAGGTCGGTCGCCCCCTCGAGGAGGCCTTCGTCGTCGTGCGCCGCGACGGTCAAGAGGCCGATCGGCTCGGACCCCTCGACCCGGATCGCGCCCTGCGGGGACAGGGCGAGTGCGAGGGTGCGCGGAGCGTCGAGGATGCGGGCGTCGAGGACGAGGCCGTCCTGGTCGACCAGCGCGCGCAGCGGGGTGGGAGCCATGGTCAGGCCCAGGGAGATCTCGTCCTGCAGGGCGAGGTCCATGCCCTCGAAGCCGGGCAGCCGTAGCGCGACGGACTGCGTGTCGCCGTCCTGCAGGAGCCGCAGGTACGCCGGCTCGTCGAGCGTCGCCACCGGGCGGCCCGAGGCGTAGCCGGCCTCGAAGACGCCGATCGGTCCGCTCGCCGTCAGCTCACCCGCGCCCTCGGCGCCGAGGCCGAAGGAGACGACGGCCGGCACGTCGGTGAGGCCCAGGGAGATGTCGTCGACCGTGCGGCCGGCGTGGAGGTGCCGCGCGTGCAGGTGCACGGACTCCAGCCCGGACGGGCTCGAGAGGGAAGCCTGGAGGCCGTCGGTCTCACCGCCGGCCAGCTCGAGCGACAGGGAGCCCTGCACGCTGTCCAGGACGCCGTCCGCCAGGAAGACCTCGTCGCCGCCGCTGTCGTCGGCCAGGTGCAGGCCGACGACGGTCGGACGGTCGACGTCGAGCCGGGCGGCGATGTCCTCACCGCTCCCGCCGAGGCGCATGCCGATCCGGGCGCCGGTCGGCGCGCGGTCGAACGAGACGGCGAAGCGCTGCTCGGCCGGCTCCGCGGCTGCAGGGTCGGCCGCCGCGGGCACCACGGCACCCGTGACGCTGACGGGCGAAGCTCCGCGGCTGCGGAGGTCGAGCACCGCACCACCGTCTGCGAGCAGGACGTCGGCCCGGAACGCCTCGGGGGCGTCGCCCTCGCGCGCGTCGTACCCGAAGCGGTAGCGCTCGGTCCCGCCGGGCAGGTCGAGCAACGCCTGGATGCTCAACGGCAACGCGTCGGGCGCGCCGTCGAGGCGCGCGACCTCGAGCCGCGGGACGACCCGGGTCGGGTCGCCGCTCGTCACGGCGTCCGCGAGGCCGGTCAGGGTCACGTTCGCGAGCACGTCGGCCGTGCCGTCCCCGGTGACGTCCAGCGGAGCGGGTGCGCCGATGAACCCGCCGAACTCGCGGTTGCGGCGGGTGCCGTCGGGCGCCTCGTAGCTGGCCCGCCACTCGAAGCGAGCCGCCTCGGTGGCCGCGCCGAGCGGGGAGCCGGCGCCCACCGTGCGCAGGATGCGGTCGAGCGTGCGGTCGACGGGGTCGCCCGCGGCGTCGACGCCCCGACCGAGCGCGCCGAGGAGGCGGTCGAGGACGGCGCGCAGCTGGGTGGTGTCGAGCAGGTGGAGGAGCCCCGACGCGACGACGTCGGTGATCGCGCCGAGCGGCGTGCTCGGGCCGACGATGCCGGTCAGCGTGCCGAGCAGGTCCCCGAGCGACGTGCCGCCGCCGCCCGGCGCGGCGCTGCCGGGACCGAGCAGCCCGCCGAGCAGCCCGCCGATCGCACCGGTCACGTTGCCCACCACGCCGGACTGGTTCGGCGCCGGCGACGCGGCGTCCTCACCGACGTAGAACGACACGGTGTCCGAGCTGGGCCCGTGGACGCCGTCGCCGGCGTAGGTCGCCGAGGCCGGGACCGTGCGGGAGGGGCCGGCCACGACCACCGTCCGCATCGCCCGACCGGTCGCGACGGTCGTCACCGGGGCGACGTCGTCGCCGAGGGCCAGGACGAGCGGCGCGCCGACGACCGGCTGGCCGTAGCGGTCGCTGTCCGGGGTCACGTCGACGACCTGGCCCTCGAGCACGGCTGTGCCGCCCGGCAGCGCGCGGGTCGCGCCGCGGTAGAGGGTCTGCGTCGGACGTGCGGTCAGCCGCGTGGTGGCCGAGCCAGAGAGCCCGGCGTACGACGAGTCGTCCTCGACCGCCGCGGCGACCGTGAGGGGGCCGGCCGGCAGGTCGGGGAGGTCGACCGTTGTCCGCCCGACGCCGTCAGCGCCGGTGTCGATGCTGACCTCGCCGGCGCCTGGGACCGTCACCGTGACGTGGCGGCCGCCCAGGGGCTGCCCGGTGACGCCGGTGCCCGACCGGGTGGTGCGGACCGTCACCGGCAGGTCCTCGCCGGTGACGACCGAGGACGGCAGCTCGATGGCCACGGCGGACTGGTTGCGCAGCGTGACGGTGATGTTCGACAGCTGCTGCTCGGCCTGGGCGGTGCAGCCCAGGTTCAGGAAGCCCGACTTCTTGCCGTCGCGGGCGTAGGTCTGGATGCGGTACTGGCCCAGCGGGTTGCCGACGCTGTTCCAGGTCGTGGTCAGCGCTCCGGAGCCGGACTTCGACGCGGTGTGCACCTGGGCGCCGTCGGCGACCCGGGTGACCACGACCCGCGAGCCCACGCTGCTCGGCGGGCTCACACAGTCCTCGGTCGCTCCGCGCGCCTCGGTGATGGCGACCTGCCCGGAGACGACGGATCCGTTCACGGGACCCGTGACGGCCGCCTGCGCGGGCGCACCGGCGAGCACCGCCGCCGGCAGCGCCAGGCTGGTCGCCAGCGCCGCGCCGAGCGCGCGGCGGCCGCGCCGGCTCCTCGGCTCGGGAGGTGGCGCCGTTGATCGGACGGACCTGCTGTGGGGGGACATGCAGCCTCCTGCTCGCGCCGCCCGCGGTCGGGCGGCCTCCGCACGCACGAACGCTGCAGACGTGGCCCGGGTCACGCCCTGCCCCGAGCGGGTCCCGGCCGGTGGTCACCGGCCCGCCCCGCGGGGTCAGCCCAGGGGGTAGGACTGCACGAACTCGGTGAGCCGCTCGAGCTGGGCGGGGTCGGTGGAGGGGATGACCCCGTGGCCGAGGTTGAAGATGTGGCCCTTCGCGGCGCGGCCCGCCTCGATGACCTGGGCGGCGCGGGCGGTCATGACGTCGGTCGGCGCGAAGACGAGGGTGGGGTCGAGGTTGCCCTGGACCCCGCGGTCGCCGACGAGGGGGAGCGCGGAGGCGAGCGGCGTACGCCAGTCGACGCCGACGACGTCCGCGCCGGCCTCCCCCATCAGCCCGAGCAGGTTCGAGGTGCCGACCCCGAAGTGGATCCGCGGGACGCCGAGCTCGCCGGCGGCGGCGAGCACGCGGGTCGAGTGCGGCATGACGTGGGCGCGGTAGTCGTCGGGGGTGAGCGCGCCGGCCCACGAGTCGAACAGCTGCACGGCGGAGGCACCGGCCTCGACCTGGACGGCGAGGTACGCCGACGCGATGCCGGCGATCTTGCGCATGAGCGCGTCCCAGACCTCAGGGGCTCCGAACATCATCGCCTTGGTCTTGGCGTGCTCCTTCGAGGGACCGCCCTCGACGAGGTAGGAGGCGACGGTGAAGGGCGCCCCGGCGAACCCGATGAGCGGCGTCGCGCCGAGCTCCCCGACCAGGGAACGGACGGCCGCGGTGATGAACGGGACGTGCTCGGGGATGAGGTCGGGGATCGCGTCGACGTCGGCGAGGGTGCGCACGGGGTTCGCGACGACCGGCCCGATGCCGGGCTTGATGTCGAGGTCGACGCCGACGGCCTTGAGCGGCAGGACGATGTCGGAGAAGAAGATGGCCGCGTCGACGCCGTACCGCCGCACGGGCTGCATGGTGATCTCGGTGACGAGGTCGGCGTCCATGCAGGACTCGAGCATGCCGATGCCCTCGCGGACGCGGAGGTACTCGGGGAGCGAACGGCCCGCCTGCCGCATGTACCAGACCGGCGTGTGCGGCACCGGCTCCCCGCGAGCGGCCTTGAGGAAGGCGCTGTCGGCGAGGCCGGGGTGGCGGCCAGGAGTGCCGTCGGACGTGCGGTCGGTGGTGCGGGCGGCGCTGCTCACGGCCACAAGCCTCCCACCCGCCCGGCGTGTTCGCACATCGGTTCGAGCGCAGCGACCTACTGTGGGGGCATGGTCGTGCGTCAGGAGACGCACCCGGGCACGGGTGCGTCGGTGAGCCCCGCGGAGTTCCGGGACGCCGTGGCGAGCATGCGCTCGGCGCGTCTGCGCCCGGAGGTCTTCTGCGAGGAGATGCCGGCGCCCCAGCGGATCGCGCCGTACGCCGCCGCGCTGAGCGCCGACGTGACGGTCGACGGGGTGGACGTCGGCACCGGCCGGATCATCCTGCTCCACGACCCCGACGGCAACGACGCGTGGGACGGCACCTTCCGGTGCGTGGCCTACGCGCGCGCCGACATCGAGGTCGACATGGTCAGCGACCCGATGCTGGCGGAGGTCGGCTGGTCGTGGCTGACCGAGGCGCTCGACGCCCACGGAGCGACGTACTCGATGGTCTCGGGCACGGTCACGCGCGTGGCGACCGAGAGCTTCGGCGGCATGGCCGACGAGGGTGGCACCGCCCAGCTCGAGGTGCGCGCCTCGTGGACGCCGGGCACGCCGGACGGCTCCGTCCCGGGCGCGTCCCTGGACGTCGGACCGCACGTCGAGGCGTGGGGCGAGCTGCTGTGCACCGCGGTCGGGCTGCCGCCCGTGCCCGACGGCGTCAGCGTGATGCCGAGCCGCCGCGGGCAGCGCGGCCCGGGCCGGTGACGGTCGAGGGGCCCGAGCAGGCCACCGACCCGTCCCCTGCCGACGACAGCGCGCCCGAGGCGCGGCCCGACGATTCCGAGGCCCCCGAGGCACCGGAGGCACCCGGGGCACCCGACGCCCCGCCGTCACCCCTGCTGACCCTGCGCGACGGCCTGCCGCCGGTGGTCGACACCGCCGAGGCGCTGGCCGAGGTCTGCGCCCGGATCGCCGCCGGCACCGGACCGGTCGCGATCGACGCCGAGCGGGCGTCGGGCTACCGGTACTCCAGCCGCGCCTACCTCGTGCAGCTGCGCCGGGAGGGCGCCGGCACCGCGCTGGTCGACCCGATCGCCTTCGACGACCTCGCCCCGCTGCAGGAGGCCCTCGAGGGGACCGAGTGGATCCTCCACGCGGCGACCCAGGACCTCCCCTGCCTGGCCGAGGTGGGCCTGACGCCGACCTCGCTGTTCGACACCGAGCTGGCCGGGCGGCTGCTGGGCTATCCGCGGGTGGGGCTGGCGACCCTCGTGGAGACGGTGCTCGGCTTCTCGATGAAGAAGGAGCACTCCGCGGTCGACTGGTCGACCCGCCCGCTGCCGGAGCCGTGGCTGGAGTACGCCGCGCTCGACGTCGAGGTGCTCGTCGAGCTGCGCGAGGCGATCGCCGCGGAGCTGGTGGCCCAGGGCAAGGACGAGTGGGCGCAGCAGGAGTTCGACCACCTGCGCAGCTTCGAGCAGCCGACGCGGGTCGACGCCTGGCGTCGTACGTCGGGTCTGCACCGCGTCCGCGGGCGCCGGGCGCTCGGCGCCGTCCGTGCCCTGTGGGAGCTGCGCGACTCGATCGCCGAGCAGCGTGACGTGACCCCGGGCCGGATCATCCCGGACGCCGCGATCATCGCCGCGGCCACCGCGATGCCGCTGGAGCGGTCCGCGCTGCTGTCGACGAAGGGCTTCCACGGCCGCGGCGCCGAGCGGTACGCCAACCGCTGGATCGCCGCCCTGCGCGAGGTCGCCGAGATGGACGAGGCCGACCTGCCCTCGCGCTCGCCGCGCGGTGACGGCCCGCCGCTGCCACGCGCCTGGGCCGAGAAGGACCCCGTCGCCGCCGACCGCCTCCAGCTGGCGCGCGAGGCCATGACCGCCCTCGCCGACGAGCACGGGCTGCCGGTGGAGAACCTGCTGACCCCCGACTACCTCCGCCGCACCCTGTGGACGCCACCGGCCACCCGCGACCCCGGCGAGCTGCTCGACGCCGTGGCGGGCGCGCTCCAGGGGTACGGCGCCCGCTCGTGGCAGGTCGCCCTGGCCGCCCCCGTCCTCACCCGTGCCATCCTCGACGCCGACGCCCGCGCGGCCGGCTGACCGCAGGGACGGCGCGGCGACAGCTTCATCGGCCCGCCGATGAAACTGTCGGTGGGCCGCTGAAGCTTCATCGGCCCACCGTGAGGTTCGTCGGCCAGCCGATGAAGCTCACGACCCGATCGCCCGGGACCTACTCCTCGTCCTCGCCGGACTCCTCGGAGGGCGAGGGCGACTCGGTCGGCTCCTCGAACTCGGGGTCGAGGACACGCTGGGAGTCCAGGTCGATCTGCTCGGTGACCGCCTCGAGGTCGAGCTCGGGGGCGGAGGTGACGAGCGAGCGGATGTCGTCGCGGATCGCGGTCTCCAGCTCGTCCCAGGTGTCGAGCAGCGGGGGCACGCGCAGCGCGCGGATCGAGTCGGTGAAGACCGAGGCGTGGGCGGGCAGGCGGTCGGGCCGGACGAAGTCCTCGGAGTAGGCGACCTCGAGGTTGGCCGGCACCAGGTAGCCGGCGCGGACCACGCGGGCCACGGACTCCGACGAGGTGGCGTGGACCAGGAAGTCGGCGCCCTCGGCGGTGCTCGCCGCCGCCTTGGACAGGCACAGCCCGGTGATGTCGCCGACGGTCGCGTAGGACCCGAGCGTCGGGATCGGCATCACGTCGAACTCCAGCCCCGGCACCTGCCGCAGCTCCGGCACGAGCGAGCGGTCGCCGGTCATCATCGCCAGCCGGCCCCGCTCGAACCACTCCACCGGGGTCGCGCGCTGCAGCTGGCCCTCGGTGAGCGTGAGCTGGGGGTTGCGCAGCAGCTCGAGGGTTCGGGTCAGCGCCTCGCGGCTGCCGTCGCTGGAGAACGCCGTGGACGTCGGCTCGGTCTCGTCGTTGAAGACCGACCCGCCACCGCTCTCGACGAACGGCGCCAGCCCCTGCAGCGTGGGCTCGACGTGGACACCGCGGACCCGCTTGCGCGGGCGCGTGGCGAAGTCGGCCGCGGCGACGAACTCCTCGAAGGACCAGCGCGTGTCGTCCTCGTCGCTGGGCGCCGGGAGCTCGCGGTTGCGCATCTTCTCGAAGTCGACGAGCTCGGTGTTGTAGTAGACGACCGTCGGGGAGATGCCGTACGGCATGCACTGCAGGCGCGTGTCGGCGGAGAAGGCGCGCAGCGCGTCGCGGGAGTAGTTGTCGCCGAACTCCGTGCCGCGCTCGTCGAGCAGCTCGTCGACGGGCTGGGTCAGCCCCTCCTCGAGCAGCCACCGCAGGTCGCGGCGCGAGGCCAGGAACACGTCGGGCACCTTGCCGCCGGCCCGCAGCGCGTCGGAAAGGTCCTCGCGGTCGTCCCAGGAGCGCAGCTCGACCTGGCTCTCCTGGGAGGCGGCGTTGAAGGTGTCGACCATCGCCTGGTAGGCCGACACCTCGTCGTTGGTGCCCCACACGCCGAACAGCAGGCGCACCGGCGGGGCGGCGCGGGTCGGCTCGGGAGCGGGCGGGTCGTCGTCGCCGCCGTCGTTGCTGCACGCACCGAGGCCCAGTCCCAGGGCGAGCACCAGCAGGGCGGCCACCCCGGTCCGGGTGCTCCGCCGTCCCCGTCGCAGCCGCACGGCACGCCTCCTCGCTCCGGCCGCACGGGCGGCCCAGGTCACAGCACGCGCCCCCGTGTCCGGGGCGCGCCGTCACCCTACCGACCGCCCCGGCTGCCTACGATGCAGCGTGCCCCGCCTTCCCCGAGCACCCCAAGCGCTCCTGCTCCCCGCCGCTCTCGCCCTGGCCCTCGGCCTCTCCGCGTGCGGAGGCGACGGGAGCGACGCCGCCGAGGCGCCGACGAGCCCCGCCGCCACGACGAGCGCGACCGCGCCAGCGGCGCCGCCCGCGAGCAATCCGACCGAGGGCGCCCGGACCGACGAGCCGGAGGCGAGCCGCACCGCGCGGCCGAACCGCACCCTCGCCCCGCTGCCGCCGCAGCCACTGCTGGCCAAGCCGGCCCGCGCCCACCTGCTCGCCGCGGACCGGATGCCGACGGTGGCCGAGGACCGGCCCTGGACCGAGGCGACGAAGGGCGACGGCTCGCGGCCCGTCGGCGCGTGCCAGAAGGCCTCGCTGTTCGACATCGGCGCGATCCGGACGACCGAGCGCCGGTTCACCACGGCCGACGGCTCGGCGACCGCGGTCCAGGTGCTCGGCAGGTTCGCGGACCGCTCCTCGGCCTACCGCGCCGCCGAGGTGCTGATGGCCTGGCGCGCCGACTGCGCCGAGCGCCTGTCCTCGCCCCGCGCGAAGGTCGGTGAGGCGCACGACGTGCCGGTCCGCACCGGCTTCGGGACCGTGTACGCCGCGACGTACGGCGAGCGCTCGGCCGACGGCGCCCGCGCCACCGCGCTCGGCGTGGTCCGGAAGGGCAGCTGGATCAGCGTCGTCGAGGTCGCCACCGACGAGCGCCGGTGGCCGAGCGGCCGGAACCCCGCCCGCCAGGCTGTCCGCCGGATCGCCGCGACGTTCCGGGCGTCCTGAGCCCGGCGAGGTCCTCGGCGAGGTAGGGGGCCGCGGCGGCGACGACCGCGTCGAACGTGCCGCGGGCGAGCGCCGCGCCCTCCCGGCGCACCGCGTCGGGGTCGAGCACGAGCAGCCGGTCCAGCCGGACCTCGCTCGGCCGGCCCTGCCGGTCCCAACCCCCGGCGCCGACGTCCATCCAGTGACGGCCCCACCGGGCCTCGTCGGCGGCGTCGCGGTCGTGGTCCTTGCTGGTGAGCATCAGCGCGAGCAGCCGCTCGCCCCCGGGTGTGCGCTCGCGGGCGAGCACCAGCACCGGGCGGTCCTTGCCGCGGCTCGCGTCCTCCTCGTAGGGGACCCAGGCCCAGACGACCTCGCCGGGATCGGGACGGCCATCGGCGCGCGGCGCGTGGACGAACCGCGAGAGCGGCACGCGGGAGGGGAGCCGGCGCGCAGCGTCCCGGAGGGTGGAGAGCACGCCGGACCGGGAGCGCCTCACGGCGCGTGGCCGCTCGTAGCGGCTAATTGTGGGACCCGGGGCTGCCACGGCCCGGCGTGCTCGTTCTCCATTGTAACGACCTACTGGAGCCGTGCGGCCAGCTCGAGGTGACCGGCGGCCTCGAGCTGCTCGGCCATGGCGAGCATCCGCCGCACCCCGTCCTCCCCGGGGCCGGGCAGGTGCGCCCGTCCGGTCGCGACGACCCGCGCGAAGGCCGCGGCCCGCAGCAGGACGTCGGCGAAGTCGCTCGTGGCGATCCCGCGCAGCACCTCGTCGACCATCGCCTTGAGCTGCTCGGGCCCCGGCGGGTCGGCCACCCCGGCGACGACGCGGGCGACCTGGGCGCGGGCGCGCCCGGCCTCGAACTCGCGGGCCACGGCGACCGGCTCGGCGTGCACCCACGAGCGCAGCAGGAAGAGTCGCCACAGGCAGCCGGCGATCGAGTCCGCCGGTGCGCCGGCCCACACCTCGGCGATCGTCTCGATGCCCTCGTCCTCGGCCAGCCGCAGCAGCCGCTCGGCCACCTCCGAGTCGTCGCTCGCCCGCGCGCCACGCACGAGCAGCACGGCGGCGCGGTCGGCCGCCTCGGTCACGAGCGCGGGGTCGGCCCCGCCGACGATCTCGGCGAAGAAGCCCGCGCCCGGGGTCATCGGGCGGTGGTGCTGGCGGCTCACCCGAGCGAGGTTACGCCCGGGCCCCAGCCCCGGGACCCGAGCCGCCGCCCGAGCCGGCGGCCTGCGCGAGCACCTTGCGGATCCGCTGGTCGCTGACCGGGGCGGGGGTGCCGAGCTGCTGGGCCCACAACGAGACGCGGTACTCCTCGAGCATCCACCGGACCTGCCGCAGGGCCGTGCCGGCCGGCCGCCCCTCCGGCAGCGCCGCGGTCGCGTGCAGCCACGCGTCCTGGAGGTCGGCCACCTGGTCCATCAGCCGACGGTCGCGGTCGACGGCGGCGTACCCCTCGTCGAGGCGGGCCCGCCGCTGGAGCAGCGCCTGGAGGTAGCGCGGGTAGGACCGCAGCTGCGCCGCGCCGGCCTCGCCGACGAAGCCGGGGTGGACCAGGCGCGCGAGCTGCGCCTCGAGGTCGGAGAGGGCGGGCAGCATCGTCATCTCGGCGCGACCGGACAGCGCCTTGTCGGCCTGCCGCCAGAGGTCGAGCACGCGGATGACGTCGGTCACCACCGCGCGCACCCGCGCCTCCTGGTCCTGGGCGGCGACGGCGCGGAGCGCGTCGTACGCCGCCTGGTCCCGCGCCGCGGGCCGGGCGTCGACGACGTCGACGACGACGGCGCGGCGGCAGTCCTCGAGCAGGGCGCTCACCGAGGGGTACGGCGTGCCGGCGAGCGCGAGCTTCTCGTGGTTGCTGAGCGAGTCGAGGACGGCCTTGACCGGCGAGGACGTGCCGAGCAGCAGGAGCCGGACGACCGCGAGCCGGTGCCGCGCCTCCTGCTCGTCGGCGGACCCGACGACCTGGAGCCCGACGGTCGAGCCCTCGTCGACGAGCGTGGGATAGGCCTTGACCTCGTGGCCCGCCCGCTTCTGGGTGAAGGAGGCGTCGATGGTGCCGAAGGTCCAGGTCGTCTCGCCGCTGCGGGTCAGCCCGCTCTCGGTGGCGACCTCCTCGAGCGCCCGGCGGAAGCGCGGCCGCAGCGGCGCCTTGAGCGCCTCGAGGTCCTTGCCGCGCGCCTGCTCGCGGCCGGCGTCGTCGACGACGCGGTACGTCGGGCGCAGGTGCTCGGGGACCTTCGACCAGTCCCAGGCGTCGCGGGGAACGACCACCCCCGTGGTCGCGCGGCACCAGCGCTCGAGCGCGTCGAGCAGCGGCTCCTCCCCCGGCGGGACGGCGGCGAGGAACTCCCGCGCCTTGTTGGGCGCCGGCACGAAGCTGACCCGGAGGTTCTTCGGCAGGCTGCGGATGAGCTCGGTGACCAGCTCCTCGCGCAGGCCCGGGACGTTCCAGGAGAAGTCCTCCGCCGCGACCCGGTTGAGGGTCGCCACGGGCACGTCGATCGTCAGCCCGTCCTCGGCCGTGCCGGGCTCGAAGTGGTAGCTGATCGGGAACGTCAGCCCCTCGGCCTGCCACTCCTGCGGGTAGTCGGCCTCGCGCACCTCCTCGGCGGTGCCGTGGGTGAGCATCGCGGGGTCGAAGGTGAGCAGCTCCGGGTGCCGCTGCCGCTCGCGCTTCCACCACTGATCGAAGTGCGCGCCGCTGACGACGTCCTGGCCGACGCGTGCGTCGTAGAAGTCGAAGAGGGTCTCCTCGTCGACGACGATGTCGCGGCGGCGGGCGCGGTGCTCGAGCTCCTCGGCCTCCTCGAGCAGCCGCTTGTTCTCGGCCGCGAACTTGTGCCGGGTGTGCCACTCCCCCTGCACCAGCGCGTGCCGGATGAACAGCTCGCGGGAGACGACCGGGTCGACCTTGCCGTACGACACGAGCCGGTCGGCGACCAGCGGCACGCCGTACAACGTGGCGCGCTCGTAGGCCATGACCGCGGCGCGCTTGCGGCTCCAGTGCGGCTCGCTGTAGGTGCGCTTGACCAGGTCGCCGCCGAGCCGCTCGGCCCACTCCGGGTTGATCGCGGCGTTCTGCCGCGCCCACAGCCGGCTGGTCTCGACGAGCTCGCCGGCCATGAGGTACGCCGGGTTCTTGCGCGCCACGACGCTGCCCGGGAAGACCGCGAACCGGGCGCCGCGGGCGCCGAGGTACTCCCGCGGCCCGCGGCGGCGCTCGCCGGCCTTCTCCTTCTTGTCGCGCTCCTCGAGCGCGCCGATGTGGGAGAGCAGCCCGGACAGCAGCGCCTGGTGGATGCCGTCGGCATCGGGCGTGTCGGCGGGATGGCCGACGTCGATGCTCATCTCCTTGCAGACCTGCCGCAGCTGGGACTCGAAGTCCTGCCACTCGCGCACGCGCAGGTAGTTGAGGTGCTCGGCGCGGCACATCCGGCGGAACGCGCTGCTGCTGAGCTCGCGCTGCTGGGCCTTGAGGTAGCGCCACAGCTCCAGCCAGGTGAGGAAGTCGCTGCCCTCGACCTTGAACCGCGCGTGCAGCTGGTCGGCCCGCGCCTGCTCGGCCGGGTGGTCCGGGCCGGGGCGCTCGCGCGGGTCCTGCAGGGAGAGCGCCGCGGCGATGACGACGACCTCGCGGACGCAGCCGAGCCGCTCGGCCTCGAGCACCATCCGCCCCAGTCGTGGGTCGATCGGCAGGCGCGCGAGGCGCCGCCCGAGCGTCGTGAGGCGCGGACCGCGGCGGTCCTGCCGGCCCTCCTGACGCGCCTGGCCCTGCTGCTCGGGCGTCAGCGCGCCGAGCTCCTCGAGCAGCTGGACGCCGGCGGTCACGTTGCGGCGGTCCGGCGGCTCCACGAACGGGAACCGGCCGAGGTCGCCGAGGCCGAGGCTGGCCATCTGCAGGATGACGCTGGCGAGGTTGGTGCGCAGGATCTCGGGGTCGGTGAACTCCGGGCGCCCCTCGAAGTCCTCCTCGGAGTAGAGCCGGATCGCGATGCCGGCCGCCACCCGCCCGCACCGGCCCGAGCGCTGGTTGGCCGAGGCCTGGCTGACCGGCTCGATGGGCAGCCGCTGGACCTTGGTGCGCAGGGAGTACCGCGAGATGCGCGCGACGCCGGTGTCGACGACGTACCGGATGCCGGGCACGGTCAGCGAGGTCTCGGCGACGTTGGTCGCCAGCACGACCCGGCGGCCGGTGTGCGGCGCGAAGACCTTGTGCTGCTCGGCGGCCGAGAGCCGGCTGTAGAGCGGCACGACCTCCAGCCCGCCGCCGCGGGTGGACGTGGTCAGCTCCGACAGCGCGTCGGCGGTGTCGCGGATCTCCCGCTCGCCGGGGAGGAAGACCAGCACGTCGCCGGGCCCCTCGGCGGAGAGCTCCTTGACCGCGTCGACGATCGCCTCGGTCTGGTCGCGGACGATCGGCTCGCCCTCGTCGTCGTTCTCCGGCAGCTCCAGCAGCGGCCGGTAGCGGACCTCGACGGGGTAGGTGCGGCCACTGACCTCGATGATCGGGGCCGGCTTGCCGCGCCGGTCGGCGAAGTGCTCGGCGAAGCGCTCGGGGTCGATGGTCGCGGAGGTGATGACCAGCTTGAGGTCGGGCCGCTTGGGCAGCAGCCGCTTGAGGTAGCCGAGCAGGAAGTCGATGTTGAGGCTGCGCTCGTGGGCCTCGTCGATGATGATCGTGTCGTACTTCTGGAGCATCCGGTCGCGCTGCAGCTCGGCGAGCAGGATCCCGTCGGTCATCAGCTTGACCCGCGTGGCCTTCGACGTGCGGTCGGTGAAGCGCACCTGGTAGCCGACCGGGCTCTCCGGACCGCCCAGCTCGGTGCCGAGCTCGCTCGCGATGCGCTCGGCCACCGAGCGCGCCGCGATCCGCCGCGGCTGGGTGTGCCCGATCAGCCCGCCGCCGCCCGCGCGGCCGGCCCCGCGGCCGAGCTCGAGGCAGATCTTCGGCAGCTGGGTCGTCTTCCCGGAGCCGGTCTCGCCGGCGACGATGACGACCTGGTGGTCCCGGATCGCGGCCGCGATGTCGTCGCGGCGCTGGGTGACCGGCAGCTCCGGCGGGTAGGTGATGTCCACAACCGCTCCATCATCCCAGTCCCGTGGTCGGCGGCGCACCCGAGACCGGGACCGGCGGTTGCGTGGAACACGTTCTACCCGACACGATCCCCCGGTGATCGGCACCGCTGCGGACAGCTCCCCGGACAGCTCCCCGGACAGCCAGGAGTACGACGTCGTCGTGGTCGGGTCCGGAGGTGGCGCGCTGACCGGCGCGGTCCTCGCGGCGCGGGCCGGCCTCTCGGTCGTCGTCCTGGAGAAGACCGGCTTCCTCGGCGGCACGTCGGCCTACTCCGGCGGCGCGTGCTGGCTGCCCGGCAGCGCGGTGCAGCAGCGGGCCGGGCTGCCGGACTCCACCGAGGCCGCGCGGGACTACCTCGGCGCGATCCTCGAGGGCCCGGACGAGGCCAAGGTCGAGGCGTTCCTCGCGCACGCACCCGACCTGGTGGCTGAGCTGGAGTCCGACGAGCTGATGGACTTCGAGTGGGTGCCGTTCGCGGAGTACTACGACGCCCCCGGCCGCGTCCCCGGCGGCCGCTCGATCCAGCCGTCGAAGATCCGCCGGGACGAGCTGCCCGAGCAGGTCGCCGCCTGGGTCCGCCCGCCGGTCGAGCGCGACCGCGCCGGCGAGCCTGGCCGCCGCACGCTGACCGGCGGCCAGGCGCTCGTCGCGCGGCTCGCCGCGATGCTGGTCCGCGACGGCGGCACGGTCAGCACCGGCCTGCCGGTGACGGGCCTGCTCAGCGAGGAGGGGCCGGACGGGTCGCCGAAGGTGGTCGGCGTCGTCGGCATGAGCCCCGAGGGGCCGGTGCGGGTCCGCGCCCGGCGCGGCGTCCTGCTCGGCTCGGGCGGCTTCGAGCGGAACGCCGCGGTCCGCGAGGAGCACGGCGTACCCGGGTCGGCGGCGTGGACGATGGCGCCCGACGGCACCAACACCGGCGAGCCGATCGCGGCGGCCGAGGCGATCGGCGCGGCGAGCGACTACGCCGGGCTCGGCTGGTTCTGCCCCGGGCTCGAGCAGCCGGACGGCGCGGGCGCGTTCACGCTCGGCTTCCGCAGCGGGCTGATGGTCGACCAGACGGGCCGGCGCTACGGCAACGAGTGCCTGCCCTACGACCGGTTCGGCCGGGTGATGGCGCAGGCGCCCGAGCGGATCCCGTCGTGGTTCGTCTTCGACTCCCGCGAGGGCGGCCGGCTCCCGGCCATCGCGATCCCCGAGGGCGACCCCGACGCCCGCCTCGCCGCCGGCACCTGGGTGCGCGCCGACACGGTCGCGGACCTCGCGGAGGCGACCGGGCTGCCCGTCGACGCGCTGACGGAGACGGTCGAGCGGTTCAACGGCTTCTGCTCTTCGGGGGTGGACGAGGACTTCGGCCGGGGCGAGGACGAGTACGACACGTTCTTCGCCGGCGGCACGGGACCGAACAAGGCGCTCACGCCGTGCGACCAGCCGCCGTACCACGCCGCCCGCTTCGTCCTCTCCGACCTCGGCACCAAGGGCGGCCTCGTCACCGACGCCGCAGGCCGGGTCCTCCGCAAGGACGGGAAACCGCTGCTCGGGCTCTACGCCACCGGCAACGCGGCCGCCTCGCTCTTCGGCGGCGTCTACCCGGGGCCGGGGGCGCCGCTCGGCTCGGCGATGGTGTTCGCGTCGCTCGCGGTGCGGGAGATGCTCGGCGCTTGACCCGCGCGGCGGGGCTCGGACAGGCCTAGGGTCGCGCCGTGCACCCGCCCGCCACCCGCTCGCTCGCGCTCGTCGCGGCGGGCGTCGCCGCCCTGCTGCTGGCCACCGCGAACGGCTACGGCCCGCACCGCGACGAGCTCTACTTCGTGCTGGTGGGCGGCCACCCGGCGTGGGGGTACGTCGACCAGCCGCCGCTCGTGCCGGTCCTCGCGCACCTGTGGGACGGGGTGACCGGCGGGCACCTGTGGCTCTTCCGCCTGCCCTCGGCGCTGGCCGCGGGCGCGACGGCGTGGCTGGCCGGCCTCGTCGCGCGCCGCCTGGGTGCGGGCGCGGCCGCGCAGGTGCTGACGTCCGTGGTCGTCGGGCTGGCCCCGGTCACGCTCGCGGTCGGCCACCTGGTGTCGACCTCGACGTACGACCTCCTCGTCCAGGTCGGCCTGCTGCTGCTCGTGCTGCGCGCGCTCGACGAGCCGCGCTGGTGGTGGGCCGCCGGCCTCGTCCTCGGGGTGGGGCTGCAGGTCAAGACGCTGCCGGTGTTCCTCGCCGCCGCGCTCGTGGTGGCGCTGCTCGCGGCCGGGCCGCGGCGCCCGTTCCGCTCGCCCCACCTGTACGCCGGCGGGCTGGTCGCCGCGGTCCTCTGGACCCCGAACCTGCTGTGGCAGCAGGCCCACGGCTGGCCGCAGCTCGACCTCGCGGAGGCGATCGCCGCAGGCGGGTCGGGCACGAGCGCCGGCCTGGTCGAGCTGTGGGCGACCCAGCCGGGGCTGGTGGGTCCGCCGGTCGGCGTGGTGCTGGTCGTCGTCGGCGCGGTGCGGCTCGCGCGGACGCCGGACCGGCGGTTCCTGCTGGTGACCTGGGTCGTCCTGGCGGCGGTGTTCACGGCGACCGGGGGCAAGCCGTACTACCTCGCGCCCGCCTACGTCCCGTTGATCGCCGCCGGCGCGGTCGACGTCGTCGCCTGGGCCGGCCGCGGGGCCGCCCGGGTGCGGCGCTCCGTCCTCGGTGCCGGGCTCGCGCTCGGCGCGGTCGTGGGCGCCGTGCTGTTCCTGCCGGTGGTGCCGGTCGAGCGGCTGCACGCGACGCCGGTGGTCGAGGTGAACTACGACGCCGGTGAGACCGTCGGGTGGCCGGCCCTGGTCGCCGCGGTGGAGGCCGGCCTCGCGGAGGCCGGGCCGGGCGCGGTGGTCGTGACGGGCAACTACGGGCAGGCCGGCGCGGTGGCCCGCCGGCTCCCCGACGTACCTCTCCACTCCGGGCACAACTCGCTGTGGGACCTCGGGCCGCCGGCGGTCGACGACGCGCCGGCGGTGGTCCTGGGCTACCCGGTCGCCGACCTCGAGGCGTGGTGCGGCTCGCTCGTCGAGGTCACCCGTGTCGACAACGGCGTGGACCTCGACAACGACGAGCAGGGACGGCCGGTCCTCGTGTGCCGCGACCCCGTCGGCGGCTGGGCGCGGCTGTGGCCGGAGCTGCGCCGCCTGGGTTGAGCCTGGCCGGGTGCCCAGTCGAGCGGACGGTGACGCCCCTTCCCAGGGGTGAGGATGATCCGCGACGTCTCGGACACCGGGGAAGCACATCAACCCGATCCGGGAGGACACAGATGACGACCGACACCAGCGCGACCGACCGCGCCCAGCAGGCCGCGTCGACCGCCGCGGAGGAGGGGCGCCACGTCGCGGGCACCGCTGCCGACGAGGCCAAGCAGGTCGCCGGGCAGGCGGCCCAGCAGGCCAGGAGCGTGGTCAACGACGCCCTGGGCCAGGCCACCAGCCAGGCCCAGGAGCAGGCGCGCACCCAGCGCGACCGCCTCGTCAGCACCCTCGGCAGCCTCGGCGAGGACCTCGACGGCATGGCCCAGCAGGCCCCCGCCGGCCTGGCCACCGACCTCACCCGCCAGGCGGCCGACCAGGTCCGCTCGCTCAGCAGCCGTCTCGACGGCCGCGAGCCGGGCGAGCTGCTCGACGACGTACGCCGCTTCGCCCGCCAACGCCCGGGCACGTTCCTGCTCGGCGCCCTCGCCGCCGGCGTGGTCGCCGGCCGGCTGCTCCGCGGGGCGAGCGACGGCATTGCAGGCGCCGCCGCTGCACCGAGCACGCCGACCGCACCCAGCGCGTCCACCGCGCCGACCATCCCCGCGGCCCCGATGCCGCCCTCGCCGCCGACGCCTCCGACGCAGACCAGCGCGTTCGCGTCCGGCACCGGCTCGCTCGGCACCGACGTGGGCGTGACCGGCGGCGCCGTGACCGGCGACGACCAGCCGCCCAGCGGCACGGCGACGACGAACCCGCCGATGCCGAGCGCGACGCCGGGCCAGCCGACCCAGCCCTCCCGCGATGAGCTGTCCGGCAACGAGACCGGCTACAGCGGGGGCGGCCTGAGCTCGGAGGACCGGCCGTGACCCAGCCGACCCACCAGCCGTTCGACCCGGCGGCCCAGCCCCACGGTCAGCCGAGCGGGAGCTCGTCGCAGGTCGACCGCGCTCCCGGAGAGCCGGCCGACCCGCGCAGCCTCGGCGAGATCGTCAGCGACGTCACCAACGACCTGACGACGCTGATCAAGCAGGAGATGGACCTCGCGAAGGTCGAGATGAAGGAGGAGTTCAGCAAGGCCGGCAAGGGTGCCGGGCTGCTGGGCGGGGCCGGTCTGGCCGGCTACTTCGTCCTCTTCTTCCTGTCGTGGACCTTGCTGTTCCTGCTCGACAACTGGATGCCGATCGAGGTCTCCGCACTGATCATCACGGGGGTGTGGGCGATCGTTGCCGGCGTCCTCGCCCTGACCGGCCGCAAGGCCCTCAAGGAGAGCAACCCGCAGCTGCCGCAGACGCAGCAGACCCTCAAGGAGGACGCAGCATGGGCCAGAGCACAGAAGAGCTGAACAGCCAGATCGAGGACACCCGGGCCCGGATGGCCGGCGACCTCGACGCCCTGCAGGACCGGGTGAGCCCTGCGGCGATCGTCGAGCGCCGCAAGGAGGCGGCGCGCAGCCGCGTCAGCGGCCTGCGGGACAAGATCATGGGCACCGCGACCGACGTCCGCGACACCGTCAAGGACAAGGCGAGCAGCGCCGGCGGCAGCGTCTCCGGCGCCATGCCGAGCACCTCGGACATGTCGACCCCCGACGTCCGCGGCGCAGCGTCCTCGGCCGTGGGCAGCGCCCACAGCCAGGTCCAGGGCTCGCCCCTGGCCGCCGGCCTCGTCGCCTTCGGCGCCGGCCTGGTGATCTCCTCGCTCATCCCATCGAGCAAGGCCGAGGCCGACCTCGCTCACTCGACGATCGAGACGGCGAAGGAGAAGGGCCAGCCCCTCCTCGACGAGGCCCGCGACGCCGGCCAGTCCCTGGCGCAGGACGTCAAGGAGCAGGCGACCCAGGTCGCCCAGGAGGTCAAGGAGAACGCGACCGAGTCCGCCCAGCGGATCAAGGACGAGGGCCAGTCGTCGGCGGAGAACGTCCGCTCCGACGTCCAGGGCTGACACCCGTCCCTGTCACACACGAGCGGCGGTGCCCTGCGGGGTACCGCCGCTTCGTGCGTCCCCCACCCGACGTACCCCAGGAGGACCGATGAGCGAGAGCACCAACGAGCCCGGCCACGAGCGCGAGCCGGAGCAGCAGTCGCTGGCCGACGTCCAGGAGCAGCTCGACGAGCAGGCCGACGGCGACGGCCTGGCCGCCGAGGCCGGCACCGGCGACGAGACCGGCCTGACCGAGGGCTGACCGACCCACCCCGCCGAGGTGGCACCCCCGCAGGGCCGAAGTGGCACCCCTGCAGCGTCGAAGTGGCACCGCCGCAGGGTCGGACCTGCGCACGCGCCACCTCGGACCTGCGCACGCGCCACCTCGGCGGGTGACGGGTCAGCGGCCGTTGACGACCCGGCGGATCCGGCGGTGGACGACGGCGGCGCGGGCGGCGTTCATGCCGCAGGCGCCGTGGACGCCGCCGCCGGGGTGGGCGGAGGCCGAACCGAGGTAGAGGCCCTTGACCGGGGTCTCCGAGCGGCCGAGGCCGGGGATCGGTCGGAAGACCAGCTCCTGGTGCAGCTGGGAGGTGCCGCCGTTGACGGCACCACCGATGAGGTTGGCGTCACGGGCCTGCATCTCGTGCGGCCCGAGCACGCGGCGCGCGACGACCTTGGACCCGAAGCCCGGGGCGAGCTCCTCGATCCGCGCCTGCATCCGGTCGGCGAACCGCTCGCACTCGCCCTCGTCCCACCGCCCGGTGACCGGGTCGTCGCCGAGGTCGCGGGCGATGTCCTGCGGCACGTGGGTGTAGGCCCACAGCGACTCTGTGCCCGCCGGGGACCGGGTCGGGTCGGACGTGGTCATCTGGCCGGCGAGCATGAACGGCCTGGCCGGCACCGTGCGGCTGTTGACGTGGTGCAGCGCCTCGGACATCTGCTCGACCGAGTCGGCGACGTGGAAGGTGCCCGGCGCGTGCGGCGGCTCGGACTTCCACGGCACCGGCCCGTCGAGCGCCCAGTCGACCTTGACGGTGCCGGGGTCCAGCTCGAAGGACTCCATCTTGCGCATCGTGCTGGCCGGCAGGTCGTCGGCGGCGACGAGCCCGCCGTAGAGGTGCGGCGCCGCCACGTCGGCGACGACCGCGTGCTGGACGGCGTACCGCTCGCCGTCGTGGGTGCGTACGGCGACGGCCCGGCCGCGCTCGACCTCGATGCGCGTCACCTCGGCGTCGCAGCGGATCGTGCCGCCGAGGGCGCGGACCCGCGAGGCCATGGCCTGGGTGAGCATGCCCGCGCCGCCCTCCGGCACGGGGTAGCCGACGGTCTGGCCGAGCATGGTCAGCAGCAGGCCCATCAGCCCGGAGCCCGGCGCGCCGAGCGGGATGTCGGAGTGGCCGGCGTTGCCGGCGAGCAGGATGCGCGGGGCGAAGCCGCCGAAGCGGTGGCGGCCGAGGTCGACCACCGGCATCAGCAGGTCGCGGACGAAGTCCAGACCACCCACCCGCGGCAGCCGGGCCAGCGCGCCCAGCGCGGGCCGCAGCGGCGGGAACGGCGTGAGCAGCGCGCCGACGACCTGGTCGCCGATGCGGTCCCAGGTGTCGCACAGCCGGAGCCACGCGTCGCCGTCACCGGGGTGCTGGGCGTCCATGAGGGCAGCGGTCACGGTGCGGTCGCGGTGGAGGGTGGCCCACTCCCCCGACGGCAGGCAGTGGCCGAGCACCGCCGGGCTGTGCACCCAGCGCAGGCCGTGGTCCTCGAGCTGGAACGAGCGGATCGTCGGCGACCCCGCGGCCAGTGGGTAGAAGGCACTGAACGTGTCGTGCACGTAGTCGGGGTGCAGCTCGCGGTCGCTGCGGACCGCGCCGCCCACGTCGGGCTGGGCCTCGAGGACGAGGACGGACCAGCCTTGGTCGAGCAGGTGGTTGGCGGCGACCAGCCCGTTGGGGCCGGCGCCGACGACGACGGCGTCGTACGACTCGCTCACCGGCCCCTCACCCCCGCAGGGTTGACAGCACGTTGCGGGTGATGCCGACGATCGCGTTGCCCTGGTCGCCGTGGAGCTTGTTGCCGCTCTGGCGCGGGCTGAGCACGTTGCCGGGGTGCGGCTCGACGGGCCGCAGCCGGTCGATCGCGCCGTGGCGGAAGAACGGACCGATGATCGCGTCGTACACGAACGGCACCGCACTGAACCCGAGCCGGATCACCTCGTTGCTCAGCAGCAGCTGCGGCCGGGCGCCGCCCCGACCGATGCGGGACAGAATCTGCGCGGCGACCCGCTCCGGGCTCGCGGTCGGCGGGGGCGGGCGACCCTCGAAGCCGTCGTAGTTGGCCGCCTGCTGGTAGATCGGGGTGTCGACGCCGCCGGGCGCGACGTAGGAGATCGTCACGCCTTTCTTGTCGGCGTTCTCGAGCTTGAGCTGCCGGGCGAGCGCGCGCACCCCCCACTTGCTCACGGCGTACGCCGTCATGCCGGGCACCGCGATGTGGCCGATGACCGAGCCGACGAGCGTGAGGGTGCCGGCGTCCTGCGCGCGGAGGACGGGTACGACGTGGCGCGCGACGTTGGCGGTGCCGAGCAGGTTGGTGCGCATCACCCCGTCGAAGACCTCCTGCGGCACCTCCTCGGTGCGGCCGTAGGCGACGACACCGGCGGCGTTGACGAACACGTCGATGCGCCCATGCCGCGCGAGCACCGCGTCGACGAGGGCCTCGACGGCCTTGTCGTCGCCGACGTCGGTCGGCACCACCATCGTCGAGGCGGCGCCCGCGTCGTCGCACTCCGCGGCGACGAGGTCGAGCGACCCCACCCCGCGGGCCACCAGGACGAGGTGGACCCCCTCCGGCGCAGCGGCGAGCGCGGTGGCCCTGCCGATCCCGCTGGAGGCTCCGGTGATGACGACGACGTCCCCGGGACGTGGCTTGCTCATGGGCGCCCGATACCCGAGGGGCCGGGGCGGCATCCCCGTACGAGTCCGCCCCGCGCGGGTTTGGCCCTCCGATGGTGTACCCGCACGATCGAGGCGACCCGAGTTCCCCGCCGATGCGGACGTTCGTCAGGTTGTCTGACAATCTGGGAGCGACCCGAAGGAGGCACGATGACCACTCTCGCCGAGACCGCCACCGCCGAGACCGCCCGCACGCCGTTCCAGCGCGCCGAGGAGCGGACCGCGCACAACTACCACCCGCTGCCGGTGGTCGTCGAGCACGCCGAGGGCGCGTGGATGACCGACGTCGAGGGCAACCGGTTCCTCGACCTGCTGGCGGGCTACTCCGCGCTGAACTTCGGGCACGCGCACCCGGACCTGCTCCGCGTCGCGCACGAGCAGCTGGACCGCCTGACGCTGACCAGCCGGGCCTTCGTGCACGACCGGTTCGCCGACTTCTGCGCCGCGCTCGGCGACCTGTGCGGCAAGGAGCTCGTGCTGCCGATGAACACCGGTGCCGAGGCCGTCGAGACCGCGATCAAGGTCGCCCGCAAGTGGGGCTACGAGGTCAAGGGCGTGACGCCGGGTCAGGCGAAGATCATCGTCTTCACCGGCAACTTCCACGGCCGCACCACCACGATCGTCGGCTTCTCGGACGACCCCGACGCCCACGACGGGTTCGGCCCGTTCACGCCCGGCTTCGTGGCCGTCCCCTACGGCGACCTCGCCGCTGTCGAAGCCGCGATCGACGACGACACCGTCGCGGTGCTCGTCGAGCCGATCCAGGGCGAGGGTGGCGTCGTGCTGCCGCCCGACGGGTTCCTCCGCGGGCTGCGCGAGCTGTGCACCCGCACCAATGTGCTGCTGGCCGCCGACGAGATCCAGGCCGGCCTCGGCCGCACCGGGCGGACCTTCGCCTGCGACCACGAGGACGTCGTGCCGGACCTCTACGTGCTCGGGAAGGCGCTCGGCGGCGGGATCGTCCCCGTCTCCGCCGTCGTCGCCGACCGCGACGTCCTCGGCGTGCTCCGTCCCGGCCAGCACGGCTCCACCTTCGGCGGCAACCCGCTGGCCTGCGCCGTCGGGCACGCCGTCGTGCAGATGCTCGCCACCGGTGAGCACCAGGCACGGGCCACCGAGCTCGGTGTCGTGCTCCGCGACCGGCTCGAGTCGCTCGTCGGGCGGGGTGTCGTCGGCGTACGCGTCCGGGGCCTGTGGGCCGGCGTCGACATCGACCCGACCGTCGGCACCGGCCGCGAGGTCTGCGAGGCGCTCATGGCCCGTGGCGTCCTGGCCAAGGACACCCACGGCTCGACCATCCGGCTCGCCCCGCCGCTCGTCATCAGCCGCGAGGACCTCGAGTGGGGCCTCGAACAGCTCGCCGACGTCGTCTCCTCCGGGCCGCTCCGCGCCTGAGCCGCTCCCGCCGGGCGGACCGAGGCCGCATGCAACGCGCTGTCCAACCATCTACCGCGCCGTTCGAACGGCGCGGTAGATGTGCGGACAGCGCGTGACAAGCAGCTGCCACTCACGACCCGGCCGACTCCACCAGCGCCGGCAGCGACCCGGCCACCAGCTCGAGCAGCCGGTCGCGGGGGACGTCGGCGGGGTCGGCGACCCAGGCGAGGACGAGCTCCTCGACCATGGCCGACCAGCCGCGGACGAGCAGCCGGTTGACCGGGGTGTCGGGGATCAGGTCGCCCCAGGGGTCCTCGGTGAAGATCCGGCCGGTCAGCGCGGAGCGGGCGTCCTCGTAGATCTCGCGCAGGGCGTCGTTGCCGCTCGCGGCCGCCTTGACCAGCGACTGGTAGCCGGCGTGGTTGGCGACGACGTAGTCGACGTACGCCGTCACCGACGTCAGCAGCCGCTCCAGCGGCTCACCGCCCTCGGGCGGCGCGGTCTGGGCGATGAGGTCGTCGGCGGCGTGCCGGACGACCGCCTCGTGGAAGGCATGCTTGCCGCCGAAGTAGTGGTAGAGCAGGCCGCGGCTGATGCCGGCCTCCTCGGCGAGCACGTCGATCGACAGCTCGTCGAGCGAGCGGGTGGCGAGCAGGCGCACGCCGAGGTCGAGCAGCTGCGTGCGGCGCTGCTCGGGCGCGAGGCGGGTGCGTGTGGGTGCCGTCACGGACATCATCCTATTGACGCTCGTTCAATAGTGGCAATAGCGTGACCGCCCATGACCCAGGCCACCCACTCCCCCGCCAGCGAGGCCACCACCCAGGCCACCACGGAGGTCGACCACGTCATCGTCGGCGCCGGCTTCGCGGGGCTCTGCGCGGCGATCAAGCTCGCCGAGGACGGCGAGCACGACTTCGTGGTGCTCGAGAAGGGTGACGACGTCGGCGGCACCTGGCGCGACAACACCTATCCCGGCGCCGCCTGCGACGTCCCGAGCCAGCTCTACTCCTTCTCGTTCGCGCCGAACCCCGACTGGACCTCGTCGTTCTCCCCGCAGCCGGAGATCCAGGCCTACCTGCGCCGCGTCGCCCGCGAGTCCGGGACGCTCGACCGGTTCCGGTTCGGCACCCGCGTCGAGGACGCGACGTGGGACGACGAGGCCGCCCGCTGGACGGTGCGCACGACGCGTGGCGGGACCCGCGAGACCTGGTCCGCGCGCACGCTCGTCGTCGGCGCCGGCGGCCTCTCCGAGCCGCGGCTGCCCGACATCGAGGGGATCGGCGACTTCGCCGGCCACCTGTTCCACTCCGCCCGCTGGGACCACGACGTCGACCTGACCGGCAAGCGGGTGGCCGTCATCGGCACCGGCGCCTCGGCGATCCAGATCGTGCCGGAGGTGCAGAAGGTCGCCGGGCGGCTCGACGTCTACCAGCGCACCGCGCCGTGGATCATCCCGCGCGCCGACCGGACCTACTCCGCCCTCGAGCGCGCCGCCCTGCGCCACGTGCCGGGCGTGCAGCGGGCCTACCGCACGGCGGTCTACTGGGCCCGCGAGACCTACGTGCCGGCGTTCACCTTCCAGCCGGGCATCGCGTACCCCGCCCGCAAGCTCGCCGAGGCCAACATCGCCCGCGGCATCAGCGACCCCGCCCTGCGCGAGAAGGTCACCCCGCACTTCGCCCTCGGGTGCAAGCGCGTCCTCATCAGCAACACCTACTACCCCGCGCTCGCCGCCGACAACGTCGACCTGGTGACCGACCGGATCGCCCGCGTCACGCCGACGTCGGTCGTGACCGCGGACGGCACCGAGCGCGAGGTCGACGTCATCATCGTCGCGACCGGCTTCCACACCACCGACCTGCCGATCACCGAGCACCTCGTCGGCCGGCGCGGCCGCACGCTCGCCGACCGGTGGAAGGAGAGCGGCATGGCGGCGTACAAGGGCACGACCGTCCCCGAGTTCCCGAACCTGTTCATGCTGGTCGGCCCCAACACCGGCCTGGGCCACTCCTCGATGGTCTTCATGATCGAGTCGCAGGTGCAGTACCTCCGCCAGGCGCTGCGCACGATGCGGGTCAACTCCTACGCCGTCGTCGAGCCGCGCGAGGACGTCGCCCGCTCCTGGAACGACCGGCTCCAGCAGCGGATGAAGCGCACCGTGTGGCACCGCGGCGGCTGCTCGAGCTGGTACCTCGACGAGCACGGCCGCAACACCACCCTCTGGCCCCGCACGACGTTCGGCTTCCGTGCGGCGCTGCGCGACTTCGACCCCGCCGCGTACGCCGTGCGCGGCGCGCCGAGCAGCACCGCCACCCCGAACCCCGCCCCGAACTCCACCAGCACCACCCCGACGAAGACGGAGGACGTCCCCGCATGAAGACGCTCGAGAACAAGGTCGTCGTGATCACCGGCGCCGGGTCCGGCATCGGCCGCGCCCTGGCCCTCGACTGCGCGCGCCGCGGGTCGCTGCTCGCGCTGTCGGACGTGGACGAGGCCGGCCTGGCCGAGACCGCCGACCAGGCGCGCGCCGCCGGCGCCCGGGAGGTCCGCACCGACCGCCTCGACGTCGCCGACCGCGACGCGATGACGGCGTACGCCGCCTCGGTCGCCGACCAGTTCGGCCGGGTCAACGTCGTGGTCAACAACGCGGGCGTGGCGCTCGCCGGCGACCTGGTCGACCTCGACTGGCCCGACATCGACTGGATCATCGGCATCAACCTCCTCGGCGTGCTCCACGGCACGAAGGCGTTCCTGCCGCACCTCATCGCCTCCGGCGACGGGCACGTCGTGAACCTGTCCTCGCTGTTCGGGCTGGTCTCCATGCCCGGCCAGTCGATCTACAACGCGACGAAGTACGCCGTCCGCGGCATGTCCGAGGCGGTGCGGATCGAGATGCTGGCCGCCGGCCACCGCGTCGGCGTGACGGTCGTCCACCCCGGCGGCATCAAGACCGCGATCGCCCGCAACGCGCGGGTCTCCTCGCGCGAGGACCAGGCCCGCACGGCGTCGTTCTTCGACAAGAAGCTCGCCAAGACCACGCCGGAGAAGGCCGCCGAGGTGATCGTCGCCGGCGTGCTGGCCGACAAGTCGCGCGTGCTGGTCGGCTCCGACGCGCACGCGCTGCACTGGTTCGGCAAGCTCGCCGGCGCCCGCTACCAGGACGTCGTCGCGCGGGTCTCGAAGAAGGTCCTGCCGGCGAAGACCACCGTCGTCTGAGCCGCGACGGCTGGTCCTCGCGAGGCCTCAGGCGGAGGTCTCGGCCGGGCGCCGACGGGTACGCCGCGTGCGCTGCGACCCGTCGGGCCGGGTGCGCAGCGGACCGACCAGCCGCGGGCCGGCGAGCCGGCTCTCCAGCCGGGCCGCCTCGCGCTTGACCGGCTGGGCGACGTACTCCCCGAGGATCACCCCGGAGGACAGCGCCAGCGCGACCGACGCGGCGGTGACCATCGCCAGCAGGCCCGTGCTGGTCGATGGGCCGCCCTCCGCGAGCAGGGTGAGGCCGCGGTAGATCGAGAGCCCCGGCAGCATCGGCACCACGGCGGAGACCACGACCACCAGCGGGGGGACCCGCAGGCGGCCGGCGACGGTGTAGGCCACGAGGCCGACGAAGAGCGCCGCCAGCGCCACCGACCAGGCGCGGCCGATGCCGGGCGCGGCGATCGACTGCGAGATGCCCATCGCGACGGCGGAGACCAGGGCGATCGGCACGAGGCTGCGCTTCGGGGCGTAGGACGACCACGCGAACGCCGCGGCCGCGAGCGCGGCGCCGAGGATCGTCCACGCGACGCTCGACAGGTTGGCGGTGCCGGGGTCGAGCTGCGGGACCTCGACCCCGACGGCGTACGCCAGGCTGATGCCGCCGCTGACGCCGCCGATGATGCCGGCCGTCGCGAGGAGCGCCTCGGTGAGCCGGGCACCGGCGGTGATGTAGAAGCCGGTCAGCGCGTCCTGGAGCGCACCGACGAACCCGATGCCGGCCAGCAGCATGATGATGTTGGCGGTGACGACCAGGGACGGGTCGAGCGCCAGCGGGGTCGCGCCGACCAGGAGCGCGATGATCGTGGCGAGCCCGCCGCCGGCGACCTGCTGGTAGAAGACCGGGTACCGCCGGCGCGACATCCGCAGCTGCATCCGGTCGATCGCCATCGCCGCGAAGCACGCGATCACCACCACCGCGAGGTCACCGCCCAGCTGGAGGCCGACCCCGCCGCACATCAGCCCCCATCCGAGCGTGATCGCCCACCGCGGCCGGTCGTGGCCCGAGGACGTGATCCGGCCGAGCGCGCTGCGCGCCTCCTTGAGGTCGACTTCCTGGCGCAGCAGCTCGCGGACGAGGTGGTCGACGCGGGTGAGGTGCTCGTAGTCGATGGCGCGCTGCTTGACGTAGCGCAGCTGCACGATCGCCGGCTCGTCGGCGACCGGCTGGAAGCTCGCGGACAGCGAGGTGAAGGTGATGTCCACGTCGACGTTGCGCAGGCCGAGGCTGCGGGCGACCGCCTGCATCGTCGCGGTGACGTCGGCGGCGCCGGCCCCCGAGGCGAGCAGCAGCTCGCCGATGCGGAGGCAGAGGTCGAGGGTCTGGGTGTAGGTGCGGACCGAGGACTCCTCCGACGCCGACATGGCGCCGATGCTAGACAGGGCGCATGTCCTCCCCGGCGCCTCCCCCGGCAGGCTCCCGGGTCACTGTGGCGATGACCAAGTGGGGCGCCCGGCCGCACTGGACCTTCGAGGCGGTCGTGCTCGGTTCGGACGCGCACGGCGACTGGTTGGGGGTCCCCGCCGGGACCGTGCTCGAGCGGCCCGGGGCGTCGTACGTCGCCCCCACCGACCAGGTCGTGCTCGTCCCCGCTGCGGGCCCGGACCTCGGCCGCGCGTGGCTCGCGACCTTCCACGGCGAGGGCGGTCCGCTGGCGGTGTACGTGGACGTCACCGCGCCGCCGACCTGGGACGGCGACACCCTGCGCGCCGTCGATCTCGACCTCGACGTCCTGCGAGGGCCGACCGGTCGCACGTGGGTCGACGACGAGGACGAGTTCGCCGAGCACCGGGTCACCCTCGACTACCCCGCCGAGGTCTGCGCGCTGGCGACCGCCTCCTGCGACCGGGTCCGCGCGCTCGTCGAGGCCGGCCGCGCGCCGTACGACGGTGCCACGGCGCGCGGGTGGCTCGCCCGGCTCTGACCTGCCGGCCGGTTCGGGCCGGTGTGCTTCGCTGGTGGCGTGCGGATCGACTTCCGGCCCTCCCCCGAACCGACGCTCGGCGTGGAGTGGGAGCTCGCCCTCGTCGACCGCGGCTCCCGCGACCTGGTCAACGGGGCCTCGGAGCTGCTCGGAGCGGCGCAGGCCCGGCTCCCCGACCCGGGCCGGCTGCACAAGGAGCTGCTGCGCAACACCATCGAGGTCGTCACCGGCGTGTGCACCACCGTCGGCGAGGCGGTCGGCGAGCTGCGGCAGGCCCTCGAGGTGGTGGTGCCGGTCGCCGACGAGCTGGGCGTCGACCTGTACGGCGGCGGGACCCACCCCTTCGCGTCGTGGACCGCGCAGCAGCTGACCGAGGGCCACCGCTACGAGGAGCTGATCAACCGCACCCAGTGGTGGGGGCGGCAGATGCTCATCTGGGGCGTGCACGTCCACGTCGGGCTGCCCGAGCGCGACCGGGTGATGCCGGTGCTGTCCTCCCTGCTCAACCACTACCCGCACCTGCAGGCGCTCTCGGCGTCCTCACCGATCTGGGCCGGCGTCGACACCGGCTACGCGTCGAACCGGGCGCTGATGTTCCAGCAGCTGCCGACCGCGGGGCTGCCGTTCCAGTTCCAGGACTGGTCGGAGTTCGAGGCGTTCGCGGGCGACCAGCTCCACACCGGCGTCATCGACGAGCTGAACGAGATCCGGTGGGACGTCCGGCCGGCGCCCCACCTCGGGACGCTGGAGAACCGGGTCTGCGACGGCGTCTCGTCCTTCGACGACCTGGCCGCGATCGTCGCGCTGTGCCACTGCCTGGTCGTCGACCTCGACACGCGCGCGGCGGCCGGCGAGGTGCTGCCGACGATGCCGCCGTGGCACGTGCAGGAGAACAAGTGGCGCGCCGCCCGCTACGGCCTCGACGCCATCGTCATCCTTGACGCCGACTCCCGGGAACGGCTGGTCACCGAGGACCTCGCCGACCTGCTGGTCCGGCTCGAGCCGACCGCGGAGCGCCTCGGTTGCGCCGCCGAGCTCGCCTCGGTGGCCGAGATCCCGGTGCGCGGCGCGTCCTACCAGCGGCAGCGCGCGGTGGCCGAGGAGTCGTCCGGTGACCTCGTCGCCGTCGTCGACTCGGTGGTCGCGGAGCTCCGCGACGGCCTGGGCCGGTAGTCCGGTCCCGCCGGTCCTTCCGCAGCCGCCGGTCTCAGTAGCCGCCGGTCTCAGTAGCCGCCGGGTGGCGGCACCATCTCCAGCCGCACGCCCAGGAGCCGGACCGGGCGGTCACGCTCGACCCGGTCGAGCAGGCCCGCCGCCGCGTCGGCGAGCACGTCCGGGTCGTTGGTCGGAGCCGGCAGGGTGCGGCTGCGCGAGATCGTGAAGAAGGGCCGGTAGCGCACCTTGATGCCCACGCGCGCCGCCGGCCGGCCGGCGGCGTCGATGTCGACCGTCGCCGCGCGGGCGAGCCGGCGGACGGCCTCCTCCACCTCGGTCCAGTCCTCCAGGTCGGCCTGGAACGTCTCCTCCCGCCCGTGCGCCCGCGGGACGTACGGCGTCGGGTCGACCCTCGTCGTGTCGACGCCGCGGCCGAGCCGGACGTACCACGGACCCATCGTCGGCCCGAGCTCCCGGGCCAGGTGGTCCGCGTCGGCCGCGGCCAGCTGGTCGACGGTCTCGATCCCCAGGGCGGCCAGTCGCTTGGCGGTCCGGCTGCCGATGCCCCACAGCGCGTCGGTCGGCCGGTCGCCCATCACCGCGGACCAGTTCCCGGCCGTCAACCGAAACGTCCCGCGCGGCTTGCCGAAGTCGGTCGCGATCTTCGCCCGCAGCCGGTTGTCGCCGATGCCGACCGAGCAGTGCAGCCCGGTCGCCTCGAGCACCGCCGCCCGGACCTCGTCGGCGAGCTGGTCGGGGCTCGTGGCGGTGCTGGTGGGGGTCC
>NZ_JAANMS010000031.1 GCF_011250565.1 Nocardioides sp. IC4_145
GTGGGTGGACCGGAGCGAGGCGGTCCGGGGTGGGACGAAGGCCCGGACGGCGTCCGGGGGTGGCCGGTCCTCGCCGATCCGGACCGTGACTCTCGGGCGTCCCTCGGTGCCGGCGGGCGATCGACCTGCGAAGAGGATCAGTAGCGCCGGATCGGCTTGTGGGAGCCGAACGCCATGACGAGGGCGACGATCCACAGGACCACCGTCCAGCCGCCCAGCAGGTTGATCCAGAAGATCGTCCAGTGGTTCGACTTGCCGCGCAGGGCCGCGACCGCCCACGGCAGCATGTAGCCGCCGCTGAGGAGGGCCACGACGACGGCGACGAACGCGCTGACCGGACGATCACGCTGATCGGTCAGATAGCTGCTCACCTTTCGAGCCTACGGGGAGCACGGCCAGCGGGGTCGGTGCGGACCTGATGCGCAGACGGAGACGACACGGGGTCCCGACCTTCCTGGCCATCAAGGTCGCCACCCCTGCCCTGCGTTGCACGACAGACCGCGCCACCGGGGCAGCCATCGTCGACATCGCCTCGACCATGGGCCTGGGCGGCACGGCTACTCACCCGAGCCGTTCGCCATCCCGCGGCTCGCGGAGCCGACCGACGTCACCCGGCTCCTCCTGTTCCTCGCCTCGTCGGACGCCTCCTTCGTCACCGGGTCGGAGCACGTCGTCGACGGCGGGCTCCTGCTCGGGCCCGCCCTCCAGGCGGAGGCCGCATGAGCTCCCCAGGCGCCACCGGAGGCGACGACTCCGCACGGGAACGTGGGGTCGTGCTGGCGGAGATCGTTGCGGATCTCGACCAGCCCCACGACCTGGCACCATCCGGCCGACCCGGCTCGAGGACTGGGACGAGAGCCCGCTGATGCGCATCGGCTTCTGCGGTCGGCCATGACCGCCGACCCGTGACGAGGGGCGTAGACCGTTGCCGACGTGGCAACACTGAGGGCGTGCAGCAGGGCGATGGATCACGGGGGACCACGGAAGGGCTCCTCGGCCCGTGGCGGGCGGTGCGGTGATCGGCCGGAGTGTGCGTGCGCTCCCGGGCCTGGTCGCCGGGGCACCGCCGTGGTTGCTCGTGCTGGTCGGGGCCGTCGTCACGGTCCTGGGTGCCAACCTCCTCGTCCGCCCCCTGAGCGCACTCGAGGTGCTCGGCTACTACGTCGGCGCCAGCTGCGTCCTCTCCGGGGTCGGCGACCTCCTGAGACAGAGGGGCGAGCGGCGGGATCGGGTCGTGCTCCTGCAGGGCGTCGCCTGGCTCGCCGCCGGAATCGCGATCGTGGTGTGGGTCGGCCGCAGCATCGAGCTCCTCGGGCCCTTCGTGGCCGTGCTGCTGATCGTCTCGGGCGGCGTCTCGGTCGTGGCGCTCGTGCGCGACCGGAGCAGCGCCGCGGTGCTTCGGGCGCTGTTCGGCGCCTCCGAGATCGCCTGGGGCGTGATGGCCCTGTGGTGGCCCGACGTGACGCTGCTGGTCGTCGCCGTGCTGTTCGGCGCCCGCACGGCCGCGTTCGGGGTCGCCCTCGTGTGGCGGGGCGCCCGAGGGGATCGCGCGGTGTCGCGCCACGCTCCTCGGTCGGTGCCGGCGGTCCGCTGGGCGAGCGCCGTCCTGGTCCTGACGGTCGCCGTCGCGGGGCTCTACGTCAGTGACCTGTTCCGGGCCGGCGTCCCGGTGCTGGACGACTTCTACGACGCCCCGGCGAGCGTCCCGGCGGAGCCCGGCCGGCTGGTGCGGAGCGAGCCGTACGGCGGCGACCTGCCCGCCGGCCTGACGGCGTACCGGATCCTCTACACGACCACCGCGTCCGACGGGTCACCAGCGCTGGCCAGCGGAGTGCTTGCCGTGCCCGAGGAGACCTCTGCCGAACCGGCGCCGCTCATCGCCTGGGCGCACGGCACCGTCGGTGTCGCCCGGGCGTGCGCGCCGAGCCTCGGTCGGGACGCGATCAGCACGGAGGGGATGCCGGCCATGGACGCGCTCGCCGAACGGGGGTGGGCGATGGTGGCGACCGACTACACCGGGATGGGGACAGAGGGGGAGTTCCCCTACCTGGTCGGCGCGGGCGAGGCCTACTCGGTGCTCGACTCGGTGCGAGCCGCACGCGAGGTGCCCGGCGTCCGGCTGGCTGACCAGTCCGTCCTCTGGGGTCATTCCCAAGGTGGGCACGCGGCACTGTGGGCCGGTCAGCTCGCCTCGTCGTACGCCCCGGACGCCGGCGTGGTCGGGACCGCGGCGCTCTCGCCGGCCGCCGATCCGCTCGGCCTGGCCGAGGTGGTGACCGCGAACCCGGGAGTCCCGGGAGCGAGCCTCGGCATCGCCTTCGTCGCCGACGCGTACACACGGACCTACGGCGTCGCCCTCGACGCGCTCGTGACGCCCTCGGCCCGCACGATCGTCCGCGAGGCGGCGTCCCGTTGCACCGGCGAGGGCGGCACGTTGTTCACGATCCTGGGTGGGCTGGCGATCGCCCGGGACCAGCCGATCCTGCGCGAACCGCCCGGGGAGGGCCCGTTGGCCGACCGTCTCGCCGAGAACGTGCCGACCGGCCCCTGGGCGGCGCCGCTGTTCGTCGCGCAGGGAACGGCGGACGAGGTGATCCCCGTGCGCCTGACCAGGGCGTGGATCCCGCGAGCCTGCGCGAGTGGTGCCACGCTGACGTTCTCGACGTACGAGGACGGCACCCACATGAGCGTGCTCGAGCCGGACGCGCCCTTGTCCGGCCAGCTCGAGCAGTGGACGGTCGATCGGCTCGCCGGCGTGTCCGCCCCCACCGACTGCTCGATCCCCAACGACCGAGAACGAGGTGGCCGAAACCGATGGACCTCATGACCGACGCCGTCGCACCAGCACTTCCGGCGGTGACGGGCGTCCTGCTCTGGGGCGGGCTGCTGGCGTGGTCGCTCAAGCGAGACCCGCGGTCGCTGCGCAACGGGTTCCTGGTCATCGTGCTCGCGCACTACGTGCTGGGCCTCGGCGTCCTCGCGGCCACGGCGTCGTCCACGCTGGAGACGGTCGGCGACATCGTGACCCTGGTCGTCACGATCGCGGTCGCGCTCGGTCTCCTGACGTTGCCGCTGCTGCTGGTCGGCAACGGCGTCGTGATGATGCGTCGCGAGAGGCGATCGCTCGGCAACGCGTTGTCACTGCTGACCGGACTCGCCCTGCTGGGCCTGCCGGTCGTCCTCGTGCCGCTGCTGCGCCACGAGAACCCGTGGACCGGCAGCGCGGCTGTCGCCCTGCTCACCGCTCAGGCCTGCATCAGCGCCTGCTTCCTGGCCTTCGCAGCCCACACGGTGCTCTACGCGCGGATCGCCCGACGTGCCCCCGCCCGCGCGGTGGTGGTGCTGGGGAGCGGCCTGGTGAGAGGGGGAGTCTCCCCGCTGCTCGCCGCCCGGCTGGAGCGCGCGGTCACCGCTGCCGAGGAACGCGACGGGGCCGGCCGCCGACCCGTCCTCGTGCCCAGCGGCGGCCAGGGACGAGACGAGCCCCGCCCGGAGGGCCAGGTCATGGCTGAGTGGCTGCGCGGGCGCGGAGTCGATGCCGACGACATCCTCGTCGAGGACCGCGCCCGCACCACGCGCGAGAACCTGCTCCTCAGCGCCCGACTGTTGGAGCGGCACGGCGTACCCGCGCCGTACCTCGTCGTGACCAACGACTACCACGCTCCGCGAGCCGCCGAGCTCGCCCGCAGGCTCGGCATCGACGCCCAGGCGATCGGGGCGCCGACCGCCTGGTACTTCTGGCCCAGCGCGTACTTGCGGGAGTTCGCGGCGGTCATGCTCGAGCATCGGCTGCTGCTGGGCCTGTCCGGCATCGCGATCGCGGGCATGGCCTCGCTGACATGGTTGTCCTTGTCCGCGAGGTGACCAGGACGCTCGCGCCGAGGGACGGAGCAGGTTGCGATGGATCCATGGGTGTGGCCGGCGTACGTCGGGGTCGTCCTCGGTACCTCGGCCTTGCTCCTCCTGCTGGTGCCGATCCTGGCGTACCAGTACCGGCGCTACGGCCAGTTCACCCCGCGGCGTGCCCTGGGCGCAGCAGCGGTGAGCGTGTACGGCACGTCCCAGCTCGCCTACACGTTCCTGCCGCTACCGGACAGCCGGGGCGACTGGTGCGCCACCGCCGCCGCGAGCCCTCAATGGCGGCCCCTCCACTTCATCACCGACATCGCTGACGCGGCTGCCGGCGCGGGGCCGCTGCAGCTGCTGAGCAGTCGCGTCACCCTGCAGGTGCTCTTCAACCTCGTGTTGTTCGTGCCGTGGGGACTGATGGTCCGCGGCTTCTGGGGACGGTCCGCCGCCTTCGCCACGTGGTCGGGGTTCCTTGCCTCCGTGGTCATCGAGAGCACCCAGCTGACCGGGGTGTGGGGGATCTACCACTGCGCCTACCGCGTCGGCGACGTGGACGACCTGATCGTCAACACCCTCGGGGCACTCATCGGAGCCGTCCTCGCGCCCTGGGTGTGTGGTGGATGCCTCGTCCGCGGTCCTTCGACGACACCCGACAGCTCCCGCGGCCCGTCAGCAGCTGGCGGAGATGGCTCGGCATGGCGCTCGACCTCGCCGCGTTCAACGCGCTGGGGTTCGCCCTCGTCGTCAGCTATCGGCTCGCTGCTCTGGCCACGACAGGTCGCCTGCCCTCGGCACACCCCCTCGTCGAGGCAGCACTGATCACCCTGGTCCCCGCCTTCTGCGTCTTCGTCCTGCCCGCCTGGCACGGGACCGGGGCTTCGCCAGGCCAACGGGCAGCCCGGCTCGAGCCCGTGTGGGAGCACGACCCCAGCACCTCCCGGCGACTGCTCCGAGCGATGAGCGTGGCCGGCACCTACAGCCTGACCCAGTTCTACGTCAGGTGGCAGCCCGAGTCCGTCGGGGCGACCGCGGCACAGGTCGCGGGGACCCTGTTGCTGCTGGCCGCCTTCGTGGCCGTTCCCCTCACCCGGCAGCGTGGACTCTCGGGCGTGCTCACCGGCGCCCGCTTCGAGGATGAACGCACCGCCACGCCAGGACCGAGCGCCACCCCTGGCGGAGCCGTCACAGGTCACCGTCCAGCCGGGCCGCGCGAACGCTGAGACCCCCTCGGACGGCGCGCCCCGGCCACGCGCCGTTCCACCGACGTCTGCCGACCGACGGGTGACCGGCGCCGGTGGGGCGGGCGCCCCGGCTCACACCAGGTCGAGCGTGCCGAGGTCGCGCACGGCGGCGGCGGTCCGCTCGACCATGACGGCGAACATCCGGTCGCCGCGGTCGGTGCGCGCGCCGTACGCACAGCCGAAGACCGACACGAGGATGCCCTGGAGCATTGCGAACCGGTAGTCCTCGAAGCACTCCTCGAGGGGGTGGTCGGTGACGCCGTGCTCGACGAGGCGGGAGTGGTACGCCGCCACGATCGACCGCTCGTGCTCGCGCCGCACACCGGGGTCGAGGCTGGTGGCGACGAGGTAGGCGAGGTCCTTGGCGGGCAGCCCGAGGCTGAGCGTCTGCCAGTCGACCGCCTTCACGGGCACGGCGGGGTCGGGGGAGAACATCAGGTTGTCGAGGCGGTAGTCGCCGTGGACGATCCCGAACCGCTCCGCCCGCGCCAGCGACCAGTCCCGGACCACCGGCAGCGTCGCGCGCACGGTCGCCGCGGCCTCGGCCGTCATCAGCGGCCCGGTGATGTCGAGGAAGGCGTCGACCGCCGACGGGTAGACCTCCGCGAGCAGGTCCGCGCCGTCGACGTCCTGCAGGGTGATCCAACCGAGGTCGAGCAGGGTCGGGTCGCACCAGCGCGGCCCGTGCAGCCCGGCGAGGTTCTGGGCCGCGCCGCGCACCTGCTGCGGCGTCCCGCCGAGCAGCTGGTCGCCCTGCTCGGCAGGAGCGAGGTCCTCCAGGACGAGGGTGAAGCACCCGTCGTCAGTGACGTCGGTGGCGAGGTGGCAGGCGGGCACGTCGACGGCCACGGTCGGCTCGAGCTCGCGGTAGAAGCTCACCTCCGAGCGGTAGGCGCCGGCCAGCATGCCGCGGGTGCCGGCGTCGGCGGTCGGCAGCTTGACCAGCACGCTCGTCGGCAGCCCCTCGCCGGTGAGCGCCACGCGCAGGCATGACCCGATCTGGCCGAAGCCGACCGGCACCACGTCCACCGACCCGGGCACGGCGCCGAGCACCGCGCCGATCCAGGCAGGGGTGATCTCGTCGGCGGTGTCGATCGACGGCGCGGTCACGACATCCACCCCGGGTTCGCAGGGAGCTCGCGGTCGACCGCTCGCACCGAGGAGTACGCCGCCAGCACGGGCGCCAGCTCGGCCGGCGTGGCGCCGTGGAGCACGACCGAGTCGGCCCCGATCGCGAGCTGCTCGACCACGCGGGCGGCGCACTGCTCCGCGGTGCCGGTGGCCGACGCGGCCAGCCACTCCGCGGGCAGCACCTCGTCCCGCAGGTAGGTCAGCTGGTCGACGGTCCCCATCGCGTCGAACGCTCCCGGGTAGCCCTGCACGAGCGGGTCGGCGCGGAACCGGTCGAGCACGGCGGCGTTCCAGCCGTTCGCGGCGACCAGCACGTCGCCGTACCCCTGCAGGTAGGTCGCGAGCCGGCCGACCAGCTTGCGCAGCCGCAGCTCCTCGGGCAGCGAGTCCTCGACGGTGGCGAGCACCGCCCAGACGCGCACCGAGCCGGGGTCGCGCCCCGCCTCCTCCGCAGCCGTCCGGATCGTCGACACCGACCGCGCCAGCGCCTCGTCGGTGAGGAACGTGTGGAGAACGACGCCGTCGGCCAGCCGCCCGGCGAGTGCGAGCGAGCGGGGGCCGATCGCGGTCATCAGGACCGGGATGTGCTCGTCGAAGGAGGAGTCCTGGTTGAGGTAGGGGTAGGACCCGGCCGGCCCCTCGTGGCCGAGGACGGCCTCGCCGCGCCACAGCGAGCGGTAGATCCCGATGACGTCCTCGAGCTGTGCGCCGGTCACCCGCGGCAGGCCCATCACGTCGAAGAGCGCGGCGAACCCTCGACCCAGGCCGAGGGCGTAGCGCCCGCCCGAGAGCCGGTGCGCGGTCGTCGCCAGCGTCGCGGTCACCAGCGGGTGGCGGGTGTTGTGGTTGGTCGCGGCGGTGGCGATGCCGACGTGCTCGGTGGCCGCGGCGAGCGCACCTGCCAGCACGCCCGCGTCCTTGAGGTTGAACCGCTCGGACAGGAACACCGACCCGAGCCCCAGCTCCTCGGCCAGCCGCGCCTCCGTGAGCAGGTCCCGCGGCTGGTCGGCGTGGCCGGCCAGCCCGTAGCAGGCCAGCTCCGGGAAGCGCACGCTCACCCGAACGCCCGCGTCACGTGGCCGACCAGGTCCGGGTAGCGCTGCAGGTGGGCGCCGCCGTTGAGGTCGAGCACCTCGCCGGTCAGCCAGCGGGCGGTCGCGAGGTAGACGATCGCCTCCGCCACCTCCTCCGGCGTGCCCGGCCGGCCGAGCGGGGTGTTGTCGACGTAGTCCTCCCGCACCCCGGGGATGTCCATCGCCGGCGCGGTCAGCGGCGTCACGACCAACCCGGGGGAGACCGCGTTGACCCGGACCCCCTGGGGCCCGAGCTCGAGCGCGGCGACCTGGGTGAGCATGGCGAGGCCCGCCTTGGCCGAGCAGTACGCCGCCATGCCGGTGCCCGGCTGGCGGGCGTTGAGCGAGGCGATCGAGGTGACCGACCCGCCGGTGCCGGCCGCGGTCATCACCCGCGCCGCGTGCTTGATGACGAGCATCCCGCCGACCAGGTCGACGTCGACGACCCGACGGAACTCCTGGACGTCGTGGTCGACGACCTGCATCAACGTGCTCACCCCGGCGCTGTTGACCACCACGTCGAGACGGCCGTGCTCGGCGACGACCGTGTCCACCGCTGCCGCGACCGACGCCTCCTCGGTCACGTCGACGACGAGGTCCGCGGCGGCCCCCTCGAGGTCGCCCGTCACGACGGTGTGCCCGGCCGCCCGGAGAGCTTCGGCCGTCGCCGCGCCGAGGCCGGAGCCGCCGCCGACGACGAGCGCGACCGGCGTGCCTGGGGTGGGGTTGCTGCTCATGCGGCTGCTCCTTGCTTGCGGGCGCGCCGGGCCTGGAGCCGGCGCTGCTTGGCGACGAACCGGGTGGCGGCCCGGTTCGCGAAGGCGGGGGCCAGGCGGCCGACCCGCCAGGCGATCCGAGCGGGACGCGGCGTGACCAGCAGCGGCCGGTCCGCGGCGACGGCGGCGAGCGCCTCCGCGGCCAGCACGTCGGGGTCCAGCGGGCGGCGTACGCCCTGGCCCTTGAGGTAGTAGTCGCGCCCGTGGAACCGACCGAGGTGGCCCTTCTCCAGGATCGGCGTCTCGACCGCGGCGGGGCAGAGGACGGTGACGCCCACGCCCTTCGCGGCCGCCTCGGTGCGCAGCGCGAGCGAGAGGCCGACGACCGCGTGCTTGGTCATGACGTAGCTGGTGATCAGCCCCGCCGCCATCAGCCCGCCCATCGACGCGGTGTTGACGACGTGGCCGCCCCACGCGCTGCCGCCGGCGCCCTGGCGGACCATGTGCGGGTACGCCGCGGCGACACCGTGCACGACGCCGCGGATGTTGACGTCGATGATCGCGTCCCACTGCGCCAGCGTGAGGTCCTCGGTCTCGCCGCCGAAGGTGATCCCGGCGTTGTTGAACAGCAGGTCGATCCGCCCCGCCCGCGCCACCACCTCGTCCACCGCCGCCTGCACCGCGGCCGCGTCGGTCACGTCGAGCCGCACCGCCCGCGCCGTGCCCGGCGCACCCGCGGCTCCGGCGGCGTCCGCCACCCGCTGCGCGGCGACCTCGTCGAGGTCGGCCACGACGACGTGCGCCCCCGCGTCGACGAGCGCATGGACCAGGGCGGCGCCGATGCCCGAGCCGCCTCCGGTCACGAGGGCCTGGCTGCCGGAGAACGGGTCGGCCGGGCTCACCGGCCGTGCTCTGCGCCACACGGGGTCAACAGTGTTGACACGCGTCAGGGTCTGTCAATGGCCCGTGCGGGCCGGGTGCGCTGCGTCGTGTCGCTGCGGTCGGGACCCGCCTAGTCTTCGTCGCGTGCAGCTGGAGGTCACCGGACCGGTCTTCGAGTGGCGCGGCCCCGCCCCGCACCACTTCGTCGCCCTGCTCGCCGACGACGCCGCGCTCGTCCGGGAGGTCGCTGCCGCGGTCACCTACGGTTGGGGCATGGTGCCCGTCGCCGTACGCATGGGTGCCGCGCGGTGGACCACGGCGCTGTGGCCCAAGGACGGCACGTACGTCGTCCCCCTCAAGGTCGCCGCCCGCCGCGCCGAGGGTGTCGTGACCGGCGACGTGGTCGACCTCGTCGTCAGCATCGACGTGTAGCGGACCGCGGCGAGTGGGCGTGCGGCGGGCGGTCGTCAGGTCCATCGGCTCCCCGACGAACCTGACGGTCCCCCGATGAAATTTCGTCGGGGGACCGTGAGCTCTGTCGGGGCCCCGATGAACCTCGCAGCCCGCGCGCCGACCGCGCCGACCGCCGGTGCTCAGCCGCCCGCGTGCAGCCCGAGGAACATCGTGGTGGCGGCGTCGACGAGCTCCTCGGGGGTGGCCTCGAGCGAGCCGTCGAGCCAGGCGGAGACCAGCTCGGCCATGCCGCCGATGAAGAGCAGGCCGGCGATCTCGCCCTCGCGGGGGCCCCAGCCGCCGACGCCGTAGATGTCGCGCGCCTCCTGGGCCGAGCGGTGCGCGAAGTGGCGCAGCAGCTGCGTGCGGCGGGCGCGCAGGCCGGGCATCGCGCCGGCCTCGATGATGGCCACGCGACCCTTGCGGGGGTCGGCGGTGAGGTACTCGACGAAGGCCAGCACCGAGGCGCGCGCCCGCGCGGCGGGGTCGTCCCCGGCGGCGTCGCCGGCGGCGAGGCTGACCTCCTCGATCTCGGTCGCGATCCGGTCCATGACGGCGGTCAGCGCGTCGTCGAGGGAGCGGAACGACTCGTAGAAGTAGCGCTCGGTCAGGCCCGCCTGGGCGCAGATCCGCGTCATCGTCGGCCGCGCGCCGGTGGGGTCCGCCCAGACCGCGAGCGTCGCCTCGAGCAGCCGCTCGCGGCGCTCCGCGGCGCGGTCCTCGGCGCTGACGCCGCGGTAGGTCCCGGACTGCACAGCCATGGCCGCCACCCTCTCACGACAAGGTTGACAGGACGTCCTGTCTGAATGATGCTGGCCCGACCGTAGCGCCCGTCACACCTCCCAGGGAGCCTCTCGTGTCGCTCGACCTCAGCAGCCCGCCCACCCGCCGCGACCGCTCCGGCACGTCGGCGGCGGACCACCCCGAGGCGGTCCGGGAGCTCCCGCCGATCCGGCCCGACGACCGCGGCAAGCCGGTGCTCGGTCGCGCGTTCGAGTACGCCAAGGACCCGTTCGCGCTCTTCCGCCGCCAGTGGGAGCACTACGGCCCGGTCGCGCCGATCTCGATGCTCGGGCAGCGCTGGGTGATGCTGCTCGGTCCGGACGCCTGCGAGGAGGCGTTCCGCAACAAGGACAAGGCCTTCGCCAACGGCCCGGCCTGGACCTACCTGGTCGGCCCGTTCTTCAACCGGGGCCTGATGCTGCTCGACTTCGAGGAGCACCACATGCACCGGCGGATCATGCAGCAGGCCTTCACGCGCGACCGGCTCGAGGCGTACGCCGCGCGGATGCACGCGCCGATCGAGGCCGGCATCGCCGACTGGGCCGCGAAGGGCCGCGACCGCGACTTCCGGGCGTACCCCTCGCTCAAGCAGCTCACCCTCGACGTCGCCGCCGACATCTTCATGGGCGGCGCGGAGGACACCACCCCGGAGGAGATGGCGAAGGTCAACGAGGCCTTCATCGCCTGCGTCCAGGCCGCCGCGGCGATCGTCCGCAAGGACCTCCCGGGCACCCGCTGGGGCCGCGGGCACCGGGGCCGCGAGGTGCTCGAGGACTTCCTGCGCCACTACCTGCCCTCGCGCCGCGCCGTCGAGACCGACGACCTGTTCTCCCAGCTGTGCCACATCGAGAGCGACGAGGGCGAGCGGTTCAGCGACGACGACGTCGTCAACCACATGATCTTCCTGATGATGGCGGCTCACGACACCTCCACCATCACGCTCTCCACGATGCTCCAGCTGCTCGGCCAGCACCCCGCGTGGCAGCAGCGCTGCCGCGAGGAGTCGCTCGCGCTCGGCCCGCGGCCGACCCTCGCCGAGCTCGAGGGCCTGGAGTCCATGGACTGGGTGATGAAGGAGTCGCTGCGGCTGCGTGCGCCCGTCCCCGTCGTGCTCCGGCAGACCGTCAAGGACACCGTCGTCCAGGGAGTCCGCATCCCCGGGGGCACCTTCGTCACCGTCGCCCCGCAGTTCGCGCAGGTGATGGAGGAGCTGTGGACCAACCCGCTGGTCTTCGACCCCGAGCGGTTCTCCCCGGAGCGCCGCGAGGACAAGTCCCACCGCTACGCCTGGAATCCCTTCGGCGGCGGCGTCCACAAGTGCCTGGGCATGTACTTCGCCGGCGCCGAGGTCAAGGCCGTCCTCCACCACCTGCTGCGCGGCTGGGAGTGGAGCGTCCCGCCGGGCTACGTCGCCCCCATGAACAACAACTCCCTGCCGTTCCCCAAGGACGGCCAGCCCATCGACCTGCGGAGGACCTGTTGACCGCCACCCTCGAGCCCACCACCACGTCGGTCCGACCCGCGTGGGTCACCGACGCGAAGCTCGCGTCCTGGAACCGCTGGGTCTCCGCCCCGGTCTCCGGCGGCGAGGAGCCGCTGACCGCGACCGCGCCGTACGACGCGCAGCCCACCGCGCCGGTGCCGAGCTGCACCGCCGACGACGTCGCGGCGACCGTCGTGCGCGCCCGCGCGGCGCAGTCCTCGTGGGCCGGGCTGACCGTCGCCGCCCGGGCCGAGGTGCTGCTCCGCTTCCACGACCTGCTGCTCGAGCGGCAGGACGAGGTCATCGACCTCGTCCAGTGGGAGATGGGCAAGGCCCGGTACCACGCCTGGATGGAGATCCTCCAGGTCGCCAACCTGACGCGGCACTACGCGCGCCGCGCCGCGGCGTACCTCGCCGACCGCCCGGTCCGCGGTGCGATGCCCCTGCTGACCAAGGTCCGCGAGGTGCGCGTGCCGCGCGGCGTCGTCGGCATCGTCTCGCCCTGGAACTACCCGCTCTACCTCGGTGTCGGCGACGCCGTCCCCGCCCTGCTCGCCGGCTGCTCGGTCGTGAGCAAGGCCGACCCGCAGACCCCGCTGACCATGCTGTGGACCCGCGCGCTGATGGGCGAGGCCGGGCTTCCGGCGCACGTGTGGGACGTCGTCGCCGGGCCGGGTGCCGAGGTCGGCACCGCGCTGGTCGAGTCCGCCGACTACGTCTGCTTCACCGGCTCCACCGCCACCGGCCGGATCGTCAGCGAGGCCGCCGCCCGCCGGCTCGTCGGCGCCTCCCTCGAGCTCGGCGGCAAGAACCCGCTCCTCGTCCGCGCCGACGCCGACCTGGACAAGGCCGCCGCCGGCACCGTCGACGCGGTCTTCACCAACACCGGCCAGATGTGCATCCACATCGAGCGCGTCATCGTGCACGAGAGCGTGTACGCCGCGTTCCGCGACAAGCTCGTGGCCGCCACGCGCGCGCTGGCGGTCGGGCAGTCCTTCGACTTCTCCTGCCAGGTCGGCTCGCTCGCCAGTGCGGCCCAGCTGGAGAAGGTCGCCGCTCACGTGGAGGACGCCGTCGCCAAGGGCGCGACGGTCCTCTGCGGCGGCCGCGCCCGGCCCGACCTCGGCCCCTACGTCTACGAGCCGACCGTGCTCGAGGGTGTCACCGACGACATGGACCTCTGCCTCGGCGAGACCTTCGGCCCCGTCGTCGCGCTGCACCGCGTCTCCAGCGACGACGAGGCGGTGGCGCTCGCGAACCAGGGCTCCTACGGCCTCTCGGCCAGCATCTTCAGCCGCGACACCCGCACCGCCCAGGCCCTCGCCCGCCGGATCCGCGCCGGGTCGGTCAACATCAACGACGGCGCCGCGCTCGCGGCCGGCTCGGTCGAGGCCGGCATGGGCGGCATGGGCGACAGCGGTCTCGGCCGCCGCCACGGCGCCCAGGGCATCCAGCGGTTCACCGAGACCCAGACCATCGCCCTGTCCCGGATGGGCCCCGTCGGCCCGCCCCCGGGCATGGCGCTGGAGACGTTCGTCAGGCTCGGCAACTCCCAGCTCAAGGCGCTCCGCAGGCTGGGATCCCGCTGAACGCCGGCCGAGGGGGCGCCGGCGGGGTGCGCGGGTAGGTTGCGGCGCGTGCCCACCTCCTCGCGCCCGGCGCGGCGTACCCAGGCCGAGCGGCGTGCGAGCACCCGGGGCGCCCTGCTGGACGCCACGATCGAGGTGCTGGTCGACCGGGGCTACGCCCGGCTGACCGCGACGACGGTCTGCGAGCGGGCGGGGGTGACGCGCGGCGCGCAGGCGCACTACTTCGCGACCAAGGCCGACCTGGTCGTCCAGGCGCTCGCGCACCTGACGGACCGGCTGGTCGACGACCTCGTGGGCCGACCGCTGGACGTCGCGGACGGCCCGGCCGGGCAGTACGCCGTGCTGCTGGACCGCCTCTGGGAGATCTTCAGCGGGCCGGTGTCGTCCGCGCAGCTGGAGCTGTTCGTCGCGGCCCGCACCGACGAGGACCTCCACCGTCACCTGGTGGAGTTCGACGGGGCCGTCCAGCGGACCCTGGCGACCGCCGCTGCTCGGGTCGCTCCGGAGCTGGTGGGGCGCGAGGACTTCAAGCCGCTGATGGTCACCGCGATCGCGACGATCCGCGGCCTGCGGATGCTGCGCGCGGTGGCCAGCGAGCCGCAGGTGCAGCGGTCGTGGCCGCCGGCCCGCGACCAGCTGCTCGCCGGTCTCGGCTGACGGCGGCTCCGGTCGCGTCCACCCCTGCATGCGGCTCGACGTACCGCCCTGGGTGCGCCTCGGACGGGACGGGCCCGTCGCGTCCCGCCAGCCCCGCCAGCACCACTTCTCAGGCGACCCTCGCGCTTCCCACGGGAGATCTTCCCCGGTAAGCGAGGGGGTCACCGGTGAACCGGTGACCGCTGCATCGTGCCGTCCTCACCCCGACCCCCCAAACCACTTACCTGCAGGCTCGCAGGTAAGTTACAGTCCGGTTCCCGGACGTGGCGTGGCTCACACTCGCCGCGTCGCACGCGAACCGAGAGGACCTGCGTCGTGGACTTCGACGACACCCCGGACGAGGCGGCCTGGCGGGCGAAGGTGCGCGCCTTCATCGAGGAGCACCGCGAGGAGCTCGGCCGTCGCGGCGACGAGCAGCGCTTCGACGACCGGGTCGCGCGGGCCCGCCAGGCGCTGCTGTACGACGGCGGGCTGGTCGGAGTGACGTGGCCGGTCGAGGCAGGGGGCCAGGGCGGCACGCCGATGCAGCAGGCCATCGTCGACCAGGAGCTGGCCCGCGCCGAGGTGCCCGGGCTGATCAACCTGATCGGCATCGGCATGTGCGGCCCCACGGTCATCCACCACGGCAGCCCCGAGCAGCACCGCCGCTACCTCAAGCGCCTGCTGCGCGCCGACGACGTGTGGTGCCAGCTCTTCAGTGAGCCGGCCTCCGGCAGCGACCTGGCCGCGCTCCGGACCAGGGCGGTGCGCACCGAGGACGGCAGCTGGCGGATCAGCGGCCAGAAGGTGTGGACGACCCTGGCCCACCTCGCCGACCACGGCATCGTGCTCACGCGCACCGACCCCGACGTCGCCAAGCACCGCGGCCTGACGATGTTCGTCGTCGACATGAAGGCACCCGGCGTGACGGTCCGGCCGCTGCGGCAGATGAGCGGCGGGGCGGACTTCAACGAGGTCTTCTTCGACGACGTGGTCGTCCCCGACGAGGAGCGGCTCGGCGACGTCGGCGACGGCTGGCGGGTCGCGCTGACCACCTTGATGAGCGAGCGGCTCTCGCTCGGCGGTGGCGGCACCGAGATCGGCGTCGGCTCCGCCGCGATCGCCGAGCACGTCGCCCGTCACGTCGGCGACCTCTCCGCGGACCGGCAGGCGCTGGTGCGCCAGGAGCTCGGCCGGGCGTACGTCGACAGCCTCGGCACCCGCTACACCGGCTACCGCCAGCTCTCCGCGATCAGCCGCGGCGACCTCCCCGGCCCGGAGGCCTCGGCCGGCAAGCTCGCCGGCACCAGGTCCGCCCGCGACCTCGCCGACCTCGCCGTGCGCGTCCTCGGCGAGCACGCGGCGTACGCCGTCGGGCCGTCCGGCTCGAGCACCTGGCAGGACCTCCAGGCCGTGCTCCCGGGCATGGCCATCGCGGGCGGCACCGACCAGGTGCTCCGCAACGTCATCGGCGAGCGGGTCCTGGGCCTGCCGCCGGAGCCCCGCGCCGACAAGGGCGTCACCTTCCGCGAGAGCCTCGCCGCCGCGGGCGCCTGAGACAGGAGAACGACATGAACTTCGACCTCGACGACGAGCAGCGCGACCTCGCCGCGTCCGCTCGTGACTTCCTGGCCTCCTCGGCCTCGCCCGCCGTGGCCCGCGCGGCCCTGGACGCCGACCACCCGGCCGCGGCCGCGCTGGCCCCGGGGCGCGACGCCCTGGTCGCCAGCGGCTTCGCGACCATCACCGTTCCCGAGTCGGCCGGCGGCGGGGGAGGCTCGCTCCTCGACCTCGCCGTGGTCGCCGAGCAGGCCGGCCGGGTGCTCGCCGGGCCGTCCCTCATCACCTTCGCGCGCGCCGCGGTCCTGCTCGCCGGCGACGACGAGCGGCTCGCGCGCCTCGTCGACGGCAGCCTCCGGGTGGCTGTCGTCGACGGCACCGGGCCGGTTCTCGACGCCGCCTCGGCCGACACCTTCCTAACGCTGCGCGGCGACGACCTGGTCTGCGGGCCGGGCGCGGTCGACGTGCGCGCGCCGATCGACCCCACCCGCGGGCTGGGCCAGGTCGTGCTCGGCGACGTCGAGGTGCTCGCTCCCGACGCGCGGCTGCGGTGGGAGCACGCCGAGCGGGTCGGCCGGGTCGTCCTGGCCGCCGAGGACCTCGGGGCGGCCGGGCGCGCCCTGGAGATCGGCGTCGCCTACGCCCGGGAGCGCCAGGCGTTCGGCCGGGCCATCGGCTCCTACCAGGCCGTCAAGCACGCGCTGGTCGACGTCTACGTGCAGGTCGAGCAGCTGCGCTCGCTCGTGTGGTGGGCCGCGTGGGCCGCCGACCAAGCGGACGACAAGCTCCCGATGGCCGCGGCCGCCGCGAAGGCCGCCGCCGCCACGACGCTCACGACCGCCGCGGAGACGCTCATCCAGGTGCACGGCGGGATCGGCTTCACCTGGGAGCACGACGCGCACCTGTACTGGCGGCGCGCCAAGGTCGACCGGTTCCTGCTCGGCGACGACGTGGCGGCGTACGACGAGGTCGCCCGGCTCGCGATCGCGCAGGCGCTGGCCGGCGACGGCCCGAGCGCCGAGGCCGGCGCCTCGGCCGAGGCCGCGGTGGCCGCCCGATGAGCGCGTCCACCGTGGACCCGCGGCAGTCGAGCGGGACCAGCGGGACGACCGCGGCGCAGCCCGGCGAGCACAACCTCGCCGTGCTGGCCGAGCGGTCCTTCGAGCGGCACGGCGACCACGAGGCGCTGTTCTTCGAGGGGCGGTGGCACACCTCGGGCAGCATCCACGAGCGGGCCGCCCGCGTGGCCGGCGGCCTGCGGCGGATCGGCATCCAGGTCGGCGACCGCGTCGTCGTGCTGATGATGAACACCCCGGAGGTCTTCATCACCTACCGCGCCGTCTGGCGGGCCGGCGCGGTCGTGACGCCGGTGCTGTTCCTGCAGACCCCGCCGGAGCTGCGCCACATCCTCACCGACTCCGGCGCCCGCGCCGTGGTGGTCACCCCCGAGCTGCTGCCGCTGCTCCAGTCGGCCGCCGAGGGGCTCGACCTCGAGGTGCTCGTGGTGGGGGAGGAGGCCGAGCCGACGCCGGGCACCCGCCCGTACGCCGAGCTCGAGACCGCCGACCCGCTTCCGATCGAGCCACGCGCCGACGACGACCTCGCCGCGCTGCTCTACACCGGCGGGACGACCGGTCGCGCCAAGGGCGTCATGCTCAGCCACCGCGGCCTGTGGGAGAGCGGAGCCGGCATCGACGCGGTGGCCCGCACGATGGACTCCACCCGCTCGCTGCTCCCGCTGCCGCTCTCGCACGCCTACGGGCTGATCGTCGTGGTCGGCGGGATGCACAGCGAGCGGCGCGGCGTGTCCGTCCTGCAGCGGTGGTTCGACGCGAAGAGCTGGTTGGAGCTGGTCCAGGAGCACCGCCTCGAGTCCAGCCCGGTGGTGCCGTCGATGCTGACGATGCTGCTGGCCGAGCCGCTCGACGACCACGACCTGTCCTCGCTGCAGTCCTTCGGCTCCGGCGGCGCTCCGCTCTCCGAGGCGCTGCGCCAAAAGGTGGAGGACCGGCTCGGCGTCGTGGTGCTCGAGGGCTACGGCTGCACCGAGGCCAGCGCGGTCGTCTCCGCCTCGACCATGCACGAGCGGCGCGCCGGCAGCGTCGGCAAGCCGCTGCCGCACGCCGAGGTGGCGATCCTCGACCCGGCCGGGCAGCCGGTGCCCGCCGGCGAGGACGGCGAGATCTGCGTGCGTGGCCCCGGCGTGATGCTGGGCTACTGGAACGAGCCGGAGCTCACCGCGCAGACCGTCGTCGACGGCTGGCTGCACACCGGCGACATCGGCCACCTCGACGAGGACGGGTTCCTCTACGTCGTCGACCGCGTCAAGGACCTCATCATCCGCGGCGGGTTCAACGTCTTCCCGCGCGACGTCGAGGACGCGCTGCTCACCCACCCCGAGGTCACCTCGGCCGCGTGCGTGGGTCGCCCGGACCCGGCCAGCGGCGAGGAGGTCGTCGCGGTGGTGTCGGTCCAGCCCGGCTCGACGCTGACCGGCCACGACCTGGTGACGTACGCCAAGGGTCGGCTCGCGGCGTACAAGTACCCCCGCGAGGTGCTCGTCGTCGACGCCGTCCCGCTCACCAGCGTGGGCAAGACCGACCGCAAGGCCGTCCGCACCCTGGTCCGCGGCTGACCGCCCACCCGCCGGGAGTCGTTGACAGAAACGCTGTCACTGTCCAGACTGACAGGAAGCCCTGTCAGAATCGGAAGGAACCATCGCCATGCCCCGAGAGATCTCCGGCCTGTCCGTCATCGTCACCGGCGGTGCCCGCGGCATCGGCAAGGCGACGGTCGAGCGCTTCGCGCGCCAGGGCGCGAAGGTCGCCATCGGCGACCGCGACGTCGACCTCGCCGAGCTGGTCGCCGCGCCGTACGGCGACCGCGTGAAGGCCGCGTCGCTCGACGTCACCGACCCCGAGTCGTGGCGCACGTTCCTCGACGACGTCTCCGCGCTCGGCCCGTTCGACGTGCTGGTGAACAACGCCGGCATCATGCCGCTGGGCTCGGTGCTCAAGGAGCCCGACGGCGTCACGAAGGCCATCGTCGACGTCAACCTGCACGGGGTCATCTTCGGCACCAAGGCCGTCGCTCCCGGGATGGTCGACCGCGGCCACGGCCACATCGTGAACGTCGCCTCCGCGGTGGGCCGGCTCGCGGTCGCCGACGGGGCGACGTACTCCGCCTCCAAGTTCGCCGCCGTCGGCTTCAGCGAGGCCATCCGCTCCGAGCTGCGCCCGCACGGCATCGACGTGACCGTCGTGCTGCCGACCGTCGTGCAGACCGAGCTCGCCGCCGGCGTGCCGGCCGCGAAGGGCGTCAAGCCGGTCACCGCCGACGACGTCGCGAAGGTCATCGAGCAGGCGGTCCGCTCGCCCAAGGCCGAGATGTGGGTGCCGCGCTGGTCGCAGGGCCTGGTGAAGGTGACCTCGCTGCTGCCGCGCACGGTGCAGGACGCCATGGCCAGGCTGACCCAGGCCGACTCGGTGCTGGCGCAGGCCGACCCGGCGGCACGTGCCGCCTACGAGGAGCGCGCCCGCCGCGCCTCCGGGCCGCAGGTCTAGCCCCGGCGGCCTCCGGGGACCGGGACGTGTCCCTCACGTCCCGGAACCTCGGAGGTCCCTCGTCGGTGGCGCGATCCCCTTCCTGCTCATCCTGGTCATCGGCATCGCGGTGCTCTACTTCCTGAGCACCAGTGGCCTGGTGGCGCTCGGCGGCCGTCGCGCCGGCGGGACGCGCGTGTCGGACGAGATGCCGTCCACGCGCCTGCGGTACGCCGTGCCGCTCGGGCAGGACCCGGCGGCGGTCGTCGCGGCGCTCACGCGGCACGGGTACGACGCCGCGCTCGACCCCGACGTCGAGGTCGACGGCCGGCAGGTGATCGACGTCGCCCGCACCGACGACGAGCGGCCGGACCGCGAGGACGTGCGGCGGATCATCCGCGAGGACGCCACGCTGAACCTCGAGGGGCACCGCCCCGACACCGGTCCGGTCCGCTTCGTCGACGAGTCCTAGCCGGCCCGCGCGGGACCGGCCGGTCCGGGTCAGCCGAGCGCGGCCAGCAGGTCGCGGCAGGCGCGCTCGCAGCGGCGGCACACCTCGGCGCAGGCGCGGCAGTGCTCGTGCATGCCGGCGTGCCGCTCGCACTCGGTCGCGCAGGCCCCGCACGCCGCGATGCACGCCTCGACGAGCGACCGCACCAGCCCTGGGTCGGTCGGGCGTCGCACCAGCACCGCCGCCGTCGTCGCGCACACGTCGGCGCAGGTGAGGTCGCCGCGGATGCACGCGACCAGGTCGGCGACCATCTCCTCGTCGAGGCAGGCGTCCGCACAGGCGCGGCAGGTGGCCACGCACTCGCCGAGCAGCTCGACGGCCGTCGCCAGTGCCGACAGGTCGACGTCGTGCTCGCCGGGGTGACTGCGGAGGACGGTCCTCAGGTCGGCGTCGGACGGGTCGGTGGCTGTCGTCGTCATGGCGGAGGGGTAGCCGCGCGCCGACCGGTCCATACCGCTGCGCCGCTCCCCGCCGCGCCGTTACCGTGGTCGGGCTCGGTCGTTGTCGGCTTCGGGCACGGGGGCCAGGCAGCACGACACGAGGGAGGGCCGGTGGGCTTCAGCGCACCGATGAGCAAGCCGCAGCGCGACCTGCGGATCGGGTACGGCGCCCTTGGCATCGGCGCGGCGGCGTTCGTGCTCATGACCGTCACCACGCTCTACGTCACCGACACCGATCTGCCCGGCCTGCCCGTGGCCCAGCCGCCGAGCGGGCCGCTCGCCCAGCAGGTCGCCGAGGCGCGGGTGCTCGTCCGGGCCGCCGCTCCGGCCGCCGGCGTCGACGGCCCGACCGTCGGCGTCGGCGCCCCGGCCGGTGGCCTCGCCGCCGGTGACGGCGTGGCTCCCGCACCCCAGGGCGGTACGTCGCCGGGCGGGTCGCCCGGCAGCCCCTCGGACCCCGGCCCCGGCTCCGGCCCGACGAACCCGGGCGGCGACCCCGCCCCCGGACAGGACGGGCCCGCCCCGGTCGGGCCCGATCCCGGATCCAATCCCGGACCCGAACCCGAGGACGACCGTCGCGGCCCGGTCTCGCGGCTCGTCGACCCCGTCGTGGCCGGCGCCGTCGGTGCCGTCGACGGCCTGACCGGCGGCGCGCTCGCGCCCGTGACCGGCGCCGTCCAGGGCACGACCGATGGCCTCACCGACACCCTGGACGGCCTGCTCGGCGGGCCCCTCCGCGGCGGCCGCTGACCGACGCCGATCGGTGCCGGGCGGCGGCCCAGCCGGTGTCGGTTCATCAAGGTATGCAGTCGGACCGTCACTTCCCTGGCGGAGCTCACCCAGGGGAGTGCGGCATTCCCCGCATACCTTGATGAAACGACCGCCCGGCGGCCGGACATCGAACACCGGACACCAGCCAGCGGTGGCGGTCAGCGCTTGACGGCCTTCACCTGGACGCTGAACTTCTTGTTCTGGTCGCGGGACTTGCCGCGGCAGGAGAGGTTCGTGCCCTGGTAGCAGCGGTAGCGGGTGGAGGCGTTGGCGAGGGTGATGGTGACGCCGCTGATCCTCGACCCGCCGAAGTCGACGGTCCGGCGGCCGTAGCCCTTCTTGCTCAGCGGGATCGCCTTGCGTCCCCAGGCGCCCTTCTTCTTCCGGACGAGCACGTGGACGGCCGGGCCGGAGGCGCGATTCGGCGCGTTGACGGTGATCCGCAGACCCCACTTCCTCCCGCTGAGGCCGGCGCCGGGCCGGACGCCGATGTTGCGCGAGGCCAGGTGGTTGATCCGTACGGTGGCCGAGGCCTTGCGGGAGGTCTTGTCGAGCGTCACCCGCTTGGTGAAGCCGGCCTTCGGCCAGGCCGCGCCCTCGGGGTAGTAGCGGGCCGGGGCGGTGTTGGCGGCGGCGTACGACGCGAACACCGCGGGCAGGCCGCCGCCTCGCTTGCCGATGGTCTTGCGCAGCGCCTGGGCGGAGTACATGTTCGGTGCGCCCTTGAACGCGCCGGCCTTGTTCCAGACCTGCTTCACGATCCCGTTGCCGAAGCGGCCCGAGAGGTACTCCCAGAACGGCCAGTTGCCGTACTGCGCGAACCCCTGGGGCTGGAAGACGTCGAGCGAGGAGACCGGCAGCTTGACCTGCCCGGAGGCGAGGTACTGCCGGTTGTCGTTCGCGCCGTCGGCGACCTGCTCCTCCATCCAGGTGGCGGTGGACTCCATGAGCCACCGGTCCTCGTTGTAGTCGTAGGCGAACTGCACGGCGTGGAAGAACTCGTGCGCCGCGGTGACCTTGAGGCTCTTGCCCGGGGGCGCGCCGTACTGCGCCTGCGCGAAGTCGTTGTCGAGCACGCAGTAGCCCGAGGCCACCCACTTCGTGCCCTTCTTGCGGTACTCCGGCGCGCAGTAGCCGTAGAGGCCCTTGCTTCCGAGCTCCTTGAGGTAGACGTCGAACTTGCCGTTGCCGCCGCGGTTGCCGTCCTTGACGGGCGCGCGGTAGCCCATCTTCGTGACCTCCTTGCGCCAGACCTTGTTCAGGACCGTGAGGTTCTTCCTGGCCCAGGCCTCGGAGGTGGGGCGGTCGGCGGTGCTGGTGACGTAGTGGAGGCAGAAGTGGCGCGAGCACTTCTTCTTCGACGGCACCGAGTAGCCGTCGCCGTACTGGTCCCGGCCGCCGTCGGTCGGGCGCGCGAGCAGCGCCTCGGCCTGGCGGCGCTCGGTCCCCTCGAGCGCGGGCAGGGCGACGGCGAGGTCGCGCAGCACCAGCGTCGCGTCGGGCCGCTGCCCGCCCGGTGCGACGGCCGGTGCGGCGGCTGATGCGGAGCGCCGGGCCAGGCCGGCGGCGGGAGCCACGTCGGCGCCCAGCACCACGGTGGCCTCCTGCAACGCACGACGCGCCGCCTCGACCGCGGGCTCCTCGCCGGCGGGAGCGGCGGCAGGAGCGGCCGCGGTCGCCGGGGACGACCCGGGGTCGGCCGAGGAGGCGGCGGTGGCGGGCAGCACGGCCAGGCCGGTGCTGAGTGCGACCAGGACGGCCGCGAAGGAACGACGCATGAGGAGGAGGCCTCTCTCCGGGTGGGGGGACGGGCACCAGCGTGCCCGGGCGGGGCCGCGCGAAACCGCGGGCGCCCGGGGGCACCTGGTCAGGAGGTCGCGGAGATCTTCTCGATGAGCGCGGTGGTCGAGATGGCCGGTGTGCGCGGCAGGTAGACGACCTCGCAGAGGTCCTTCATCTCGTCGAAGCGGCCGGCCCAGTCGTCGCCCATCACGAGGACGTCGGCGCCGTGCTCGGTGATGTAGTGCCGCTTGAGCTCGAGGCTCTCCTCGACGAAGACCTCGTCGACCGGCTTGAGCGCGGCCACGATCGCGAGCCGCTCGGCCTGGCTGAAGACCGGCTCGCGGCCCTTCTTGCGCAGGTTGAGCTCGTCGGCCGAGACGCCGACGACCAGCCGGTCGCCGAGAGCCGCGGCTCGCTCGATCACCCGCAGGTGGCCGACGTGGAAGACGTCGAACGTGCCGAACGTGATGACCGTGCGTGACATGCGGGTGATCCTGCCATGCGGGGCCGTCGGTCAGGATGTCGGTGATGACCACGCGCGAAACCACCAGCATCCCCCTGATCACCGCCGACCCCGAGGCCGACGAGCTGCGGGCCAAGGGCCTGCGGCAGATGCGCACGATCGCGGTGGGCCTGCTGCTGCTGGCCGCGGCGGTGTACGTCGCCACGCTCGGCCAGGACGGCGTGCTCGGGTTCGTGAACGCCGGCGCCGAGGCCTCGATGGTCGGTGCGATCGCCGACTGGTTCGCGGTGACGGCGTTGTTCCGCCACCCGCTCGGCCTGCCGGTGCCGCACACCGCGCTGATCCCCAGGCGCAAGGACGACCTGGGCCGCGGGCTCGAGGAGTTCGTGGGGGAGAACTTCCTGCAGGAGGACATCATCCGCGAGCGGGTCGACGCGGCGACGATCTCGCTGCGGGTCGGGCGCTGGCTCGGCGAGCCCGAGCACGCCCGGCGGGTCGTCGACGAGGTCAGCGACGTCGCGGTCATCGCGCTGGGCAAGGTCCGCGACGACCACGTCGAGAGCCTCATCCGCGACGCGCTGGTGCCGCGCTTCCACGAGGAGCCGATCTCGCCGCTGCTCGGCAGCCTGCTCAGCGAGACGCTCCGCGACGACCTGCACCACGGCCTGGTCGACCTCGCGCTCACCGAGATGCACGACTGGCTGGTCGACAACCCCGACACGGTCACCGAGATCCTCGGTGAGCGGGCGCCGTGGTGGTCGCCGCCGAGCATCAACGAGCGGGTCACCACCCGGGTCCACCTCGAGCTGGTGCGCTGGGTGGCCGACATCCGCGACGACCCGCACCACCACGCCCGTCGGGCACTGGACTCGATGCTCGAGCAGCTCGCCACCGACCTGCTCGAGGACCCCGCGACCCAGGAGCGGACCGAGCGGCTCAAGGACCGGCTGCTCGACCACCCGCAGGTCATCGCGTCCAGCGTCTCGCTGTGGAACGCGCTGCGCCGGGGGCTCACCGGCTCGTTGCGCGACCCCGAGGGCGCGGTCCGTCAGCGGCTGCTCACCGAGGCCCACGCGTTCGCCGAGCGGCTGCTCACCGACCAGGCGCTCCGGACGCGGCTGGACGGGCTCGCCGCGGACGCGACGGTCTTCGCCGTCGAGCGGTACGGCGCGGAGGTGACCACCGTCATCACGTCCACCATCGAGCGGTGGGACGGCAAGGAGGCGGCGCGGCGGATCGAGCTGCACGTCGGCCGGGACCTGCAGTTCATCCGCATCAACGGCACGATCGTCGGCGGCCTCGTCGGTGTGCTGATCCACGCGATCTCGGTCATGATCCACTGATGCGACTGCCGTGGAGGAAGACCCCGAGCGAGGGCGGGCCCGACGAGCCGGCGGCCCCCGAGCCGATGGACGTCGCGATCCGCGACGAGTCGATCCGGCTGGGGCAGTTCCTGAAGCTCGCGAACCTGGTGGAGACCGGGGCCGAGGCCAAGCCGGTCATCGCCGACGGGCTGGTGCTGGTCAACGGCGAGGTGGAGACCCGCCGAGGGCGCCAGCTCCGCATCGGCGACGTGGTGGAGCTGAAGGGACAGGCCGCCCGGGTGTCCGACCAGGACACCACGGACGACCTGCCCTGGTGACGCAGGTGGTGCTGGCGCTCAGCTGACGCCGAGCAGGTCGACGACGAAGATCAGCGTCTCGCCGGGCTTGATGACGCCGCCGGCGCCCCGGTCGCCGTAGCCCAGGTGCGGCGGGATGACGAGCTGGCGGCGGCCGCCGACCTTCATCCCCTGCACGCCGGTGTCCCAGCCGGAGATGACCTGGCCGATGCCGAGGCGGAAGCGCAGCGGCTCGCCGCGGTTGTACGACGCGTCGAACTCCTCGCCGGTGGAGTGGGCGACGCCCACGTAGTGCACCTCGACGGTGTTGCCGGCGGCCGCCTCCCGGCCGTCGCCGACGGTGACGTCGGTGATCTGCAGGTCGGTCGGCGGGTCGAAGTCGGGGAAGTCGATCTCGGGCTTGTCCATGCGGCTCACCCTACGGCGGCCACGAGTGCGGCCGGCACGGCGGCGACCGCGGCCACCGCGCGGGCCCGGTCCGCGGCGAGCAGGCGGCGCACCAGCCGCGGGTCGGGGCCGGTGCGCGCGAGCCGGCCGTGCAGGGGAGCGGCGAGCAGGGCCGTGGTGCCGAGGGCGACCGCGCTCGCGGCCGCGGCCGCCACGACCGCCGGCCCCGGGTCGGCCAGCGCCCACCCGCAGGCGGTCAGCACGGCGGCGTACACGACGGCGACGAGGGGCGCGATCGTGCGGCTGTGCCGTGCGTGCTCCCGGGGCCAGGCTGCGGGTGCGGTGTCGGCGAGGCGGGGGTAGACGAGCGCGGTCACCGTCAGCTGGAAGCCGGCGTGCAGGGCGGTCGCGCCGACCAGCAGCGCCTCAGGCGCCGTCGGCACGCGCACGGTCCAGGCTCGTGAGCACGGCCCGGGCGGCGCGCTGACCACTGACGAGCGCGCCCTGGATCGAGGCGGTGTCGCGGTGGTCGCCGCAGACGAGGAGCCCCGGACGCACGACGACGGGCCGCCGGGCCGTGAACGGCACCGGCTGTGCGGGCAGCGCGTGCGGCACCTCGTGCCGGGCGACCTCGCTCCAACCGACGGAGCCGATCCCGAGCAGGTCGGCCGCGTGCCGGCGCATCCGGCCCTCCGAGGGCACCGCGACACCCCGGCGCAGCAGCGCGGAGGCCTGGACGAGGTGCCTCCCCGACGGGGCGTACGTCGGCGCCGCGGCCGACACGACGGCCGTGTTGACCACGGGGCCGGTGGGTCGCGTGCGGGCGTCGACGGCGAGGACGCCGGGCGCGTGGCGGTCGCGGCGTCCCCCGAGGTCCTCGACCTCCCACCACTGGGTGACCACGCCCCGGGGCGACGGGGCCGGGGTGCCAGTGAGCCGGGAGGCGGTGAGGCCGTCGGTGGCGACGACCACCGACCGCGCGCGGGTGGTGCCGGCGGGGGTGAGCAGCACGGGGTGGGCGCCGGTGGTGTCGACGCCCTCGACCGGCGTGCGCAGCCGGACCCGGTCACCGAGGCCGGCGGCCAGCTGGGCGGGGAGCGCGGCCATGCCGGCGGCCGGCAGCGCGGGCGTGCCGGCCGCGAAGGTGCGGGCCAGGAGCAGCGCGTAGGCGTCGGCGGTCGTGCCGGGGCCGTCGAGGAGGACCCCGGCGAGGAACCGCTCGAGCACGGTCCGCAGCAGGCCCGAGGCGCCCGCCCGGTCCAGCGAGTCGCGCAGGGTGACGTCGCCGCGGCGCGGGGTCACCCGGTCGGCCAGGCCGCGTCCCGGGCCGACGAGCGGGCGGGCCCAGCGCAGCAGCGCGAGCACCTCGCGCGGACGGACCGCGACGGACCGGGCGGTGCGCCGGGTGAGCCCGAGCTCGCGCAGCGGGTCGGCGAGCAGCTCGGCGCCACCCCCGGCGCCGTCCTCGGCGCCGTCGGTGCGCGCGAGGACGCCGGCGGGGAACGGCTGCAGGCCCAGCGCGTCGGTGTCCACCCACCGCCGCACGGCCGGGTACGCGGGGTTGAGCAGCTGGAAGCCGTGGTCGACGAGGAACCCGTCGACGCGGTCGGTGCGCACCCGGCCGCCGACCCGGCCCGTCGCCTCGAGCACGACCACGTCCAGCCCGGCGTCGACCAGCGCGCGGGCGCAGCGCAGGCCGGCGAGCCCGGCTCCCACGACGACGACGTCGGCCTCGGCGTTCGCGTGCACGGCCGGCTCGCCCTGCCTCAGCCGCGGCCGAAGCGGTCGACGTACGCGACCACCCGGTTGAAGAGGGTGGAGACCGTCGCCAGGTCCACGACCCGCGGCGCCGGGTCGTCGGCCAGCTCGAAGAGGACCGGCCGGGCCTCCTCGACGCCGACGTCGGCGGCGACGCGGGCGCAGACGCGGGCGGCGTCGCGCACGGCCCGTGGGTCGACGCCCCAGACCGCCTCGAAGACGCGATCCCGGTCGGGCACGCCGTCCTGGCCGGGCAGCTCCCAGGCGGCCAGCACGGCCGGCAGGTCGGCGGAGTCGCACACCACGGTCCACTCGCGGCGCAGCGGCGAGTCCTCGGCCAGCGGCACGTGGTGCACGTGGGTGGCGTGGGGGTCCGGCGCGCCGGCGGCCAGCGCGAAGGCCGCCCGCGAGACCCGGGCGAGCTCCTCCCAGCGGCGTGCGGCGGGGGCGTAGAACCGTTCGTCCTGGAACGACCCGAAGAGCGTCGCCCGCTCGGCCCGGGCGCAGAACTCGTCCTCGATCGCCCACGACAGCGCGAGCAGCGTCGCCTTCGTCAGCCGCTGCGGCTGGAGGTGGGGGTGGCGCCGTCGCAGCTCGGCGAAGACCGAGTCCGGCGTCGGCGCCGCGGCCGCGCGGACCTGCTCGACGGCCTGGCTGATCGCCCGGTCCAGCCGCACCCCCTCCTCGCGGCGCCGCACGACCTCGCGCACCGCCTCGACGTCGGCCTCGGCATACCGCCGGTGCCCGGACTCCCGGCGCACCGGCTCGGGGAACCCGTGCCGCGTCTCCCACATCCGCAGCGTCGCTGGGGCCACCCCGGTCCGCTCGGCCAGGTCCCCGATGGTCAGCCCGGCGCCGGAACGCAACAGGTTGTTCATGTCCGTAGACGTTACCTCAACAACCGAAGGGGAAACTTCGACATCCCGCGCTCAGGTCTGGTGCACGTAGCTGTCGAGCTGGTCGCGCTCGAACTGGAGCTGGTCGATCTTGTGCTTGACGACGTCGCCGATGCTCACGATGCCGACCAGTCGGCCGTCCTCGACGACCGGGACGTGGCGGATGCGCCGGTCGGTCATGGTCCGCATCAGCTCGTCGAGCCCGGTCTCGGGTCCGCAGGTCTCGACGACCGCGGTCATGATCGCGCCGACCGTGGCGTCGACCACGGTGCCGTCGGCGTGGAGGCGGCGCACGACGTCGCGCTCGCTGACGATGCCGTCCAGCGACGTGCCATCGGTGCTGACGACGAGGGCGCCGACGTTGTGCTCGGCGAGCGCGGCGACCAGCTCGCGGACGTCCGCGTCGGGGTGGATGGTGACCACGTCGGCGCGTGGCTTGCTGTCGAGGACCTCGCTGATGCGCATGGTCGACCTCCCGTGACGAGTCCCTCGACGGTACTCCCGAGCCCGCTCGTGTAAAGGCCTCCGCGAGCAGGACCCGGGGTGGTTCAGTCGAGCGGCAGGTCGCCGGCCCCGCTCGGCCGGCGCCGGGACCGCAGGTCGGAGACCGAGCCGGGGCCGGAGCGCGGCCAGTCCGGGTCGTCGGGGTCGCCGCCGAGGTCGGGCAGCGCGCCGAGGAACGACATGGCCGCGTCGTGCAGGTGGCCGTTCGAGGCGAGCGCGTTGCCGCCGAACGGGCCGTCGGTGCCGTCGAGGGAGGTGAACCGGCCGCCGGCCTCGCGCACGATCACGTCGAGGGCGGCCATGTCGTAGACCTCGAGCTCGGGCTCGGCGGCGATGTCCACGGCCCCCTCGGCGAGCAGCATGTAGGACCAGAAGTCGCCGTAGGCGCGGGTGCGCCACACGCGCCGCATCAGCGACAGCAGGTCCTCGAGCCGGCCGCGCTCGTCCCAGCCGGAGAGGGAGGAGTACGACAGCGACGCGTCCTCCAGGCGGCGTACGTCGGAGACCCGGCAGGGCGTCGCCTTGAGCAGCGACCGGCCGGTCCAGGCGCCGCCGCCGGCCGACGCCCACCAGCGGCGCTGGAGCTGGGGCGCGGACACGACGCCCACGACGACCTCGTCGTCCACGACGAGCGAGATGAGCGTGGCCCAGACGGGCACGCCGCGGACGAAGTTCTTGGTGCCGTCGATGGGGTCGACGATCCACCGCCGCTGGCTGTGGCCGGTGGAGCCCTGCTCCTCGCCGGTGACCGCGTCGCGGGAGCGGACCCGCGACAGCGTCCGCCGGATCCCCTCCTCGACGGCCTGGTCGGCATCGGTCACGGGGGTCAGGTCCGGCTTGCTCATCACGTGCAGGTCGAGCGCCTTGAACCGCGCCATGGTCAGCGAGTCGGCGTCGTCGGCGAGCACGTGCGCGAGGCGCAGGTCGTCGGTGTAGTCGGGGTGCGGGGTGGCCACGGACGCACAGGCTACTTTCAGCAACCGGCGCGCGGTGTGGTGCAACATTCAATCCATGGAGATCAACGGCCTCCCGCTGCACGCCCTCGTCGTCCACGCCGCCGTCGTGCTCGGCCCGGTCTCGGCCCTGTTCGGCGTCGCGTACGCCGCGGTCCCGCGGTGGCGCGACTGGATCCGCTGGCCGATGGTCGTGCTTGTGGTGCCGGCCGCGGTCGCGGTGTGGATCGCGTACTTCTCCGGCGAGCAGCTCACCGAGGCCAACCAGTACGGCGGCCCGCTGCTCGAGCTCATCGAGACCCACGAGTCGCGCGCCGAGGTGTTCCGGCTGGTGGTGGCCGCCTTCGCCGTGGTGGCCGTCGCGGCCGCGGCGCTCCACCGGCGCGTCGGGGCGGTCCGCTGGCTGCTCGCGGCGCTGCTGGCCGTCACCGGCGTCGCCACGGTCGTGTACGCCGTGCTGACGGGCGACGCCGGCGCCCAGGTCGCGTGGTACGGCGTCGAGGGCTGACCCACCCGCCTCGTGCTGCCCAGCGTGCGCCGGAGCGCACGCCGGCCATCACGAGGCGAGCGCGACCCGCTCCCGGGCCAGCTCGAGGCACTCGCGGAACGACCGGACGATGTACGGCGGCACGGCCAGCCCCGCCTCGGCCGCGCCGAGCAGCTCGGCCTCGGTCCGGGCGACCGTCTGCACGAACTCGTCGGCCGCCTCGGGCGTGCCGATGCCGAGCGCGACCATCATGTCGCCGACGTCGGCCTTCCGGCTGTCGTCGCCGGCCGCGACCGGGGCGAACGAGACCGCCCGCATCCGTCGCACGAGCCAACGCTGCCACTCCGCCAACCGGGACCACAGGCCGCGCGCCGAGAGCTGGTAGAAGGCGAAGTGTCCCGGCTCCTGCCGCCGGATGGGCGTGATGATCGTGTCGGCGACGGCGGTCTCGCCCATCTCGACCAGCCCGTCGTGGAGCCGGTGGTAGGCCAGCAGCGCCGAACGCTCGGTGGTCATCCCCGTCAGGTAGTAGAGCATCCGGACGACGTCCTGGAGCGCGCCGACGTGGGCGAGCGCGCCGACCGCGCGGATCTTCGGCGACAGGGTCGTGAGGTCGGTCTGCGCGGGCGGCAGCCCGAGCCGCACCTGCAGCTCGTCGAGCGCGAGCCCGTGGTGGGACTCCTGCGGCTGCCAGACCTCGCGGTAGAAGTACCGGTCCACGTCGGGCGCGTGCGGCAGCAGCACGCCGAGCTCGAGGGTGTTGCGCTCGACCTCGAGCTCGGCGCGGGCCATGTAGTCCAGCGCCGGCGCGAACCGGGCCACCACCTCGGCGGGTCGGCGCACGGTGAAGTCGCAGGTCGCCAGGTCGATCGGCGGGTGCTCCTCGGCCAGCCGGTCGACGTGGGCGACGAGCCGGGGCTCGGACCAGGGCAAGGACCGGGGCTGGGACCGGCGGGCGGGGAAGGGAGGCACGTAGGGCTCTTCGGAGCAGGCCGCCCGGCGGACTGGTCGAGCCGTGGGGCTCGCTCACGTGCGTGCTCGTCCCGCGGGCGGGTACCCGTGCGCCATGGACACCACCACGACCGGCTTCATCGACCTCGTCGGCGCCGGCGCGCCCGAGGTCCGCGACGGCAGCGCGCGGCTGGAGGTCGAGGTGGACGAGCGCCACCTGAACCCCGCGGGGACGGTCCACGGCGGCCTGTTCGCCACGCTGGTCGACACCGTCATGGGGGCGGCGGTGCGCAGCGCCGGCGAGGACCAGGTGCCCGCGACCAGCCAGCTGACCGTGACCTACCTACGGCCCGGGAAGCCGGGCACCCTCGTGGTCACCGCGGAGGTCCGCAAGCGGGGGCAGGACCTCACCGTCTGCGAGGCCGGCGTGGAGCAGGACGGCAAGGACCTCGTGCACGCGGTCGCGACCTTCGCGCTCCTCGGTCAGTAGTCCGACGCGCTCCGCGCGGCCAGCAGCCGCCGGAACGAGGAGACCCGCTCGGGGTCGGCCTGGCCGTCCGCGACCGCCTCGTCGAGGCCGCACTCGGGCTCGTCGCCGCCGTGGGTGCAGCCGCGCGGGCAGTCCTCGGTCATCTCGTCGAGGTCGGGGAAGGCGCCGATGAGGTGCTCGGGCTCGACGTGCGCGAGCCCGAAGGAGCGGATGCCGGGGGTGTCGATGATCCAGCCGCCCTGCTCGCCCGGGAGCGCGAGCATGTACGCCGACGTCGAGGTGTGCCGGCCGCGACCGGTGACCGCGTTGACGTGCCCGACCTCGCGGTGGGCGTCCGGCACCAGCGCGTTGACCAGCGTCGACTTCCCGACGCCGCTGTGCCCGACGAGCACGCTCGTGCGCCCCGCGAGCCGCTCGCGCACCTCGGAGACGTCGCCACCGCGCTGCGTCACCACCCACGGCACGCCCAGCGACCGGTAGGTCACCAGCAGCGTCTCGGGGTCGCGCAGGTCGGCCTTGGTCAGGCACAGCAGCGGCTGCATGCCGGCGTCGTACGCCGCCACGAGGGCGCGGTCGATCAGGCGCGGGCGGGGCTCGGGGTCGGCCAGCGCCGTGACCACGACCAGCTGGGAGGCGTTGCTGACGATCACCCGCTCGACCGGGTCGTCGTCGTCCGCGGTCCGGCGCAGCACGGTCTCCCGCTCGCGCACCTCGACGATGCGGGCGAGCGACCCGTCCGAGCCGGAGGTGTCGCCGACGACCCGGACGCGGTCGCCCACGACGACGCCCTTGCGCCCGAGCGGGCGCGCCTTCATCGCCATCACCGTGGCGCCGTCGACGAGCAGCGTGAACCGCCCGCGGTCCACGGTCACGACGACGCCGTCGACCGCGTCGTCGTACGTCGGGCGGTCCTTGGTGCGCGGCCGCGTGTGGCGACGGGGTCGCTCGTAGTGCTCGTGGTCGTGGGTGGAGTAGCGGCCCGACATGCGCGCGTCCTACCCCAGCAGCCCGGCCCAGAAGCCGGCGAAGTCGGGGAAGGTCTTGCCGGTCGTCGCGACGTCCTCGACGAGGACGCCGTCGACCGCGGCGCCGACGACGACGCCGGCGTGGGCCATCCGGTGGTCGGCGTAGGTGCGGAACACGCCGCCGTGCAGCGGTGCCGGGCGCAGCTCGAGCCCGTCGGGGTGCTCGGTGACGTCGGCCCCCAGCCGGCCGAGCTCGGTCGCGAGCGCGGCGAGCCGGTCGGTCTCGTGGCCGCGGATGTGGGCGATGCCGCGCAGGTGGGACGGCGTGGTGGCCAGCGCGCAGAGCGCCGCGACCGCCGGCGCGAGCTCGCCGACGTCGTGCAGGTCGAGGTCCACACCCTGCAGCTCGTCGGGGCCGGTCACGGTCAGCCCGGCGTCGTGGAGGGAGACCTCGCAGCCCATCGCGGCGAGGATGCCGCGGAGCGCGTCGCCCGCCTGCGTGGTGTGCGCCGGCCAGTCGCGCACGGTCACGGTGCCACCGGAGAGCGCGGCGAGCGCCAGGAACGGCGCGGCGTTGGAGAGGTCCGGCTCGATGAGGTGGTCGACGGCCCGGATCGGCCCGGGCGCGACGGTCCACCGGTCCGCGTCGGCGTCGTCGACCTCGACCCCGTGCTGGCGGAGCATCGTGACGGTCATGTCGATGTGGGGGAGCGAGGGCACCGGCGCGCCCTCGTGCCGGACGTCGACGCCGCGCTCGTAGCGGGCACCGGCCAGCAGCAACGCGGAGATGAACTGGGAGGACGCCGACGCGTCGACCACGACCGTCCCGCCCGGCACCGAGCCGGTCCCGCGGACCGCGAACGGCAGGGCGTCGCCGGCGACGTCGATCCCCAGCGTGCGGAGCGCCCCGAGCACCTCGCCGACCGGCCGCTTCCGCATGTGCGGGTCGCCGTCGAAGGACACCGTCCCGGTCGAGAGGCCCGCCACCGGCGGCACGAACCGCATGACGGTGCCGGCCAGGCCGCAGTCGACACCCGTGTCGCCGGCCAGCGCGCCGGGGGTGACGCGCCAGTCCTCGCCGGTGGTGTCGACGTGCGCCCCCAACGACGTCAGCGCCGCCGCCATCAGCGAGGTGTCCCGCGACCGCAGGGCACGGCGTACGACCGAGGGGCCGTCGGCGACGGCGGCCAGCACCAGCGCCCGGTTGGTCAGCGACTTGCTGCCCGGCAGCGTCACGGTGGCCTCGACCGGACGGCGCGCGCGGGGCGCGGGCCAGGGGTCCTCGACGGCGGCGCGCGCAGGGTCGGTCACGGGCCGCACTCTAGTCGGGGGCGCGCGCCCCGCACCGCCCTCACCGCTCGGCCGCCGCAGGGGGCGGACGCCACTAGGGTGGCGCGCATGTGTGGTCGCTACGCCTCGAGCCGCCGGGCCGAGGACCTCGTCGAGGAGTTCGACGTCGACGCGCTTCGGATCGCGGCCCCGCTCGAGCCCGACTACAACGTCGCGCCCACCAAGGACGTGTACGCCGTCGTGGAGCGGCCGCCGTCCGGCGAGCAGGTCGCGGAGCGAGCTGCCGGGCGCGCCGAGCGGCAGCTGCGGGTGCTCCGGTGGGGCCTGGTCCCGTCCTGGGCGAAGGACGTCTCCATCGGCAACCGGATGATCAACGCCCGGATGGAGACGGTGGCCGAGAAGCCGGCGTACAAGCGGGCGTTCGCGAAGCGTCGCTGCCTGCTGCCCGCGGACGGCTACTACGAGTGGTACCCCACGCAGCAGACGACCAAGGCGGGCAAGCCGCTCAAGCAGCCGTTCTTCATCCGCCCGCAGGACGGCGGGACGCTGGCGATGGCGGGCCTCTACGAGATCTGGCGGGACCCGGCGAAGGCCGACGACGACCCGGACCGGTTCGTGTGGACCTGCACGGTCATCACCACCGACGCCGAGGACGACCTCGGCCACATCCACGACCGGATGCCGCTGATGGTCGAGCGCGACCGCTGGGCCTCCTGGCTCGACCCGACCGCCCCGCAGGACTCCCTGCTCGACCTGCTCGTGCCAGCCGCTCCCGGGACGCTCGAGGCGTACCCCGTCTCCCGCGAGGTGAGCAACGTGCGCAACAACGGCGCGCACCTCGTCGAGCCGCTCCCGCTGGAGGAGGTGGCCGAGTGACGCTGAGCGAGCGGGTCGTCGACACCCCGCACGGCCCGGCCCGCCTCGTCACCAACCGGGCCTCGCGACCGGTCGGCACCCTGGTGCTCGGCCACGGCGCCGGGGGTGGGGTGGACGGCCGCGACCTGGAGGCGCTCGCCACGAACCTGCCGCGGCACGGCTTCACCGTCGTCCGCGTCGAGCAGCCGTGGAGGGTCGCCGGGAAGAAGATCGCCCCGGCGGGACGGATCCTCGACGAGGGCCTCGTCGCCGCCTCCGACAAGCTGCGGGTGCGCACGCCCCTGGTGGTCGGCGGGCGCTCCGCCGGGGCCCGGTCGGCGGTGCGGGTCGGGCGCAGGCTGGGCGCGGTCGCCTGCCTGGCGCTGGCGTTCCCGCTGCACCCGCCCGGCAAGCCGGAGCGCTCCCGGCTCGAGGAGCTGCGCGGGGCCCGGCTGCCGACCCTGGTGGTGCAGGGCGAGCGCGACCCGATGGGGCGGCCCGAGGAGTTCCCCGACGACGTCGAGATGGCCGTCGTCCCCGACGCCGACCACGGCTTCAAGGTGCCGGCCCGCGGGGCCGTCGACCAGGCCGGGGCGATGGACCTGCTGGTGCAGTGCACGCTGGAGTGGCTGGTGCGCGAGGTGACCGGGAATCAGCGCCGGGGGTGAGGTGTTCTGCTGGGCGTGACCGTGCTGATGGAACGCCCCGTGCTGACCGAGCCGACCCCACCCCAGCGGCGAGTACGCTGGGACGCGATGACTGACTCCGTCACTGACCCGCTGGGGGCCACCTCGACCGTGGACCCGGTCGACGTCGCCTCCGAGACCGACGAGGAGCGCTCGCTGCGCTTCGAGCGCGACGCGCTGCCGTTCCTCGACCAGCTCTACTCCGCCGCGATGCGCATGACGCGCAACCCGGCCGACGCCGAGGACCTCGTGCAGGAGACGTTCGCGAAGGCGTACTCCTCCTTCCACCAGTTCCGGCCGGGCACGAATCTCAAGGCCTGGCTGTACCGGATCCTCACCAACACCTTCATCAACACCTACCGCAAGAAGCAGCGCCAGCCGCAGCAGTCGATGTCCGAGGACGTCGAGGACTGGCAGCTCGCCCGGGCCGAGTCGCACACCTCCACCGGCCTGAAGTCCGCGGAGATGGAGGCGCTCGAGCACCTGCCCGACTCCCAGGTCAAGGACGCCCTCCAGCGCCTGCCCGAGGAGTTCCGGCTCGCCGTCTACCTCGCCGACGTCGAGGGCTTCGCGTACAAGGAGATCGCCGAGATCATGGAGACGCCGATCGGCACCGTCATGTCGCGGCTGCACCGCGGTCGCCGCCAGCTGCGCGACATGCTCTCGGACTACGTCCGCGCCAACGACCTCCTCACCGTCGGCCGCGACGGGGGCAAGTGATGAGCGACGACGCCCGCCACCAGCACGTGGACCCGCAGGAGTGCGCGGACTACCTCGAGCAGATCGTCTACTTCATCGACAACGAGCTGGCCGAGGCCGACTGCGCCGCCGTCCGGGTCCACCTCGACACGTGCAACCCCTGCCTGGAGAAGTACGACCTCCAGCGCACCGTCAAGCAGGTCGTCGCCCGCTCCTGCTCCGAGCCGGCCCCCGCCGAGCTCCGCGAGCGGGTCATGCTCCGCATCCGCGAGGTCCAGGTCCGCATCACCGAGGCCTGAGCCTCGCTCGCGCCGGACATGTAACGCACTGTTCGCCGCTGTGTAGGCACGTTGCAACGTGCCTACACAGCGGCGAACACTGCGTTACAAGGGCCGCCGGTCGTGCGAGCGGCCCGGGAAAGCAACGAACCCCCGGCCGGGAGGCTCGGGGGTCCAGTGCGTCTTGCCTGCGCTCAGGCGTTGGGGCGCTTGCCGTGGTTCGCGCCCTTCTTCTTGCGAGCGCGGCGCTTGCGGCCGGTCTTGCCCATGGTGTCCTCCTGGGATCGATGTACGTCGCCCACGAAGGGCCGTCGGACAGTCTCCCAGATGTCACGAACCAGGAGAAATCCGGCTCAGGAACCGTTCCGCGTCGACGACCACCCGGGTGACCTCCCCGGTGGCGACCACCTTGCCGGCCACGGGACCCTCGGGGCCGACCTCGACGTGCCGCGCGGCGACGGTGAAGCGGTGCAGCCGCCCGTCGACGTACGCCGTCGTGGCGGTGACCTCGAGCGCCTGCCCGAGCGGGCTGGCGGCCTGATGGTCGAGCGAGACGCGAGTGCCGACCGAGGTCTCGCCCGCGCCGAGCGCCGGCTCGATCGCGGCGCAGGTCGCCGCCTCGCACCACGCCAGCAGCCGCGGCGTGCCGAGGACGGGCAGGGAGCCGGAGCCGACGGCGAGCGCGGTGTCGTCGTCGCCGACGGAGAACGGCAGGGTGGCGGTGGTCATCGGGTGAGGTCCTTCCGGAAGGCGAGCAGCTGCACGTGCGGGGCGGGGGAGTGGTCGCGCTCGGGCATCCGGGTGAAGCCGGCGCGGGTGTAGAGCCGGTGCGCCGCGGCCATCTGCGGCAGGCTGGAGAGCACCACCGCGTGCGCGCCCTCGCGGCGGAACCGCTCGACGACCAGGTCGAGCAGGGCCGCGCCGACCCCGCGGCCCTGGGCGGCGGGGGAGACGGCGAGCATGCGGAGCTCACCCTCGCCCTCCCGCGCCACCTCCCGCCACGGCGACCCCGGTGGGCAGACCGTGACCGTCCCGAGCACCGCGCCGCTGCCGGCGATCCCGTCGTCGACCGCCACCCACAGCTCCGCCTCCCGGTCGCGCCGGGCGGCGTCGCGCAGCCGCGCGACGTACGGGTCGTCGGGCCCGAGCACGAAGTCGGCGTACGCCGCGACGGTGACGTCACCCGCCGGCCCGAGCTCGGCGGGCGACGCTCGTCGCAGCAGCATCAGATCCCGAAGGTGGCGCGCGGGTAGGCCGCGTCGACGTCGGTGATGACGTTGACGAGGTACGGCACGTTCGCGGCGAACGCCCGGTCGAGAGCGGGGCCGACCTGGCGCGGGTCGGTGACGGTCTCGCCGGCGCCGCCGAGCGCCTTGACCACCTCGTCGTACGCCGTGCGGGGCGCGAGGTCGGCGGCGACGTCGTAGCCGTAGAGCATCTGCATCGGGCCCTTCTCCAGGCCCCAGGCGGAGTTGTTGCCCATGACCATGACGACCGGCAGCTGGTGCCGCACGAGGGTGTCGACGTCCATCAGCGAGAAGCCGGCCGCGCCGTCGCCGAGGAGCAGCACGACCTGCGAGGAGGGTCGGGCGATGCGCGCGGCGATGGCCGCGCCCAGGCCGGCGCCGAGGCAGCCGTACGGCCCGGGGTCGAGCCAGCCGCCGGGCCGCTTGGGCTCGACGAACTTGCCGGCGAAGCTGACGAAGTCGCCGCCGTCGCCGATCACGACCGCGTCGTCGGCGAGCCGGGGGACCAGCTCGCCGTAGATGCGGGCGGGGTGGATCGGGTCGGCCTCCGCGGTCAGCAGGGCGCGGTCGCGCTCGACGCCGGCGCGGACGGTGTCCTGCAGGGTCGAGACCCACGCCGCCCAGTCAGGGCGCCGCGCGGAGCGCTCGATCCCGGCGAGGACCCCGTCGAGGACGGTGGTGAGGTCGCCCGCGACCGATGCCGCGAGGTGCGCGTGGGCGGAGAGCTGGCCCGGGGAGTCCGCGACGTGCACGACCTTCGCGTCACCGAAGACGCCGTAGGAGAGGCGGAAGTCCAGCGGGGTGCCGACGACGATGACGAGGTCGGCCTCCTTGAGCGCCTGGCCGCGCGCCTTGGTGACGAGCAGGGGGTGCCCGCCGGGGACGACGCCACGGCCCATGCCGTTGGTGAGCGTCGGGACGCCGGCGGTCTCGACGAGCCGCAGCGCAGCCTCCTCGGCGCGGTCGGCCCACACGTCGGTGCCCAGCACGAGCACGGGGCGGGACGCGCCGGCCAGCAGCTCGACGATGCGCTCGACGGCCTCGGGGTCCGGCTCGGCGCCGCGCGGCAGCGACGCCGCGGTCGGCGCGGGGACGGTGGCCTGGGCGAAGAGCTCGTCCATCGGCACGTCGACGAAGACCGGCCCGCGGTGCGAGGAGCCGGCCGCGCGGAAGGCCTGGTCGAGGCCGGGCGCGACGTCGCCGGCGGTCATCAGCGTGCGCGCGTCCTTGGAGACCGAGGCGACGATCGGCGGCTGGTCGAGCTCCTGGAGGCTGCCGCTGCCCCAGCGGTTCTGCGGGGCGCGGCCGCCGACGACGACCATGGGGGAGCCGGCGAACTGCGCCTGCGCGATCGCGCTGACGCCGTTCGTCACCCCCGGGCCGGCGGTGAGCACGGCCAGGCCCGGCACGCGGGTCAGCTTGCCGGTGGCCTCGGCCGCGAACGCCGCGGTCTGCTCGTGGCGCACGTCGAGGAGCCGCATCGGCACCTCGGCCTTGACCGCGCCGTCGTAGAGGGGGAAGACGTGCGCGCCCGACAGGGTGAACATCGTCTCCACGCCGTGCGCCTGCGCGACGGCGACCGCCAGCTCGCCGGCGTGGCCCCGCACGTGCCCGTCGGGGATCGGGGTGTCGGCGTCGAGGTCGGGCCAGATCTCTGCGTCAGCGTCGGTCATGCCCGCAGGGTATGTGCAACGCAGGTCACACGGAGGTGGAAGCCCCGACGTGCCGCAGACCCGGGTTGGTGTGGCGCAGGGCGTCGACGACGACCAGCAGCAGGTCGGCCCGGACCGCGGGCGGGTCCGGCGCCAGCGCGAGCTGCAGGTGCAGCGCCCGCAGGAACGCCTCGGCGTTGCCGCCGGTCAGGTGCGGGTCGCGACCGTCGTACGACGCCTGCACGGCCGCCGCCGCGACCAGCCGGGCGATCCAGGGCTCGAGCACCTGCAGCGGCACCTCGTCGCGGCGCAGCACCGTCATGGTCGCCTGGGCCAGCCGGTCCGGCTCGGCGTTGACGAACAGCTGGTCCACCGGCAGCAGCACCCGGTCGGCGACGACGTCGAGCACGACGGTCAGCTCGGGGGTGCCCAGGTGGGGGGAGCGAGCCAGTGCTCCGAGCGCGTCCGCGCCGTGGGCCACCGCGTGCGCCCAGCCCCGACCGGGCACGAAGCCGCGGACGTCCTGCTCGCGCAGCAGCCAGGTCGCGATCCGGTCGCCCCAGTCGAGCACCTTCCCGGCCGGCAGCAGCGAGCGGAGGTTGTCGCGCTCGAGGCACTCGGCGAGCACCCGGGCCGACCAGCTGCGCCGCAGCACGCTGTCGGTGCCGACCTCGCCGAGCCCCGTCCGCAACCCGGCGGACATGCCGTCGCCGAGGCCGACCAGCAGGTCGTCGTACACGCCGCGTCCGATCCAGGTGACCAGCACCGGCCAGGCGGTGGCCTCGCGCAGCTCGGGATCCGGGTCCCCCAGCATGCGGGTCAGGTCGGCGGTCAGGTCCTCCAGCGGTCGGTCGTCCGGCACCGCGAGCCCGGAGGCGTGGACCTGCTTCCAGTACTGCCCCGACATGGCCCCCATCCTGCCAGCGAATCTCGCTCAGGCCGACCCGGCGGAGGTCTCGGGCGCACGGCAGTAGGGTCACGGAGCGTGCCGACCCTCGCCGACCTGGTGCGCAGCCACACCGATCTCTCCCCGGAGGACGTCGCGTGGCTCCAGCTGCTGCAGGCCGACTGGCAGATCATCGCCGACCTGTCCTTCGCCGACCTCGTGCTGTGGCTGCCCGACCGCGCCGGCGCCGGATTCTGGGCGGCCGGGCAGATGCGCCCGACGACCGGCCCGACGGCGTACGTCGACGACGTCGTCGGCACCTTCGTCCCGGCCGGCCGGCGGCCGCTGCTCGACGCGGCGTACGCCGAGGGGCGGCTGGTCCGCGAGGGCGACCCGGAGTGGCGCGACGAGGTGCCGGTCCGCGTCGAGACGATCCCCGTGCGCCGCGCGGGCCGGGTGATCGCCGTCGTCGCGCGCAACACCAACCTGCTCGGCGTGCGCACGCCCAGCCGCCTGGAGCTGTCCTACCTCCAGACCGCGGCCGACCTGACCCAGATGATCGCCCACGGCCGGTTCCCGGCCCCGGGGCAGCGCAGCGACCACGCCGACTCCCCGCGCGTGGGCGACGGGTTCCTGCGGGTCGACGCCCTCGGCCGGGTCGCCTACGCCAGCCCGAACGCGCTCTCGGTCTACCGCCGCCTCGGCCTCTCCGGCGACCTGGCCGGGCTCTCGCTCGCGGACCTGACCCGCGAGCTCGTGCCGCCGCGGCGCCGGCCGGACGAGGAGACGCTGAGCGCCGTGCTCGGCGGCCGCGCGCACCGCGACACCGAGATCGGCACCGACACCGTCTCGCTCATCGTCCGGTCGATCCCGCTGCGACCCCAGGGCAACCGCATCGGCGCGCTGGTGCTCGTCCGCGACGTCACCGACCTGCGCCGCCGCGACCGGGAGCTGGTCACCAAGGACGCCACGATCCGCGAGATCCACCACCGGGTGAAGAACAACCTCCAGACCGTCGCCGCCCTGCTGCGTCTCCAGGCGCGCCGCATCGACTCCGAGGCGGCCAAGATGGCGCTGGAGGAGGCGGTGCGCCGCGTCGGCTCGATCGCGATCGTCCACGAGACGCTCAGCCAGGCCGGCGAGGAGAACGTCGACTTCGACGAGATCGCCGACCGGCTCTCCTCGATGGTCATCGAGGTCAGCGCCGTCGCCGGTCGCGTGCGGGTGCTGCGCGACGGCGAGTTCGGCGCGCTGCCCTCGGAGTCGGCCACCGCGCTGGCGATGGTCCTCACCGAGGTGCTGCAGAACGCCGTCGAGCACGGCTACGAGGTCGACCGCGACGCCGAGCCGGCCGTGCCCGAGGACCTGTCCCGGCTGGGGGAGGCCGACGGGGACGGCGGCACGATCCGGTTGACCGTGCGCCGCGGCGACGGTCGGCTCCGGATCACCGTCGACGACGACGGGCGCGGCCTCCCCGAGGACTTCGACCTCGACGGCTCGACCAACCTCGGGCTCTCGATCGTCCGGACGCTGGTCGAGTCGGAGCTGGGCGGCCGGCTCGAGCTCGGCGCGGTGCCGGGCGGCTCCGGGACGCGGGCCGCGGTCGACGTACCCCTGGTCTGAGCCCGCCGGCTCCGGCGCCCGGCGGCGGTCAGGCCGGGCGGTGCGGCTCTAGCGATGCGGCTCAGGCGGTGCGGCTCTGGACGGTGCCGCTCAGGCGGTGCGGACGCGGGCCCGGGCGTTGCGGCGCTTCAGCGCGCGACGCTCGTCCTCGCTGAGGCCGCCCCAGACCCCGTGGTCCTGCCCGGCCTCCAGCGCCCACGCGAGGCACTGCTCGCGCACCTCGCAGCGTCGGCACACCTGCTTGGCCTCCTCGATCTGGAGGATGGCCGGACCGGTGTTGCCGATCGGGAAGAACAGTTCCGGGTCCTCGTCGAGGCAGGCGGAACGGTGGCGCCAATCCATGGCTGGGGAATCCCTACTCTCTACAACGCACGTGCAGGCCAGGGGCAGCTCAGGCCTGCGGGCTCGTGTCCGGGGCACAGCAAAGTGAACGCATTCACGAGCGAGTGTCCAGCGTGGCAATCTTTGGAACGTTATACAAGCGTTTGCGATGGTCTCTTCCGTCACAGGCGCACCGCGCACGTGCTCCCGCGGGGGCCTCTCCGGACCCGGCTAGGCTCGACCGGTGCCCTCGATGGATCCGTCCGATACCGGTGCCGGCCACGACCGCGTGAGCGGGGCGACCGCGACCCCCGCGCCCCTTGTCGTCGCGGCATCCCTGACGGCGGTCGAGGGCTTGGTGCTGGTGCTGCTCGCCGTCGCGGAGCTGGCCCACCTGACTTCGGGTCGGGTCACCATGAACGTCACCACGACCGGGTTCTTCCTGCTGTGCGGCGCGGCGCTCCTGCTGTGCGCCTGGGGCCTGCGGCAGCACGCGACCTGGTCGCGCAGCCCCGTGGTGCTCGCGCAGCTGATCAGCCTCGGCGTCGCCTGGTCCTTCCGCGGCGGCAACCTGCCGCTGGTCGCGATCGGCCTCGCCGTCGTCGCCGCGATCGTGCTCGCCGGGGTCTTCCACCCCGCCAGCACCGCGGTGCTCACCGACGACCCGACGGGCACCGGTCGCGGGGGGCGTGAGGCGGACCGGCAGGCGGACTAGTCCGCCTCCTCCAAGGAGGTCCGCAGCTGGACCAGCGTGCGGTTGAGCAGACGCGAGACGTGCATCTGCGAGACGCCGATCTCCTCGGCGATCTGGGACTGCGTCATGTTCTTGAAGAACCGCAGCAGCAGGATCTTCTTCTCCCGCGGGTCCAGCCGGTCCAGCAGCGGCTTGATCGACTCGCGGATCTCGACGTGCTCGAGGTTCGCGTCGTCGACCCCGATCGCGTCGAGCATCGAGGCGGCGCCGTCGTCGGAGTCGTCGCTGGCGTCGAGCGACAGCGTGGAGTAGGCGTTGCTCGACTCGATGCCCTCGACGATCTCCTCGACCGTGCAGCCGATCGCCTCCGCGAGCTCCCGCGGCGTGGGGGAGCGGCCCAGGGACTGGGTCAGCTCGGCGGTCGCCGAGCCGATCTGCATCCGCAGCTCCTGCAGCCGCCGCGGCACCCGGATCGCCCAGCCCTTGTCGCGGAAGTAGCGCTTGATCTCGCCGATGATCGTCGGCGTGGCGTACGTCGAGAACTCCACGCCGCGGTCGGTGTCGAAGCGGTCGACGGACTTGATCAGCCCGATCGTGCCGACCTGCACCAGGTCCTCGAACGGCTCGCCCCGGTTGCGGAAGCGTCGCGCGCAGTGCTCCACCAGCGGCAGGTGGAGGTGGACGAGGTCGTCACGCGCCCGCTCGCGGACGTGCTGCGGCGCACCCGCGTCGTGGAGTTCGCGGAAGAGCTCGGCGCTGCGCAACCGGGTCAGCTCCACCCCGGTCGGCGGTGCGTCCACCTCCGGTGAATCCTGCGTGCGCGAGGAGTCCATCCTCAGCGCCCGGCGCCCAGCGCCGCCTCGAGGTCGTCCCCTCCGAGGTCGAGCGCCCGCATCGTCATCGTCACGCCCAGCCGGCCGTCACCGGACTGCACCGACGCGGAGGAGGCGAGGGTGGTGAGCACCTGCCAGGCGAAGCTGTCCTCGTCGGGCGCCGCGGGGGACGAGGCCTCCACGCTCACCGAGACCGTCATCTGCGCGGGAGCAAGCCAGAAGCGGCACTGCAGCTCCGAGCCGGGGTCGGCCTCGGGCAGCACCATCGCGCTGGCCTCGCCGACCGCGATCCGCAGGTCCTCGATGTCGTCGATGGTGAAGTCCAGGCGCGCGGCCAGGCCGGCGGTGGTGGTGCGGAGCACCGAGACGTAGGCGCCGTCGGCCGGGACCCGCAGCTCGACGTCGGCACGGTCCTGGCTGGGACCGCTGGCCGTGACAGACATGTGGTTCGTCCTTCTTCGCTGGGACCGTCGAGGTGACCATAGTCGTCGGGGCCGGTCGCCGGGGGATTCCCCCGGCGACCGGCCCCGTCCCGCCTCACGCCTTCCCTGTGACGACCAAGAAGGCGTTCGTTCCTCAGGCCTTCTTGGTCTCCCAGAAGATCTCTGCGATCTCGTCGATCTTGGCGATCAGCTGGTCGGCCTTCTCGGCGTCGAAGGTGGCCTTCGTGCCGCCGCCACCGCCCGCGAGCTTGGTGGCCTCGTTGAAGAGGGTGTGCAGCTGCGGGTACTTCTCGAAGTGCGGGGCCTTGAAGTAGTCGGTCCACAGCACCCACAGGTGGTGCTTGACCAGGTTCGAGCGCTCCTCCTTGATGAGGACCGCGCGGGTGCGGAAGTCAGGGTCGTCGTTGTCGGCGACCTTGGCGATGATGGCCTTGATCGACTCGGCCTCGTAGCGGGCCTGCGCGGGGTCGTAGACGCCGCAGGGCAGGTCGCAGTGGGCCGAGACCTCGAGGGTGGGAGCGAAGAGTCGCGCGAACATTGCCGTCCTCTCAGGTGGGTGGCTCCGCCCGTGGTCGGCGGAGCCTTCGGTTGTGCGGTGGAGCCGGGCGGGCCGGCACGGAGGCCGGCCCCTGCTGCGACACTACTCCGCGTGTCACGTGACGCACGAGCAGGTCGCCGCGGCCCGGGACCGGTGCCCAGGATCGGTCTGGCGCACGTCTCCGGCGACTCGATGAGGCCCACGCTGGCCCCCGGCGACCGGCTGCTCGTGCTCCACGGCGTGGCCCCCCGACCGGGTCGGGTGGTGGTGGCGCGGCTGGCCGACGGGACGGTCGCGGTCAAGCGGGCGGTCGAGCGACGTACGACGGCGTCCGGACGGCCCGGGTGGTGGCTGCTCAGCGACGACCCGGACCGCGGTGTCGACTCCCGGCACCGGGGACCGGTCCGGGACGAGGACGTGCTGGCGGTCGCCCGCGCCCGGCTGTGGCCCCGTCCACGGCTGCTGTGACCCACACCATCCTGGACACCGTCTGCCACGGTCGACGGCTGTGCCAGAGTGGCCGACCATGGCGACACCGCACGAGACGACCGAGGCTCCCGAGGCACCGCAGGCCGCAGCACCCGACCACCCCCGTGCCGGGGACCCGGTCTTCGACCTGCACGTAGGCGGGAAGCTCGAGACGGTCTCGACGGTCGCGCTCACGGGGGCCGACGAGCTCTCGATGGCGTACACCCCGGGTGTCGCCCGGGTCTGCACCGCCATCGCCGAGGACCCCTCGATGACCCAGCACTACACGTGGGTGCCGAACACGGTCGCCATCGTGACCGACGGCACCGCCGTGCTCGGTCTGGGCGACATCGGCCCGGCCGCGGCGATGCCGGTGATGGAGGGCAAGGCCGTGCTGTTCAAGCAGTTCGGCAACGTCGACGCCGTCCCGATCTGCCTGGACACCACCGACACCGACGAGATCATCGAGACCGTCGCGCGGCTCGCGCCGAGCTTCGGTGGCATCAACCTCGAGGACATCTCCGCCCCGCGCTGCTTCGAGATCGAGGACCGGCTCAAGGAGCGCCTCGACATCCCCGTCTTCCACGACGACCAGCACGGCACGGCGGTCGTGGCGCTCGCGGCGCTCAAGAACGCGCTGCGCCTGACCGGCCGCACCCCCGGCGAGACCCGCGTCGTCATCTCCGGCGCCGGCGCCGCGGGCGTCGCGGTGGCGCGCATCCTGCTCGAGGCCGGCATCACCGACCTCGCCGTCACCGACCGCAAGGGCGTGCTCAGCTCCAGCCGCGACGACCTCACGCCCATCAAGCGCGTCGTCGCCGAGCTCACCGCGGACGTGACCGGCCGCTCCGGGTCCCTGGCCGACGTGCTGGTCGGCGCGGACGTCTACATCGGCGTCTCGGGCGGCACCGTTCCCGAGGAGCACGTCGCGACGATGGCCGACGACGCGATCATCTTCGGCCTGGCCAACCCGACCCCCGAGGTGCTGCCGGAGGTGGCCCACCGCCACGCCCGCGTGGTCGCGACGGGTCGCTCGGACTTCCCGAACCAGATCAACAACGTGCTGGCGTTCCCCGGCATCTTCCGCGGCGCCTTCGACGTCCGCGCGACGGCGATCACCGAGGGCATGAAGCTCGCGGCCGCCGACGCGCTGGCCGAGCTCGTGGGCGACCGGCTCGCCGAGGACTACGTCATCCCGTCGCCGTTCGACGACCGGGTGGGTCCCGCGGTCTCCTCCGCCGTCGCCGAGGCCGCGCGTCGCGACGGCGTCGCCCGGCGTTGACCGACCGTTGAGCGACCGCTGACCGGCTGCTGAGCCGCCGCCGAGAGGGGCACCGGGCCGCCGTGCTCGCCGTCTACGCCGAACGATTCGCACCCGACGACCCGCTCTCCGCCCTCGTGGTGGGGGAGCAGCCCGAGCCGGAGGTCCCGGACGGCTGGGCGCGCGTGCGCCTGCGCGCCGCCGCGCTCAACCACCACGACCTGTGGACCCTGCGCGGGGTGGGGATCAAGGCCGAGGCCCTGCCGATGGTGCTCGGCTGTGACGGCGCCGGGGTGGACGACGACGGCAACGAGGTGGTCGTCCACGCGGTCATCGGCGACCCGGGCGCGGCCGACGACGAGACGCTCGACCCGGACCGCGCGATCCTCTCGGAGCGGCACTGGGGGACCTTCGCGGAGTCGGTCGTCGTGCCCCGCCGCAACCTGGTGCCGAAGCCGGCCTCGCTGTCGTTCGAGGAGGCCGCGTGCCTGCCCTCGGCCTGGCTCACGGCGTACCGCATGCTGTTCACGCAGGGCCGCTGCACGCCTGGCCAGACCGTGCTCGTCCAGGGCGCCGGCGGGGGCGTCGCCACCGCGCTCATCGTGCTGGCGCGCGCCGCCGGCCTGCGGGTGCTCGCCACCAGCCGGGACGAGGGCAAGCGGCAGCGGGCGCTGGAGATCGGCGCGCACGAGGTGCACGCCAGCGGCGAGCGGCTCCCGGTCAAGGTGGACGCCGTCATGGAGACGGTCGGGCGCGCCACCTGGTCGCACTCGGTGCGGTCGCTGCGACCCGGCGGGGCGATCGTCATCTCCGGCACGACCTCGGGCGCGCAGCCCGACGACGCCGAGCTGACCCGGATCTTCTACCGCCAGCTGCGCGTCGTCGGCTCCACCATGGGCACCCGCAACGAGCTCGCCGCGCTCGTCGCGATGCTCGACGCCACCGGCGTCCGTCCGCTGGTCGACCGGGTGCTGCCCCTGACCGAGGCCCGCGCCGGGTTCGAGGCGATGGCCGGCGGTGACCTGTTCGGCAAGGTGGTGTTCACGCTGTGACCGGTTCGCGGACCCATCTCGTCACCGGCGCCGGCTCCGGCATCGGCGAGGTCGTCACCCGGCGGCTGCACGAGCGCGGCGACCACCTGGTGCTCCTCGCTCGCAACGAGCGCCGCGCGGGCGACCTGGCGGCGGCGTACCCCGGCGCCGACGTCCCGGTCGCCGACCTCGCCCGGCCGGAGACGCTCGACGGGCTCGCGCTGCCCGAGCGCCTCGACTCGGTCGTCCACGCCGCCGGCGTCGTCGAGCTCGGCACCGTCGCCGACCTGCCCACCAGCGCCTGGACCGACCAGCTCGTCGTCAACCTGGTCGCGCCCGCCGTGCTCACCCGGCTCACGCTCCCGGCCCTGCGCGCCGCGCGCGGCACGGTCGTCCTGCTCAACTCCGGCGCCGGCAGGACCGCCAAGCCCGAGTGGGGCGCCTACGCCGCCTCCAAGCACGGCCTGCGCGCCCTCGCCGACTCCCTGCGCGCCGAGGAGGCCGGCAACGGCGTGCGGGTCACCTCGGTCTTCCCCGGCCGCACCGCCACCCCGATGCAGGAGGAGGTGCACCGCCAGGAGGGCAAGGAGTACGACGCCGGCGCCTGGGTCCGCGCGGAGACCGTCGCCGACCTGGTCCTGCACGTGCTGGACCTGCCCGCGGACGCGGTCGTGCCGGAGGTGCTCGTCCAGCCCCGCTGACCCGGTCAGACGGGACCGGACGGTTCGCCTGCTAGGGCCTCGAGCGCCACTGCATGGCCCCGATGAGGACCATGCGCAGCTGGGTGCGTGCGTTCTCGGCGAGCTGCCTCTCCACGTCGGGGCGCCCCGACGCGGTGAGGATCGACTCGGCGGTGGCGACCATCGCGGTGACGATCAGGTTCGACAGCACCCGCAGGTCCTCGCCCGACCACTGCTCGGTGCCCGGCAGGCGCGCCAGGTCGGTGGCGAGCTCGCGCTCGCACAGCTCGATCTCGTGCCGGATCGCCTCGCGCACCGAGGGCGGACCCGCCGCGCGCTCGCGGGCGATGAACCGGAAGTGCTGCCGCTGCTGGTGGACGTGCTCGACGAGGATCGACACCGAGGAGTCGACGATGCCGGCGAAGCCGTCGGCGGCGCCCTCGCCACGGCGTACGTCCCGCAGCATCGCACGCAGCGACACGAACGACTCGTCGACCAGCGCGAGGCCGAGCGCCTCGATCGACTCGAAGTGCCGGTAGAACGCGGTCGGCACGATGCCGACCTCCTTGGCGACCTGGCGCAGGGAGAGGGCGACCAGCGAGCTGTCCTCGCACAGGTGTAGCGCCGCGTCCAGGATCGCGCGGCGGGTGCGCTCCTTGCGCTCGACGCGGGTCTCCGTCACGTCCTCATCGTAGCCCTCGTCACACCGCCGGTGGACGTGTGTGCACCCTCACCTGGCCAGACCTTGACCAGACCCGCAGTTCCTCGGCAACCTGAGAGTGCACAGTCGTTCACCGAAGCAGTTCACCGAACCCGTGCCACCCACGAAGGAGCAACCTCATGGGGCTCGCCACCTCCGTCCTGCGCAGCCGCACGCTCGCGGCGCTGACCTCGCCGCACGGCGTCGACCGCTACCTCGAGCTCGTCAACCCGATGTGGGCCGCGCACGAGGTCCGGGCCCGCGTCGTCGACGTGCACCGCGAGGTCGACGTGCCCGGCCACCCGCCGGTCGCCACGATCACCCTCCAACCCACCTCGACGTGGCGCGGCCACCGCGCCGGGCAGCACGTCCAGGTGGGCGTGGAGATCGACGGCGCGCGCCGCACGACCCGCGTCTTCACCATCTCCAGCCCCGACAGCCGCCCCGGTGACCGGTTCACGATCACCCTGCGCGCCAACCCCGAGGGCCTCGTGTCGCGCTACCTCGTCGGGCGGGCGCGGCCGGGCACCATGGTCCACCTGTCGCAGGCGCAGGGGGAGTTCGTGCTCCCCGACGCCGTGCCCGAGCGGATCCTGTTCATCTCCGGCGGCTCCGGCATCACGCCGGTCATGTCGATGCTGCGCTCGCTCCAGCGCCGCACGCATCGCGGGCACGTGACGTTCCTGCACTACGCCCAGAGCCCCGAGCACCAGATCTTCGCCGCGGAGCTCGACGAGGTCCGGCGGTCCGGCCACGGCATCGACGTCACGCTGCTGCACCCCGAGCTGGGGGACCCGGCGCTGTCGCCGGCGTACCTCGAGCGGCACGTCCCCGGATACCGCGACGTGCCCACCTGGGCGTGCGGCCCGGCGCCGCTCATCGAGGCGGTCAAGGGCGCGTACGCCGACTCGCCGGCGCTCCGCCTGGAGTACTTCAAGCCACCGAAGGTCGCCGGGTCCGACGCGGCCGAGGGCGACGTCGTCTTCAGCCGCTCCGGCGCCGCCGGCGCGAACACCGGTGACACGCTGCTCGACCAGGCCGAGGCGCTCGGGCTGACGCCCGAGTCCGGCTGCCGGATGGGCATCTGCTTCTCCTGCGTCTCCCGCAAGAGCGAGGGGACCGTGCGCAACGTGCTCACCGGCGAGGAGTCCTCGCTGCCGGACGAGGAGATCCGGATCTGCGTCTCCGCCCCCGTCGGCGACTGCACCGTCGACCTCTGACCACCCTCCCGAACCTGCCTCCGCACCCGACGAGAGGAACACCATGACCGCCACCCAGCACGCTGCTCCCGACACCGCCGCCACGACCGACGCCCCGGAGAGCACGGCGAGCATCTTCGGCCGGCTCACCCCCGAGCAGCTCGAGTCGTTCGGCGAGGAGATGGACGCCATCCGCCAGCGCGTCCTCGCCGACCTCGGCGAGGCCGACGCGACGTACATCCGCAACGTCGTGAAGGCCCAGCGCGCCTTCGAGATCGCCGGCCGCGCGCTGTTCTACCTGCCGCCGGCCTGGCCGCTCGCCGTCGCCTCGCTCAGCGTGTCGAAGATCCTCGACAACATGGAGATCGGGCACAACGTCATGCACGGCCAGTACGACTGGATGGGCGACCCCGGCCTCAGCTCGCGGATGTACGAGTGGGACAACGTGTGCCCCAGCGAGCAGTGGAAGTACAGCCACAACTACATCCACCACACCTACACCAACATCCTCGGCAAGGACCGCGACATCGGCTACGGCATCCTGCGGATGGACGAGGACCAGCCGTGGCACCCCTACTACCTCGGCAACCCGCTGTACGCGTTCCTGCTGATGGTGTTCTTCGAGTGGGGCGTCGCGATGCACGACCTCGAGGTCGAGAACCTGGTCGCCGGCAAGCGCAGGATCGAGGACAACAAGGCCCTGCACGCCGGCATCATGCGCAAGGTCAAGCGCCAGGCCGTCAAGGACTACCTGCTGTTCCCGGCGCTGACCGGCCCGCTGTTCCCGCTCACCTTCGCCGGCAACGCCACCGCCAACCTGGTGCGCAACGTGTGGGCGTTCAACATCATCTTCTGCGGCCACTTCCCGGCCGGCGTCGCGACCTTCTCCCAGGAGGAGTGCGAGGACGAGAGCCGCGGCCAGTGGTACTTCCGCCAGCTCCTCGGCTCCGCCAACATCACCGGCGGCAAGCTCTTCCACCTGATGACCGGCAACCTCAGCCACCAGATCGAGCACCACCTCTTCCCCGACCTGCCGGCCCGCCGCTACCCGGAGGTCGCCGAGGAGGTCCGCGACATCTGCGAGCGCTACGAGCTGCCGTACAACACCGGTCCGCTCGGCAAGCAGCTGTTCAGCGTCGCAAGGAAGATCTGCCGGTTCGCGCTGCCGGACCGCAAGCGCGAGGACGCGGTCGCGCCGGAGTCCGAGACCACCTTGGCCGCCTGAGGCGCCCGGGACACACTGGACCCATGACCGACCACCTCAGCAAGGCCGAGATCCGCAAGGACGCCGTGCAGGGTGCGGTCGAGGCGACCGCGACCGCCGTGGGCGAGGTCGCCACGATCCTCACCCGCGCGGTCCGCGACGTCGCCGGCGCCCTCGGCGGCCTGGCCACCGAGGTCTTCGAGCTGCGTGACGCGGCCCGCCGCGCCACCCTCGAGTCCGCCGACGACCGACCCGGCCTGCCCGAGGCCTGAGCCGTCGCGGCCGGGGGCGTCCGGCGGTTCATCAAGGTATGCAGGGAAACCATCACTCCCCACGGTGAGCTCACCTGGGGGAGTGACGGCTCGGCTGCATACCTTGATGAACCGACGCTGCCCGGACGGACCGGCCCGGACGAGGACCGGCCGGGCCGGGAGGCTCAGCCGAAGGACATCCGGAAGTCGCGCATGCGGAAGGACGCGATGGCGCGGCGGCCGGCGAGCCAGCCGAGGGGGCCGTCGGGGTCGAACTCCCAGGCGCCCCAGCACGGCATCGCCTTCGCGCTGCCCTGCAGGGTCGCGCGGCGCTCCTCGCCGTCGGTGTCGGCGATGCCCGGCTGCCACGTCTGGCCCTTGAACGGGACCCGCGGCACGAGCCTTGCCGCGTCGGTGAAGCGCGCGCTGGCGACCGGGCGACGGTCGAGCGTCGCGCTCCACTCGGTGCGGGCGAACGGCCCGCGGTACTCCGACTCCAGCCGGAAGTCGCACAGCCCCTTCGGGATCGCCCACAGCTCACGGCCGCCGGCGACCGACGCGGGGGAGTCGACCCAGATGTCGGTGATGCTGACCCGGCGACCCCTCGAGCCCGGCGCCTTCACGGGGCGGGCGACGAGCAGCTCGGAGTAGGTAAGGGGGCTCGGCTCCTCGTAGGACACGAACGCCGCGCCGTACACCCCGGCCGGCCGCAGGTCGTCGACCTTGGTCGGCACGCGGAACAGCGAGAGGAACAGCGACCCCGTCATCTGCCACGGCGCCGCCGGGTACGCCGGGGTCTCGGCCGGGGCCGAGGGGACGGGGGAGGAGGTCTCGGTCACCCGCTGATCATCCCCTCAGTCCTCGGGGTCGTCCAGCCTCGCGAGCCACGTGGCGAGACGCTCCACGGCGGTCTCGAACTCCGGGTGGGTGTCGGTGAACGCCTGCAGCTGCTCGGCGAGCCACGCGAACGTGACCTCCTCGTCGCCGCGGCGCCGCTCGAGCTCCTCGATGCCTCGGTCGGTGAAGTACATGGCTACCTCCAGGCCCTGCCTAGCCTCACTGGGTCTCGACACGCGGTTCACGGCTTCGCAGGCTCAGCCGTGACGCTTGCTCGACCTGCCTGACGACGGACCCGTCCTCGTTCCTCGGACGGTTCCTGTCAGGCAAACGCCTGCGCCAGCAGCTCCTTCTGCTCGGCCTGGTGCCGCTTGACGGTGCCGACGGCGGGCGACGAGGAGGCGGGCCGGGTCACCGGCACGACCTTTGCGTCGACCTCGGGCCACACGTTGAGCTGGTAGTGCGGCCACGGGCCCATGTTGCGCGGCTCGTCCTGCACCCAGCGGACCTCCTTGAGGTGCGGGTACCGCGCGATCTCGGCCTTGATGTCGTCGATCGGGCGCGGGTAGAGCTGCTCCACGCGACCGATGGCGAACCGCTCGGCCTGCTCCTGCTTGCCCCGCTCGACCATGAGGTCCCAGGTCACGCGGCCCGAGCACAGCAGCAGCGTGTCGACCTTCTCCGGGTCGGCCGCGGCGTCGCCGACGAACGGCCGGAACGTGCCCTCGGTGAACTCCGCCGGCTGCGAGGCCGCCTCCTTGCGCTTGAGCATCGACTTCGGCGTGAAGACGATGAGCGGGCGGTGCCGCTCGCCCAGCGAGTGCTGGCGCAGGAGGTGGAAGTACGACGCAGGGCTGCTCGGCTGCGCGACGACGAATGCCTCGTCGGCGGCCATCGTCAGGAACCGCTCGATCCGGGCGGAGGAGTGGTCCGCGCCCTGGCCCTCGTAGCCGTGCGGCAGCAGCAGCACGACACCCGACTGCTGGTTCCACTTGCTCTCACCGGCGGTGATGAACTCGTCGATGACGATCTGCGCGCCGTTGACGAAGTCGCCGAACTGCGCCTCCCACAGCACCAGCGCCTCGGGGCGGGCCACCGAGTAGCCGTACTCGAAGCCGAGCGCGGCGTACTCCGAGAGCAGCGAGTCGTAGACGTGGAACTTCGCCTGGTCCTCGGTGAGCGAGCTCAGCGGGGTCCACTCGTCGGCGTTGGTGCGGTCGATGATCGTCGCGAAGCGCTGCACGAACGTGCCGCGGCGCGAGTCCTGGCCGGCCAGGCGGACCGGGCGACCATCCATCAGCAGGGAGCCGAAGGCGAGGATCTCGCCGGTGCCCCAGTCGATCGGGCCGTCAGTGATCGCCTGCGCCCGGCGCTGCAGCTGCGGCATCACCTTCGGGTGGACGGTGAAGCCCTCCGGCGGGGTGGTGTAGGCGTCGGAGATCCGCTTGAGGACCTCCGGGGAGATCGCGGTGCTCGCCTCGCCGGCCGGCTTGTCCGGGTAGTCCGGCACGGTCGTCCACTCCGACGGCTGCGTGCTGGCCTCGCGGACCTCGGTGAAGACCCGCTCCAGCTGCTGCTGGTAGTCGCGCAGGACCTGCTCGGCCTCCTCGATCGTGATGTCGCCACGTCCGATGAGGGACTCGGTGTAGAGCTTGCGCACCGAGCGCTTCTGCTCGATGAGGTCGTACATGAGGGGCTGGGTGTACGACGGGTCGTCGCCCTCGTTGTGGCCGCGCCGGCGGTAGCAGACGAGGTCGATGACGACGTCCTTGTTGAACGCCTGGCGGTACTCGAAGGCGAGCCGCGCGACCCGGATGCACGCCTCGGGGTCGTCACCGTTGACGTGGAAGATCGGCGCCTGGACCATGCGCGCGACGTCGGTGGCGTACAGCGAGGACCGCGAGGAGCCCGGCGAGGTCGTGAAGCCGACCTGGTTGTTGACGATCACGTGGATCGTGCCGCCGGTGCGGTAGCCGCGCAGCTGGGAGAGGTTGAGCGTCTCGGCCACGACGCCCTGGCCCGCGAACGCCGCGTCGCCGTGGACGAGCAGCGGCAGCACGGGGTACTCCGGGCCGCGGTCGAGCACGTCCTGCTTGGCGCGCGCGATGCCCTCGAGCACGGGGTCGACCGCCTCGAGGTGCGAGGGGTTCGCCGCCACGGACACGTTGATCTTGTGGCCCGAGCCGGCCTCGAACTCGCCCTCGGCGCCGAGGTGGTACTTCACGTCGCCGGAGCCCTGGACCGTGCGCGGGTCGATGTTGCCCTCGAACTCCCGGAAGATCTGGGAGTACTTCTTGCCCACGATGTTGGCCAGCACGTTGAGGCGACCGCGGTGGGCCATGCCGATGGTGACCTCGTCGAGGTCGGCCTGCGCGGCCGCCTCGCAGATCTCGTCGATGACCGGGATCGTGGTCTCGCCACCCTCGAGGGAGAAGCGCTTCTGGCCGACGAACTTGGTCTGCAGGAACGTCTCGAACGCCTCGGCCTGGTTGAGCTTCAGCAGGATCCGCAGCTGCTCCTCGCGCGGCGGCTTCTGGTGCGGCTGCTCGACGCGCTCCTGGATCCACTGCCGCTGCTCGGGGTCCATGATGTGCATGTACTCGATGCCGGTCGTGCGGCAGTAGGAGTCACGCAGCGTGCCGAGGATGTGGCGCAGCTTCATGAAGCGCCGGCCCTCGCCACCGAAGGAGCCGGTGGGGAACTCGCGGTCGAGGTCCCACAGCGTCAGGCCGTGGGACTCGATGCGCAGGTCGGGGTGGCTGCGCTGGCGGTACTCCAGGGGATCGGTGTCGGCCATCAGGTGGCCGCGCACGCGGTAGGCGTGGATCAGCTCGAGGATCCGGGCCTGCTTGTCGATCTCGTCGTCGTGGGAGGCCGAGACGTCGGCGTTCCAGCGGATCGGCTCGTAGGGGATGCGCAGCGAGCGGAAGATCTCGTCGTAGAAGCCGTCCTGGCCGAGGAGGTACTTCGCGACCTGGCCGAGGAACTCGCCCGACTGCGCGCCCTGGATGACGCGGTGGTCGTAGGTCGAGGTCATCGTCAGGATGCGGGAGATCGCGTTGCGCGCGATCGTCTCCTCAGAGGCGCCCTGGAACTCCGGCGGGTAGTCCATCGAGCCGACGCCGATGATCGCCGCCTGGCCCTTCATCAGGCGCGGGACCGAGTTGTTGGTGCCCAGGCCGCCGACGTTGGTGAGGCTGACCGTCGTGCCGGAGTAGTCCTCCATCGTCAGCTTGTTGTTCTTCGCCTTGCGGACGATGTCCTCGTAGGCGGTCCAGAACTGCGCGAAGTCCATCGACTCGCAGGCCTTGATCGACGGCGCGACCAGCTGGCGGGTGCCGTCCGCCTTGACCTGGTCGATCGCGAGACCGAGGTTGATGTGCGCCGGCGTCACCATGGTCGGCTTGCCGTCGATCTCGTCGTAGGTGTTGTTCATCGCCGGCTGCGCCTTGATCGCCTTGACGATCGCGTAGCCGATGAGGTGGGTGAACGACACCTTGCCGCCGCGCGCGCGCTCGAGGTGGCCGTTGATGACGATCCGGTTGTCCCACAGCAGCTTGACCGGGATGTTGCGCACCGAGGTCGCCGTCGGGACCGACAGCGAGATGTCCATGTTCTTCGCCGTGGCGCCCGCGATGCCGCGGAGCACGGTGTACGACGGCTCGTCGCTCGCCTGGGCGGGCTCGGCGGGGCGCTTCTCCTTGGGCTCGGGGGAGGAAGTGCCCTTGGCCGGCTCGGCGGCCTTGCTCTCCGGCCGCGGCGTCGCCTTCGGCTCGGTCTTCTTCTCGGCCTCCTGCTGGGGAGCCTGCTTCGCAGCCGGCTTCGGCTCGGCGGCCTGCTTCGGGACCTCCTGCTTCGGGGCCTCCTGCTTCGGCTGAGCCTCGGTCTTCACCGGCGCGCCGTTCGAGGAGCCGTTGCTCGACCCGTTCGATCCGTCGCCACCGCCGTTGCGGAAGTACTCCACCCACCGCGGGTCCACGCTCGCGGGGTCCTTCTCGTACTGCTCGTGCATCGCCTCGACGAGCCACTCGTTGGCTCCGAAGTCAGCGGGTGGTTCCGAGCCGGTGGAACGTTCGGAGGACTGGTTGCCAGAGGACTGCGGCACGACTTGCTTCGCCTCTTCCAAAGTGAGCGCGCGGGGGTGGGGTGTCGGGAGCCAAGGCTAGTCCCCCACCGAAGCAAATGCGCCGGTCAGGGTCGCCTGTGATGCAGGGTATGACCGGATCCACACCACCGCCGGTTGCAAGCCGGGGCGGAAGCCGGGTGAACATGGGCCGGACCGACTGACTTACAACACTTCAGGGAGCGGACCAGCGATGTCCCCCACCCCCCGCGACCGGGCGGAACGCCGCCCCGGCCGGCGGCTCCCGGCCGTCGCGACGCTCGCGCTGGCCCTGGCGATGACCCTCGGTCTCGCGGCCTGCTCCGACGACGCCGAGCCGGCGGCGGAGCACCGTCCTGCCGGCCACCGCGAGGCTGCGGTCGTCCGGTCGGCCGAGACGACGGTGCCGACGTCGGTAACGATCGGCGAGGTGACCGGCCGGCTGCCCGCGGACCGGCGCAAGCAGCTCAAGCGGGCGGTCGGTCGAGTCGTGGACGGGTGGCTGGACGCGGCGTACGTCGGCGGCGACTTCCCGCGCTCCGGCGGGTTCCGCCAGGCGTTCCCGGGCTTCAGCAGCGGGGCGAAGGACGAGGCCCGCCGCGACCTGCGCCTGATGACCAACGTCGCCCTCGCCGGCCGCATCAGCGCCGTCGACGTGCGCCGCCGCGAGCTCCGGCTCGACGTGCTCGCCGTCCGCGGCCGCCCGGTCGCCGTGACCGGTCGGGTGCTGCTGGTCTTCGACACCCGCGGCAGGGTCGAGCGCCGCGACCGGGTGCAGGGCCGGCTCTACCTGACCTGGCGCAACGGCGGTTGGCAGGTCTTCGGCTACGACGTCTCCCGGGGGAGGTCCTGATGTCCGCTCCGTTCCGGAGGTTCCGGCACACGCTGCGCACCGGTGCGCTCGGTCTCGTGCTCGCCGCCGCGGCGCTCGTCGTGCCCGACGCGGCCGTCCACCGCACCGACGTCGCGCTGGTCAAGGTCGAGCGCGCCGACGGCGTCGCGGTCCGCGACCAGGACGTCATCTGGGTGCTCGCCGTGGGGTCGGACGCGCGCCCGGGCCAGCCGATGCTGCGCTCGCGCGGCGACGCGATCCAGCTGGTCGGCCTCAACACCCGCACCGGCTCGGCCGTCGCGATCGGCGTGCCCCGCGACTCCTGGGTGCCGATCCCCGGCCACGGCCACGGCCGGGTCAACTCGGCGCTGACGTACGGCGGTCCCGCCCTGATGGGCCGCACGGTCGGCGACCTCGTGGGGGTGCAGCCGGAGTACGTCTTCGTCACCCGCTTCCCGTTCTTCGAGGACATGGTCGACGACATCGGTGGCATCCACGTCCGCAACCCGCGCCGCTTCTCCGACGACGACCTCAAGCCGCTCGGCTTCGCGCCCGGCCGGATCAGGCTCGACGGGTACGGCGCCATGGCGTTCGCCCGCATCCGCAAGACGCTCGCCGGTGGTGACTTCGACCGGTCCGCCAACCAGCAACGCGTCCTGCGGGGCATCCAGCAGGCGGTCCGCGCCCGGGCCGACGAGCCCGGCTTCGTGGAGCGCGGCGTGCTCACCGTCATGCAGCACCTGCACACCGACCTGCCGCCCGGCGAGCTCTTCCGCTTCGCGCAGGCGCTCGCCCACGTCGACCCGGCGAAGGTGACGACCTGCGTGGTCGGCGGTTCCATCGGCAACGTCCGTGGCGCTTCCATCGTCCGCCCGAACGTCGCCCAGGCCCGTCGCTACGGCGCCGCCGCCCGCTCCGACGCCTCCCTCCGCCGCTGCTGAGCCCACCCCCCGCGCCGCCCTCCGCTGGTTGAGCAGCGAGCGCCAGCGAGCGTGTCGAAACCCCGGGACCCGACTGCGGCCTC
>NZ_JAANMS010000032.1 GCF_011250565.1 Nocardioides sp. IC4_145
CGGCGGGTTCGCCTGCTCGAAGTCCGCCTCGCTCGAGGGCGGAGGCGTCGCCGGCGAGGACGGCTGCTTGCCGGACTCGAACGCGCTGCCCGACGGCGATGAAGGAGCAGCAGGGGCGGCGGGAGCAGCAGCGCCCGCGGGGGCCGAGGTGTAGTCCGGGACCGGCACGTAGGAGTTGGTCGGCGCGATGTCCGGCGGGGTGAACGACGAGGGGAACACCAGCTGCGGCGGCGCGCCGGTCTTCGGCGCGACGTCCGCGACGACCGGCGGCGGGAAGAGGCCCATCGACGGTGCGAGCGGCTCGGTCGAGCCGAGGTCGGGCACCTCGCCGGTCAGGGCCGGTGGGGCGATCGCCGGCTCGACGGCGGTGGTCACGGGTGCGTCGCCGTCGGCGTACAGCACCCCGGTCCCGCAACCGATCGTCAGGGCGAGCGCGACGAGCAGGCGGGACTTCATGCGCCCACCGTACGTGCCCGGTCCTCAGCGCCCGCATCAGTTTCCCGAGGAAATACCCAACGTTCATATCCCCAGAAGCGGAACAGCGTCGCGAGTGCCACGCCGACCAGGTTCCCCGAGAGGTTCTCCGCAATCGGCGAGGTCCAGCCGAGCGCGTGGGACGTCACCGCCAGTGGCACCAGGTTGACCGCGAGACCGCCGAGGTTGACGAGGAAGAACAGCGTGTACGCCGTGGCGAGCTGTCGGCTCCTCCGCTGGTCGAAGACCCACAGGCGGTTGCCGACGAACGCGAACGTCGCCGACACCACGAACGCGAGCGTCTTGGAGGTCAGCGGCCCGGTCTCGAGCAGCTGGCGGGCCAGGTTGTAGCAGGAGACGTCGACGACGAACGCGAGCCCGCCCACCAGGAGGAACCGCCAGGCGACCCGACCGGTCACCCCTCGCGCGGCGGCCTCGTCGCTCGCCACGTCGGCGGCGCTGGGGGAGACGGCGGGGGCGGGCACGTCGGAGGTGGTACCCGACACGCAGGCCGGGAACACCGAGCGCCCGCTCGGTGTTGAGCAGCGCCGTGACCTCCGACCCCTCTCGCGCGGACGACTCCCGGCGCGTGTCCCTCCTGCTCGGCCTCCTCTTCGGCCTGGCCGGCATGGGCTCGTCCTCGGCGGCCGTCGCGCTTCCGCTGATGGGCAGCGACCTGGGCGTGGACGTCGGGATCGCCACCTGGTCGATCAGCCTCTACGCGCTGATGCTCGCCGTCACGACCGCGGTCTACGGCCGGATCTCCGACCTCGTCGGGGTCAAGCTGCCGCTGCTCGTCGGCATCGGGCTGATGACCGCGGGCGCGCTGGTGGCGGCGTTCGCGCCGACGTACGGCGTGCACCTCGGCGGCCGCCTCTTCCAGGGCGCCGGCGCGGCCGCCGTGCCGACCCTGGGGGTGGCGGCGCTGAGTGCGCGGTACGACGGCGAGGTCAAGGGCCTCGCGCTCGGCCGGCTCGCGGGCATGGCCGCCGCCGTCTCCTGCCTCGGGCCGCTCGCCGGCGGCGTGGTCGAGCACGCCTTCGGGTGGCGGGTCGTGATGGCGCTACCGATCCTCGGGGTGCTGGTCGTGCCGTTCCTGTGGCGCGCGCTGACCGGCGAGGGCAGCGGCGCCAGCCTCGACGTGCTCGGCGCGGTGCTGGTCGCCGCGACCGCCGCCGGGCTCGTGCTCCTCGTGCAGTCCCCGTCGACCGGCCTGGTGGTCGCGCTCGTCGGCGTCCTGCTGATGGTGCTGGGCACGCCCCTGGTGGTCCTGCGGGTACGCCGCCGGCCGCACGGCTTCCTCCCGCTCGCCGTGATCCGCAACGCCACCGTCGTGCGCAGCGCGGTCGCGGCGGCGGCCGTGCCCGCGGCGTGGTTCGGCCTCCTCGTCTCGGTGCCGGCCGTGCTCGTCGACCACGGCTGGGACGCCTGGCAGGTGGGCCTGCTGCTCGTGCCGAGCGCGGTCGTCGCGCTGTTCGTGCCCCGGGTCGCCGGCCCGCTGCTCACCCGGATCGGGGGACCGGCGGCCCTCGCCGTCGCCGGCGTGACCGCCTCCGTGGCGCTCGTGCTGGCCGCGATCGGGACCGCCGCGGTCTCGTCGGTGGTGCTCGGGGTGTCGGTGGTGCTCGTGACGATGGCCTTCGGCCTCGGCCAGCCCGCCCTCACCGCGTCCGTCGGGGACGCGGTCGAGCTCGACGTGCGCGGGGTAGCCCTGGGCGTCGCCACCCTGCTCTTCCTCGTCGGCGGGTCGGTCGGCTCGGCCGTCGTCGGCGGCATCGGCGACGCCATCGGGGCGCCCGGCGCGCTCGGCATCCTCGCCGTCCTGCCGCTGATCGGCCTGGTCGCGCTGATCCCCGAGCTCAAGCGGTTCGCGGCGGTCGTCCGGGACTGAGGATCCTTCGTCCCCGGCGGCGTGGCGTCGTCGGGGTGGCGTCGTCGGGGTGGCGTCGTCGGGGTAGTAACGGACGTTTGTGTCCGTCACGCCCACCGCTGCGGACGTTTCTGACCGTTACTACCCCGGCGGCCGGGACAGCACGGCCGAACGGTAGCGCCGCGTCTGCCACAGTTGCTCGCGTGCAGCCGGGGATGCAGGTGGGGATGACGTTGCCGGTCATGGAGCCGGACCTCTGGGACGAGGGAGCGCGCACGCTCGAGGCGTGGGCGCGGGCGGTCGACGAGGGGCCGTTCAGCACGCTGTGCTTCGGCGAGCGGATGGCCTTCGACAACCCCGAGACGCTCACGCTGCTCGGTGCGGTCGCCGCCTGGACCGACCGGGTGCGGATCGCGACCACGGTGGTGGTCCCGCAGCTGCACGACCCGGTCCTGCTCGCGAAGTCGCTGGCCACCGGCGACCAGCTCTGCGGCGGTCGGCTCAGCGTGGGTCTGGGGGTGGGCGGGCGCGAGGAGGACTACCGCGTCGTCGGTGCCGACCTCGGCACGCAGACCATGCGCGAGATGGCGGAGCGGGCCGGGGTGCTCAAGGCCGTCTGGCGCGGCGAGCTCGTCGCCGGGGCGACGCGCCGCATCGGGCCGCCGCCGGTGCAGGAGGGCGGGCCGCAGCTGCTGGTCGGTTCGATGGGTCCGCGGACGATCCGCCACGCCGCCCGCTGGGCCGACGGCCTCGCCGGCGTCACGCTCGACGTCGACCCCGCCGGCGTACGCCGTCTCTTCGACGTCGCGGAGAAGGCCTGGGCCGAGGCGGGCAAGGGCCGGCCGCGGCTGACGACGTCGTTCTGGTTCGCGCTCGACGACGGCGCCGACGAGGGCAGCGCACGTGCCCAGGTCCACCGCCACCTGCGCCACTACATGAGCTGGCTGCCGGCCGACCTGGTCGACGCGATGGCGCCGACGACCGGGTTCGCCGGCACGCCGGAGCAGCTGCGCGAGACCTTGCAGCGGTTCGGGGACATCGGCTGCGACGAGGTCCACCTCATCCCGACCGGCTCCGACGTCGCCCAGGTCGAGGCCGTCGCGGAGCTGCTCCGATGAGCACGCGACGGGGCACCCGGGAGGACGTCGGCGGCACGTGGGCCCGCGCGGCGGTCCTGAGCGTCGGGTTCGTCGCGCTGCTGTGGCTGGTCGAGATCCTCGACGCGGTCTGGTCGCGCAACCTCGAGGCGTACGGCGTCCGCCCGCGCGACGACGAGGGACTGGTCGGCGTGGCGCTGGCGCCGGTGCTCCACGGCGGCTGGGACCACCTGTCCGGCAACACCGTCCCGGTGCTGGTGCTCGGGTTCCTCGTGCTCGTCGGCGGCACCGGCCGCGGGCTCGCCGCGACGGCCGTGATCTGGCTGGTCGGCGGGCTCGGCGTGTGGCTCACCGCGCCGGCGTACTCCATCCACCTCGGCGCCAGCGTCCTCGTCTTCGGCTGGCTGGTCTACCTCATGGTCCGCGGCGTCTTCACCCGCAGCGCGGGCGAGATCATCCTCGGGATCGTGCTGTTCCTGGCGTACGGCGGGCTCCTGCTCGGCGTGCTGCCCGGCCAGCCGGGGGTCTCCTGGCAGGGACACCTCTTCGGCGCGGTCGGCGGCGCGCTCGCCGCGGCGTGGGTGGACCGGCGGGAACGCCTCTAGAGTCTCCGCCCATGCGCGCTGACTGGCTGCCCGTCTCGGCGGCCATGCTCGTCACCGGCGCGATGGCGCTCGCGCTCGGCCGGCTGGTCGGCGACACCGGCGAGGGCACGTCGGCCCAGACGCTGCGCAGCGTGCAGGCCGAGGACGGGAAGTGGCTGGCCGTCGCGGTCATCTACTTCCTCGCCGCCTCCTGCCTGACCCTCGGGCTGCCGGCGGTGCTCGAGCTGCTGCGCGACCGCGGTCGCGTGGTCGGCGGCGCCGGGGTGGTGTCGCTGGCGATCGGCTTCCTGGGACTGGCCGGGTTCGGGATGCTGCTGGTCTGCTTCCGCGCGCTCGTCATCACCGGCGGGCTGGACTCCGCCGCGCTCGAGGCGGCCACCGAGGAGTCGGGGCTCGCGGTCTTCCTGCGCGGCTGGGTGGTCGCGATCATGCTCGGCGAGCTGCTGCTGGCGATCGGCCTCCACCGCGCCGGGCCGCTGGTCGTGCCGCGGTGGATCCCCGCCCTGCTCGCCGCCCACCTCGTCGCGGTCGCGGTCGGCACCGGCTTCCCGCCCGAGGTCGCCCGCCTCGCCGTCGTGCTGCTCGCCGTCGCGCTGGCCGGGATCGGGATCACCGCGGCCCTGCCGGCGCGCCGCTGGGGTAGCAACGGTCAGGAACGTCCGTGACCACCCCGACGGAGGCCAGGAACGTCCGTGACTATCCCGCTGCCGTGCCCGAGCCGAGGGCGCGGGCGAGGGCGGAGACCTGGTCGAGCGGGGCGTCGTACCCGGGGAAGTAGGCGCACACCCGGTCGGCCACGTCGCCGAAGCGCCGGAGGATCTCGGCGGCGCACTCCTCGGGCGTGCCGACGACGGCGAGGGTGTGGAGCATGTCGTCGGTGACCAGCTCCATCATCGAGGCGATGTCGCCGACCTTGGAGAGCCGGTTGAGCTCGGGCTGGACCTCGGCCCAGCCCTCGACCTCGAGGACGGGGCGGTACGCAGGCGTGGAGCCGTAGAAGGCGAGCAGGCCGCGGACGCCGAGGGAGGCGGCGTGCTGCTCCTCAGGGGTGCGGCCCATCGCGACGATCGCCTGCGGGTGGACGCGGAAGGTCGGCGAGGCGGGCGTGCCGAGCGCGGGCAGGGTCCGCTCGCGGAAGTGCCGGTGGCTGTGGAACGGCATCACCAGCAGCCCGTCGGCCACCTCGCCGGCGGTGCGGGTCATCAGCGGGCCGAGCGCCCCGAGGAGCACCGGCGGCGGGCCGAACGGGTTCGGGCCCGGCACGAACGTCGGCGGCATCAGCGTGTGCCGCGTGTGCTGCCCGCGGAAGTCCAGCCGCGTGCCGTCCTGCCACGAGGTCAGGATCGCCTTGACCGCCAGCACGATCTCGCGCATCCGGGCGGCGGGGGGCGACCAGGTGGCGCCGTACCGGTTCTCCACGTGCGGCTTGATCTGCGACCCCAGCCCCAGCCGGAACCGCCCGCCCGACATCAGCTGCAGGTCCCAGGCCGTGTGCGCGAGGTGCATCGGGCTGCGCGGCATCGCGATCGCCACGTTGGTCATCAGGTCGGTCTCGACCCCGCTCGCCGCCGCGGCCGCCAGGGGCAGGAACACGTCGTGCGGGCCCTCGAAGGTGAACAGCCCCGCGACGCCGGCGTCGACCAGCTCGCGGGCGCGCCCGGAGGCACGGTCGGGTCGGGCGTCGAGCTGGACGTCGAGCAGCACGTGCGGAACGTAGCGGGTCGCGGCGGATCCAGCGGGTGTGGTGAAGCGTCCGCCTTCACTTTCGCGGAGTTCAGTCATAACCTGAACTCATGGTCTACACGCTCATCGGCGACCTGGTCGGCTCCCGCCGGCTGACCGACCGCGCCGACGCTCAACGAAAGGTGGGGGCCGCGCTCGCGCGGGTCGAGCGCGACATCGACACCGTGCAGCCGCTCGAGCCGACCGTGGGCGACGAGTTCCAGGGGGCGTTCGCGACCGTGGCGGATGCGGTGCTGGCCAGCCTCCTGGTCCGCCTCGAGCTCCGCGCGGTCGTCGACGTGCGCTGCGGGCTCGGCGCCGGCGACGTGGTCGTCCACGACGGGAGCAGGCGGCCGCTCCTCCAGGACGGTCCGGGTTGGTGGTCCGCGCGGGAAGCGCTCGAGGTGCTCGGCCGACCCCGCCGCGCGGCGTCGCGGACGTGGTACGCCGGACCGGAGCCCGGTCCGGTCAACGCGTTCCTCACCACGCGCGACGCCCTCGTCGACCGCCTCAACGAACGCGCCTGCCGCATGCTGTTGCGATCCCTCCGCGGCGCGGCTCAGCAGCAGATCGCCGCGGAGGAGGGCATCTCCAAGTCGGCCGTCTCGCAGGCGTTCGCGCGGGGTGTCGGTGCCCTCCGCGATGCTCACCTGGTCCTGGGAGGTGAGTGAGTGCTGCTGGTCGGGATCTGGCTGACCGCAGTGGGTGCGTGCGACCTGCTGCGCGCGGCGCGCGACACCACCACGGTCCGGCGACGCGCTGCGGTGCTCGGACTCGGCGTCGTCGTCCTGGCGGGGCTGCTGGTCGGGTGCGGGATCGAGGTTGGTCGTGCCCTCTGGCTGGTCCCCGTGGCCGCGGCGTGCCTGGCCCTGTGGGTGCTGGGGTCGTCGGCCGCGCTCGCGAGCCACGCGGCGGGGGCCCGGGCCGTCGCCTTCGTCGGGATCGGGCTCGGCACGGCACTGACCCTGGGCCTGGCAGCTGGACTCGGCGCGCCGGACTGGCCCGCAGCGGCCGGCGGCTCCGCCCTCGCACGCTGGCCGGTCGAGCGCACGATCCTCGTGGTCGGGGTCCTCCTCGTGCAGCTGGCGACCGCGAACATCGTCGTGCGCCTGCTGCTCGACGCGGTCGGCGTCCCCGCCGAGACCGGCGAGAAGACGCTGAAGGGCGGCCGGGTCCTCGGCCCGCTCGAACGGGTCTTCCTCGTCGCCCTCGGGCTCGGCGGCGCCGTCGCGGCGGCTGCGGTCGTCGTCGCGGCCAAGGGCCTGCTGCGCTTCCCCGAGCTGCAGCGAGGCGGCCGGGCCGGCCCAGCGACGTGACGGAGTACTTCCTGATCGGCAGCTTCGCCAGCTGGCCGATCGCGATCGGCGGCCTGTCCCTCCTGTGGCTGGGTTGAGCGCCCTGCTGGACCTGGCAAGAGTTCAGCCGAGTGCTTCACCGCTCAGGCAGACGCGCGGCGGACCAGGGTCGGCGGCAGCAGCACCGGCTCCGGGACGGCGGCGGGGTCGTCGAGCCGGGCCAGCAGCAGGCGCGTAGCGCGCTCGGCGAGGTCGCCGGCGGGGTTGACGACGGTGGTGAGCGGGGGCGTGCAGTGGTCTGCGCCGAGGTCGTCGTACCCGACCACTGCGACGTCGTCCGGCACCGACCGTCCGGCAGCGGCGAGTGCCCGCAACGCCCCGCGGGCCATCAGGTCGGAGGCGACGAAAAGTCCGTCGAGGTCGGGGTACGCCGTGAGCAGCCGCGCGCAGGCCGCCTCGCCGCTGGCCTCGGTGAAGTCGCCGTGCTCGACCGGCTCGGTGTCCAGGCCGGCGTCGTCGAGCGCGGCGAGGTGCCCGGCGAGCCGGTCCTGCCCGACGGCCATGTCACCCGGCCCCGCGACGTGCCCGATCCGGCGGCAGCCCCGCTCGAGCAGCAGCTCGGTCGCGAGCCGCGCGCCGGCGACGTTGTCGGTGTCGGCCCAGGCGACCCGGTCCGCGCCGACGATCGGCCGTCCGACGAACGCGCACGGCAGCCCCAGCCCGCCCAGGTGCTCGGCGAGGTGGTCGCTGCGGTGGTGGGAGACGACGATCGCGCCGTCGACGTGCCCGCCGCGCAGGTACCGCAGCGTGCGGTCCTCCTCCTCGCCCGGCCGCGCCAGCAGCAGCACCAGCTGCAGGTCGCGCTCGGCGAGCACGCGGTTGACCGCGGTCAGCGTCCGCCCGAAGAAGGGGTCGGAGAAGACCCGGTCGTCGGGCTCGGGGACGACCACCGCCACCGAGTCGGTACGCCGCGTGGCCAGCGTGCGGGCGGCCGGGTTCGCGACGTACCCGAGGCTGCGCACCGCCGCCTCGACCGCGTCGCGCGCCCGGTCGCTCACCCGGCTGCTGCCGTTGACCGCGCGGGACGCGGTGGCCCGGGAGACCCCCGCGAGCCGGGCGACCTCGTCGAGCGTCGGCGTACCCGGGGCGTCCACGGCGCCCAACCTAGCGGCGCCCGGCCCGGCCGCCGTCAGCTCTCGGACGAACCGAGCCGGCCGGTCGCGGCGACGTCGGCGTAGAACCGGGCCGACGTCTTCGGCGTGCGCACCTGGGTGTCGTAGTCGACGTGCACGATGCCGAAGCGCTTGGTGTAGCCGAACGCCCACTCGTAGTTGTCGAGCAGCGACCACTGGAAGAACCCGCGCAGGTCCACGCCCTGCTCCATCGCGTCGTGCGCGGCGCGCAGGTGCGCGTCGATGAAGGCGACCCGCTCCGGGTCGTGGACGGAGCCGTCGGCGGCGACCTCGTCGTCGTAGGCCGCGCCGTTCTCGGTGATGTAGAGCGGCGGCACGGCGTACTCGTCCTTCAACCGCACCAGCAGGCGGGTCAGCCCCTCGGGCTGCACCTCCCAGTCCATCGCGGTGCGCGGCAGGCCGCGGCTGACGAAGATGACGTCGTCGCAGCCGACGTAGGGGGTGCTGGTGGTGCGGCCGGTCTCGTTCTCGTTGCTCTTCAGCTCGTCGGGGTGCGGGCGGCCGGCGATCGCGTTGCCGTTGTAGTAGTTGACGCCGAGCACGTCGATCGGCGAGGAGATGATCTCCAGGTCGCCGTCGTGGATGGCGTCGGTCCAGCTGTCACGGCCCGGCACCGGCATCCCCTCGGTGTCGGCGACGACGTCCGCGGGGTAGCTGCCGCGGAAGATCGGGTCGAGGAAGACCCGGTTGAACAGCCCGTCCACCCGCCGCGCGGCGTCCACGTCGACCGGGTCGGCAGGGTCGTTCGGGTCGGCGACGGTGAAGTTCAGCGTGATGCCGAGGCCCGCCTCGGGCCGCGCGGGGTCCACCCCGACGCCCCGGCCGCGCAGCTCCTGCACCGTCAGCCCGTGGGCGAGCATGAGGTGGTGGGCCGCGACGAGGCCGTTCGCGCCCTCCTGGCGCCCCGGCGCGTGCTGGCCGCCGGTGTGCCCGAGGAACGCCGAGCACCACGGCTCGTTCAAGGTCGTCCACGCCGCCACGCGGTCGCCGAGGGCGTCGTGCACGCTCAGTGCGTAGTCGACGAAGCGGTACGCCGTGTCGCGGTTCGTCCAGCCGCCCTTGTCCTCGAGCGCCTGCGGCAGGTCCCAGTGGTAGAGCGTGAGCCACGGGACGACGTCGGTCGCGAGCAGCTCGTCGACCAGCCGGTCGTAGAAGGCCAGCCCGGCGGCGTTGACCGGTCCGGCGTCCGGCCGCACCCGCGGCCAGGCGACGGAGAAGCGGTAGGCGCCGAGGTTGAGCTCCTTCATGAGCGCCACGTCCGCGGCGTACCGGTGGTAGTGGTCGCACGCCACGTCGCCGTGGTCGCCACCGATGACCGCGCCCGGCACCCGCGCGAAGGTGTCCCAGATGCTCGGGGTGCGCCCGTCCTCCGCGGCGGCGCCCTCGACCTGGTACGCCGCGGTGGCCGCGCCCCACAGGAAGCCCGGCGGGAACTGGATCTCGGAGGTGCTCATGGGTGCCACCCTAGACGGAGTGGAAGCGCTTCCACACTTCGCGCCCGCCGGCTCAGTCGCGGGCCCGCCGGGTGACGGCCGAGGAGCGCATCCGCCAGCCGACGAGCGCGAGGTCGAGGGCGGTGCGGACGTGCCGGTTGTCCAGGTCGAGCCCGCCGAGCAGCCGCGCGATCCGCTCGAGCCGTGCGTAGAGGGTCTGCCGGCGCACCCCGAGCGCCTGCGCGGCGACCGTCTTCGACAGCCCGGCCTCGAGGTAGGCGTCCAGGGTCGGCACGAGGTCCGAGCCGTGCCGCGCGTCGTGGTCGAGCAGCGCGCCGAGCTGGTCCTCCACGAACCGCTCGAGCTCGGCGTCGTCCACGATCCCCGACAGCAGGCGGTAGACGCCGACGTCGCTGGCGAGCACCGTCCGCGACGACGGGGTCAGCCGCGCCGCCAGGTGCAGCGCGTCCCGCGCGGCGGGCAGGGAGCGGGCCAGGCCGGCGGGGTCCTCGACCAGCGGCCCGGCGGCGACGCGTACGACGCCGCCACCCACGGTGGCGCTGAGGTCGGCGTCCAGCGTCTCGGCGAACGCGGCCAGCCGGCTCCGCAGCGCGAGCGGCCGCACGGTCGTCGCCACGAGCAGCTCGCCCTCGACCTCGGCGACCAGCGCGGCGCCGAAGACGGCCTGCGCGGCCTCGGCGGTGGCGGCCAGGCCGGACCGGGTCGCGCCGGGCAGCCGGAGCGAGACCGCGAGCCCGACCACGAGGCAGCCGGCCCCCGGCGCCAGCCCGGCCGCCCGGGCCCGCACCAGCACGTCGCCGCGGGGCAGGTGCTGGCCGGTCGCCAGCGCGAGCACCAGGTCGGCGCCCGCGCCCGAGCGCCGGCCTGCGCCGCTGGTCGGGCCGAGCCGCAGGTCGACCACGCCCGCGCACAGCGCGGCGAGCCGCGGGAGGGCCGGCTCGCGGGTGTCGGCCAGCGCGAGGGTCGCCCACGGGTGCCGACCGACCGCCGCCTCGACCGGCGGACCCCCGGCCACCCCGGGCGGGCCGTCGGGCGGTCCCATCGGGCTCCCGAGGGGCCCGCCCGTGCGCACGTCCTCGCCGAGCAGCAGCGTGCCGTCGGGGGAGTAGACCCCGGCCGTCGTGGCGCAGCACTCCGCGACGAGGGCGACCAGCTCCGGCCCGCTGGTGCCGCCGGCGAGGGCCTCGTGCAGCCGGGCGGTGACCTCGTCGGCCCGGCGCAGCACGTCCAGCTCGCCGGTGATCAGCATCGGGTGGACCGCCTCGGTCACCTCGATGAACGGCACCACCCCGTGCAGCGCGACGAGCGGCAGCCCGTGCGCCCGGGCCGCGGCCACGAGCTCCTCGGGCGGGGTGGTGAACGTGCGACCGAGCTCCAGCAGCAGCGCCGCGACGCCCTGGGCGGCCAGCGACGCGACGTACGCCTCGATCGCCGGCGCGCCCTGGCCGACCAGGCCCAGACCGGTGGTCAGCAGCACCTCGCCGCCCTTGAGCAGGGGGGAGATCCCGTAGATCTCCGAGGTGTGCACCCAGCGCACCTCGCGGGCGCCCAGGTCGCCCCCGACGAGCACCTCGGGCCGGGCCCGCCGCAGGAGCGGCATTTCGAGCAGGTGCTGCACGGTGAACGCCATGTTTCCAATCCTGGCGGAAACCGGCCGCACCCGACACGGTGTCAGGACAACTGCTGGGAAAAGAGACGTCGTGTCCCTTGCCGCGCAACTCCGACCAGCGCTTGACTGGCCGAGCCGGCCCCGCCGACACCAGTCCCAGCAACAGCCCCAGCAGCAGTCCCAGCGCAGTCCTGTCCGAGGTCATCCGAGGTGGTCCCATGAACGTCACTCCTGCATCCCGACCCCGTCGGTCCCCGCGTCGATCTCAGCGCCGCTCGCCGCTGCGCCGCACCTGGGCCGCGGTCGCCGTCGTCGGCGCGCTCGCGCTCGCGGCGTCGGCCTGCGGCGGCTCCACCGGCGAGGAGGCCGGCGGGTCCGGCGGCTCCGGCTCCGAGGACCTGCCGCTCATCTACGGCGTGTACGCCACGCCGCTCGAGGAGCCCTGGGACGGCGCGATCCACGCCGCGCTGCAGTCGGCCGCGGACGACGGGGAGATCCGCTACAAGCACGTCGACGACCTCAGCACCTCCGACGCGATGGAGCGCGGCCTGCGCGACATCGCCACCAACGAGGAGCCGGACGCCATCATCGGCGACGCGTTCGCGGCCGAGGAGGCGGTGCGCAAGGTCGCGGCGGAGTTCCCGGACATCCCGTTCGCCTTCGGCTCCGGGGAGGACCCGGTCGAGCCGAACATGAGCGTCTTCGACAACTGGCTCCAGGACCCGGCGTACCTCGCCGGCATGCTCGCCGGCGGCCTGACCAAGAGCGACACCATCGGCATCGTCGGCGCCATGCCGATCCCCGAGGTCAACCGCATCGTCAACGCCTTCGTGCTCGGCGTGAAGGAGACCAACCCGCAGGCGACGGTGAAGGTCTCCTTCATCAACAGCTTCTTCGACCCCGCCGCCGCCAAGCAGGCCGCGCAGGCCCACGTCTCCGCCGGTGCCGACGTGCTCTTCGCCGAGCGCGACGGCGTGATCGCGGCCGCCGAGGAGGCCGACATCCCGGTCGTCGGCATGATGGTCGACCAGGAGGAGGAGGCCCCCGACCACGTCGTCACCTCCCTGATCTGGCACATGCGGCCGACCGTCGACGCGGTCATCGAGCAGGCCACCGGCGAGCCGCAGGCGGTCGACCTGGGCGAGTTCTCCTTCATGAAGGTCGGCGGCAGCGAGCTCGCCGAGATCAACACCGACATCGCCACCAGCACCGCCGACGGCGTGCCGGAGGACCTGGTGACCAAGGTCGAGGAGAAGCAGGCCGCGATCATGGACGGCAGCTTCACCACGCCCGTGGACGAGGCCGCCCCCGCGAGCTCGATCGACGTGTCGAAGAAGTGACCGGCGGAGCCACGGACACCGTGGCCCGTCCCCTCCTCGAGCTCACCGGCATCACCAAGCGGTACGGCGACCTCCTCGCCAACGACGACGTCTCGCTGCGCGTCGCGCCCGGTGAGGTGGTCGCCATGCTCGGGGAGAACGGCGCCGGGAAGTCCACGCTGATGAAGGTCGTCTACGGCTTGGTCCGGCCCGACGCGGGCACGGTCGCCGTCGACGGCCGGCCGCTCGACATCTCCTCGCCGAAGGACGCGATGGGCGCCGGCATCGGCATGGTCACCCAGGAGTTCTCGCTCGTGGAGACCATGACGGTGACCGACAACGTCGCGCTCTCGGGGACGGGACTCGGCCGGGTCGACCGCGCCGAGACCCGCCGCCGGGTCGTCGAGGCGATGGAGCGGGTCGGCGTCAGCCTCGACCCCGACCGGCTCGTCGGGTCGCTCTCGATCGGCGAGCGGCAGCGGGTGGAGATCGTCAAGGCGCTCTTCCACGACTGCCGGGTCGTCATCCTCGACGAGCCGACGGCCGTGCTGACGCCGCAGGACGTCCGCGCGCTCTTCGAGACCGTACGCCGCCTGCGGGCCGCGGGCCTGGGCATCCTGGTCGTCTCCCACAAGCTGCGGGAGGTCGCCGAGATCTCCGATCGTGTCGTCGTCCTCCGCCGCGGGCGGCTGGTCGGGGACCGGGTCACCGCGACGGTGCGGGACGAGGAGCTGGCCGCGCTGATGATGGGCGGCAGCACCGACGAGGTCGCCGCCGCCACCGCCACGCCGGCCGGGGAGCCGTCCGAGCTCGAGGCGGCCGTCGGCATGGGCGACCCCGAGCCGGTGCAGCCCGCCGGCGCCGGACCGACCACGGGCGAGCCGGTGCTCCTCCTGACCGGCCTCACGGTGAGCCGCGGCGGCCGCGACGTGCTCAGCGGCATCGACCTCACCGTCCGCGCCGGCGAGATCGTCGGTCTCGCCGGCGTCTCGGGCAACGGCCAGACCGAGCTCGTCGAGGTGCTCAGCGGCACCCTCCCGGTCACCTCCGGCACGCTCGAGGTCGACGGCCAGGACGTGACCTCCGCCGACGTCGGCAGGCGCTTGGCGGCCGGGCTCGGCCGGCTCACCGAGGACCGCCGCGGCAGCGTCGTCCCGCAGATGAGCGTGGAGTACAACCTCGTCCTGGAGGACCTCCCCGCCTACACCAAGCGCGGCCTGCTCGACCGCAAGGCGGTCCGCGCGCACGCCGAGGCGATGATCGAGCGCTTCGACATCCGCGCCCGCCCGGCCGACGCGGTCGCGACGCTCTCGGGCGGCAACATGCAGAAGGTCCTGCTGGCCCGGGCGCTCGCGCGCAGACCGCGGGTCCTCGTCGTCGCCCAGCCCACCCGCGGGCTCGACATCGGCGCCTACCGCTACGTCCACCAGCAGCTCGACGAGCTGCGCACCGAGGGCGCCGGCGTGCTGCTGGTCTCCGAGGACCTCGACGAGCTGCGCGCGCTGAGCGACCGCGTCGTCGTGCTGTTCCGCGGCGAGGTGGTCGGCGAGATGCCGGTCGCCGAGGCGTCCCCCGACCGGCTCGGCGTCCTGATGGCCGGAGGAGGATCGTCGTGAAGTTCGTGCTGCGCGGCCACGAGCCGCGCTGGCTGGCCCCGGTGGCGGTGCTCGTCGCCGTGCTGGTCACCCTCGCGCTGACCGCCGTGCCGATCCGGCTCGCCGGGGCGGCGCCGCTGGCGGCGTACGAGCGCTATCTCGTCACCCCGCTCACCTCGACCCACGGCCTGCACGAGGTGCTGCTGACCGCGACGCCGTTGCTGTTCACCGGCATCGCGGTCGCCATCGCCTTCCGGGCCGGCTACTGGAACATCGGCGCCGAGGGCCAGTTCCTCCTCGGCGCGATCGGCACCACCTGGGTCGGCACCACGTTCACCGACCTGCCGGCGCCCGTCGCGCTGCCGCTCGGGTTCCTCGCCGGCGCGGCCGGTGGGCTGCTGTGGGCGGTGGTCCCGGCCTGGCTCAAGCGCCGCGCCGGCATCGACGAGGTCGTCACCACGCTGCTGCTCAACCCGGTCGCGCTGCTGGTGGTCCAGGGCCTGCTCAACGGCCCGTGGCGCAACTCCAGCAGCGGCTTCACCGACTCCGACCGGCTCGGGTCCGGCTTCGACCTGCCGGCGCTCATCCCCGACAGCCGGGTCCACTGGGGCTTCGGGGTCGCGGTCGTCGTCATCGTCGTCACCGGCGTCGTGCTCGCCCGCACCGCGACCGGCGTCCGGATCAAGGCCGCCGGCCAGGCGCCCCGCGCCGCGGAGTTCAGCGGCGTCGACGTCGGCCGGCTGCAGTGGCGGTGCGCGCTGGTCTCGGGGGCGATCGCCGGGCTCGGCGGCGCCTCGCAGGTGATGGGCGTGCAGCACCAGCTCACCGCCGGCATCAGCGACGGCTACGGCTACACCGGCGTCATCGTCGCCACCCTCGGCGGTCTCAGCGCGATCGGCGTCGTGCTGGTCGCCCTGCTGCTCGGCGACATCTCCGTGGGCGCGCAGAACGTCTCGCTGGTCCTCCAGGTCCCGGCCCAGCTCGGCGCGATGTTCAGCGCGCTGCTGCTCCTGGCGGTGCTCTCGGCGATGAGCTGGCGCCGCTACCGGCTCCAGTGGCGGCCTCGACCACGATCGGGAGGCTCTCGATGAGCATCAACCTGCTGGCGCTCATCGGCGCCATGCTCACGATCGCGACGCCCCTGGTGTGGGCGGGCATCGGCGAGCTCATCACCGAGCGCAGCGGCGTGCTGAACCTCAGCATCGAGGGCACGATGTACCTCGGCGCCTTCATCGGGTTCCTCGCCGCCGCCCGCAGCGGCTCCCCGTGGGTCGGGCTGCTCGCCGCGGTCGTCTCCGGCGTCGTGGCCGGCGCCCTGATGGCGTTCTTCGTCGTCACGCTCGGGCTCAACCAGCACGTCTCCGGCCTCGGCCTGACGCTGCTGCTCATCGCGATCTGCGAGTTCACCTTCCGCCTGCTCTACGCCGGCGACCGGCCCACGCTGGACGACAAGTTCACCGTGCTCTTCCGCGGCACCGAGGTGCTCGCCCAGCACTGGCTGACCTACGTCGGCTTCCTCGTGCTGGCCCCGGTCACCTGGTGGGTGCTGCGCTCGACCGGGCTCGGCATGCGGCTGCACGCGGTGGGGGAGAGCTTCGAGGCCGCCGACGTCGCCGGCATCTCCGTCACCGCCACGCGGTACGTCGCCCTCATGGTCGGCAGCGCGCTGATGGCCATCGGCGGGGCGTTCCTGACCCTCGCGGTGCTGGGCAGCTTCACGCTCGACATCGTCAGCGGGCGCGGCTGGGTGTGCATCGCGCTGGTCATCTTCGCCCGCTGGCGGGTCTGGCCGGCCGTCCTCGGCGCGCTGATCTTCGCCGGGATGGACGCCCTGCAGCTGCAGCTGGCGATCACCTCCGCCTTCGACGCGGTGCCCGGCGAGCTGATGCTCGCGCTGCCGTACCTCGCCGTCATCGCCGCCCTCGCGATCGGCGGGCGCACCGTGCGCTACCCCGGCTCCTACCTCAAGGCCTACCGCCGGGCCTGACGCCCTCGCCTCCTCTTCAACCCTCCACCCCTGAGCCCCCACCTCCCGAACGGAGACCCACGTGAACGACTCCGACCTGCTCGCCCACGCCGTCGCCGAGGCCCGCGCCGGCCTCGCCGAGGGTGGCATCCCGATCGGCGCGGCCCTCGTGCAGGCCGACGGCACCGTGCTCGGCACCGGCCGCAACCGCCGCGTCCAGCTGGAGAGCGCGACGCGCCACGGCGAGACCGACTGCCTGGAGAACGTCGGGCGGCTGCCGGCCAGCGTCTACGCCGCCTCGACGATGGTCACCACGCTGTCGCCGTGCGACATGTGCACCGGCGCGATCCTGCTCTACGGCATCCCGCGTGTGGTGATCGGCGAGAACCGCAACTTCGTCGGCGGCGAGGACTACCTGCGCTCCCGCGGCGTCGAGGTCGTCGTGCTCGACGACGCGGAGTGCATCGACTTCATGGGCGGCTTCATCCGCGACCACCCGTCGCTGTGGAACGAGGACATCGGCGTCGAGGACTGACCCGGCGGCGGCCTCGTGCTGCTCAGCGAGCGCCCGGGCGCACGCTGGGCCGCACGAGGCGGGCGGCAGCCAGCGCGGCGACGACCCAGACGCCGGTGACGGCGAGGAGCGCGCCGCGGAAGCCGGCCTCGCCCGGCCCGCCACCGATGGCGGCCATGAGGGCGACGCTGACCGCGCTGCCGACCGAGAAGCCGACGTACCGCAGCACCTGGTTGAACGCCATCGCGCTGCCGGTCTCCGCGGCCGGCACGTGCGGCACCATCAGCACCGCCAGCGACGAGAACGTGAAGCCGCTGCCGAGGCCGCCCAGCGCCATCCACGCCAGCACGACCGCCAGCCCGCCGTGCTCGAACGCGAGCCCGACGGTCGCGGCGCCGAACAGCGCGCACCCGGTCGGCAGCAGGACGTGCGTGCCGAGCCGCTCGCCGACGGCGCGGGCCAGGCGGCTGCCCAGGACGCTGAGCACGGAGTACGGCACCAGCGCCACGCCGGCGACCGCCACCGGGTGGCCGAGCCCCCAGCCGCCGGTCGCGGCCGGGTCGGCCTGCACGAGCACCATCACCAGCGTGAGCAGGGCGTACATCCCCGTGCCGGCGACCACCGCCACGAGGTTCGGCCCGGCGAGACCCGGCCGGGCCGCCAGCCGCAGGTCGACCAGCGGCGTAGCCGACCGCAGCGTCCGCCGGACCCACCAGGCCAGCAGCGCCAGCCCGGCGGCGGCCAGACCCAGTGTCACCGGGGAGCCCCAGCCCCACACCTCGCCGCGGCTGACCGCGAGCAGCAGGCCGACCAGGCCGAGCGCCACGAGCAGCGCGCCGAGCCAGTCGACCGCGGCCGGCTCGGCCCCGGCGTCCGCGGGCACGACGAACCACGCCAGCGCGAGGGTGAGCCCGACGAGCCCGGTCCCGAGGAGGTACGCCGCCGGGAGACCGCCGGCGTCGGCGACCAGCGCCGTGACCGGGTAGCCGAGCCCCGCGCCGGCCACGGTGGTCACCGACAGGAAGCCGATCACCCCCGGCAGCCGGGCCGGGGGCACCACGTCGCGGGCGATCGCCAGCGCGAGCGGCACCAGCGCCATGCCGACGCCCTGGAGCGCCCGCCCGGCCACCAGCCACGCGAAGCCGAGGGGCAGCGCGGAGATCGCCGTACCCACCGTCACGACGGCGAGCCCGGCCAGCACCGTCGGCCGCCGCAGCCGACCGCTGCCGAGCCGGCCGACGACCGGCGTGCTGACCGCGCCGGCGACCAGCGCGGCGGTGAGCGTCCACTGGGCGTCCTCGAGCCGGACGCCGCGGTCGGCGGCGATCGCGGGGACCAGGGGTGCGCCGAGGCTGCTGACCACGGCGGTCACCGTGGTCAGCAGCGCGAGGGTCGGCAGCAGGAGCCGACCGGGGTTGGTGCTTACTTCGACTTCCGGGCCCGCGAGGCGATCTTGGCCCGCTCGTTGGCGTCCAGGATCACCTTGCGGATGCGCACCATCTCGGGCGTGACCTCGACGCACTCGTCGTCGCGGCAGAACTCCAGGCACTGCTCGAGGGAGAGCTTCTTCGGCGGGATGAGCTTCTCGAAGTTGTCGGAGGTGGCGGACCGGATGTTGGTCTGCTGCTTCTCCTTGGTGATGTTGACGTCCATGTCGTCGGCGCGGGAGTTCTCGCCGACGATCATGCCCTCGTAGACCTCGGTGGTCGGCTCCACGAACATCACGCCGCGCTCCTGCAGCGACGTCATGGCGTACGCCGTGGCCGCGCCCTTGCGGTCGGCGACCAGCGAGCCGTTGTTGCGCGAGCGGATCTCACCGGCCCACGGCTCGTACTTCTCGAAGATGTGGTGCGCGATGCCGGTGCCGCGGGTCTCGGTGAGGAACTGGGTGCGGAAGCCGATCAGGCCGCGCGCCGGCACCAGGAACTCCATCCGGACCCAGCCGGTGCCGTGGTTGGTCATCTGCTCCATGCGGCCCTTCCGGGCGGCGAGCAGCTCGGTGATCGTGCCGAGGTACTCCTCCGGCGCGTCGATCGTGAGGCGCTCGACCGGCTCGTGGACCTTGCCGTCGACCTCGCGGGTGACCACCTGCGGCTTGCCGACGGTCAGCTCGAAGCCCTCGCGGCGCATCTGCTCGACGAGGATCGCCAGCGCCAGCTCGCCACGGCCCTGGACCTCCCAGGCGTCGGGGCGCTCGGTGGGCAGGACGCGCAGCGACACGTTGCCGATCAGCTCGGAGTCGAGGCGGTCCTTGACCAGGCGGGCGGTGACCTTCGAGCCCTTGACCCGGCCGACCAGCGGGCTGGTGTTGGTGCCGATCGTCATCGAGATCGCCGGCTCGTCGACGTGGATGAGCGGCAGGGCTACCGGGTTCTCCGGGTCGGCCAGCGTCTCGCCGATGGTGATGTCGGGGATGCCCGCGATCGCGACGATGTCGCCGGGGCCGGCGGACTCGCCGGGCTTGCGCTCGAGGCCCTCGGTGACGAGCAGCTCGGTGATCTTGACGCGGTTGACCGAGCCGTCGCGCTTCATCCACGCGACCTGCTGGCCCTTCTTCAGCACGCCCTGGTGGACCCGGACCAGCGCGAGGCGGCCGAGGAACGGCGAGGAGTCGAGGTTGGTGACGTGGGCCTGGAGCGGCGCGCCCTCGTCGTACATCGGGGCCGGGATGGTCTCGAGGATGGTCTTGAACAGCGGCTCGAGGTCCGGGCTGTCCGGCAGCTCGCCGTTGGCGGGCTGCTCGAGGCCCGCGACGCCGGCGCGGCCCGAGGCGTAGACGACCGGGAAGTCGAGCGCCTCCTGGCTGTGGCTGTCGTCGAGCAGGTCCATGAACAGCTCGTAGGTCTCGTCCACGACCTCCGCGATCCGCGCGTCGCCGCGGTCGGTCTTGTTGACGACGAGGATCACCGGCATGTCGGCGTTGAGCGCCTTGCGCAGCACGAAGCGGGTCTGGGGGAGCGGGCCCTCGGAGGCGTCGACCAGCAGCACGATGCCGTCGACCATCGACAGGCCGCGCTCGACCTCGCCGCCGAAGTCCGCGTGGCCGGGGGTGTCGATGATGTTGATCGTCATCGGCTGGCCGCCGGCGGCCGGGCCCGCGTAGTGGACCGCGGTGTTCTTCGCGAGGATGGTGATGCCCTTCTCGCGCTCGAGGTCGCCGGAGTCCATGACCCGCTCGGCGACGCTCTCGGCCTGGTGCGCGGTGAAGGCGCCGGCCTGGCGCAGCATGGCGTCGACCAGCGTGGTCTTGCCGTGGTCGACGTGCGCGACGATGGCGACGTTGCGCAGGTCCGTGCGGGCGGTGGTTCCGGGCATGGGTGTGGTACGTCGCTTCCGTCGGTGATCAAGTCAGGTGCTGCAGGACAGCGGGGCCGCGAGAGGGCCTCGTCGAGTCTAGGGGCGCCTGCCGCATCGGCTCGCATCGTCAGGAGCAGCCCCGGGCACCGTGGACCCATGCCGTCCATCGCCACGAACACCCGCGTCGACCTGCCCGAGCTGCTCGACTTCGTCCGCACCCGCCACCACCTGGTGCTGCTCACCCACCGCGCCGACGGCCGCCCGCAGCTGTCGCCGGTGACCGGCGGTGTCGTGGGGGAGGGGCCGGACGGACGGATCGTCGTCTCGACCTACCCCGACCGCGCCAAGGCCGTGAACCTCCGCCGTGACCCTCGCTGCTCGGTCCTCGTCCTCTCCGACGAGTGGGACGACGCCTGGGTGCAGGTCGACGGCACCGCCGAGGTGCTCGACATGCCGTCTGCCGAGGCCGAGGACGGGCTGGTCGAGTACTTCCGGTGCATCTCCGGCGAGCACTCCGACTGGGAGGAGTACCGCCAGGCCATGCGCAGGCAGGGCAAGTCGCTGCTCCGGATCACCCCCACCTCCTGGGGCCCCGTCGCCACCGGTGGTTTCCCGCCCGACCGCGTGCCGTCCTGACGCACATGGGCGCCGGCCGCGGCCGGCGCCCACGAGCTCCGGTCACTTCAGGCGGAGGACACCACAGGTCGCGGGGTCGGTGGCCTCTGCGGGCAGGGCGGGGTCGAGCTCGCTGCGGCCGGCGGAGCGGAAGTCGTACTCGCCGTTGTTGTTGTAGTCCACGCCGTGGATGACCACGACGGCGTTGCCGCGCTTGATGCCGTTGGCGACGAATTGCTTGGTGCGGGTGTGGCGCTCGTAGTGGATGTGGCCGTCGGGGGCGGTCGGGAAGCGGTTGACGGCCAGGGTGCTGTCGGCCGAGGTGTCGCCCCGCTCGGTGAGCGAGACCCGGACCGGCCCGTAGGCGGGCTGACCCTCGGCGGTGGTCAGCCGGAAGTCGCCGTTCGCGTCCATCTCGACGTTCGGGCACTCGTTGAGCGCCTGCTTGCCGAAGTGGATGTGCTGGGCGTGCGGCAGGCCGGGCTCCAGGCGGTGCGCGTTCACCTTGACGTGCAGCTTCCGTCCGTCGACGACGACCTTGGCCTTGCCGGTGACACCCGAGTTGTTGAGCGGGTTGAGGTCGGCGACGACCTGGGTCCCGTCGACACCGGTCGGGGCGCCGGACGCGGACGAGACCATGCCGGCCGTGCCGAGACCTGCGGCGACGACGCCGCTCAGCAGCGTCGCGCCGGCGACGGCTGCTCTCCTTCGGTTGATGCGCATGTCGAACCTCCACTCGTGTCCGCGGCGACCTGCCGCGTGTGTGGTCTTCGTCACGAAGCGGGTCCGCAGATGGTGGTCGGCCCGAGGCTTTGCCGAGAGGCCTCTCATCGCCGGGCGGGGTCCACGTCAGCCGCGCCGCACCCCCGACCCCCGCCGGATCGCGGAGCTGGTGCTGGGCGCATCGGGCTTCCGTCGGGGTAGTAACGGTCAGGAACGTCCGTGACTACCCCCGCGGAGGTCAGGAACGTCCGTTGCTACCCCGCCAGCGCGCGGTCGAGCGCCGCAGCCACGTGCAGCGTGGTGCACGGGAAGACGGGGATGTCGGCGTCGGCCTGCTTGACGAGCAGCTCGAGCTCGGTGCAGCCGAGGACGACCCCGGCGGCGCCGGCGTCCCAGAGCTCGTCGATCACCGACACCACGCGGCGGCGGGAGGTGTCGAGGACGCGGCCGTGGACGAGCTCGCCGTACACGATGTCGTCGAGCTCCTGGTGGTGCTCCTCGTCCGGCACGTGCACGGTGATGCCGTGGCCGGCGAGCCGGTCGGTGAAGAACGGCCGGGTCATGGAGAAGCGCGTCCCGAGGAAGCCCACCGACGACACGCCCGCCTCCTGGCAGGCGGCGGCGACGACGTCGGCGAGGTGGAGGACGGGTACGCCGACGGCGGCCTCGACCTGGTCGAAGACCTGGTGGTACGCCGTCGTGCACATCAGCAGGAAGTCCGCGCCGGCCCGCTCGACACCCTGCGCGGCGGCGACCAGCAGCGCGGCGACGTCGTCCCAGCGCTCGGCCGCGGCCAGCTCGGTGACCTCGGCGAACTCGACCGAGGCGAGCACGGTCCGCGCGGAGTGCAGCCCGCCGAGCCGCTCCTCGACACCGCGGTTGAGACCTTCGTAGTAGACGGCGCTGCTCTTCCAGCCGAGCCCGCCGAGGAGTCCGATCGTCTGCATGGCGCCCACCCTGTCAGACGGGCGGCGCCACGTGTACCGATCGGTAACCGGTGTCACTCGAAGACGCGGTGCACCTTGTGCTGGGCGGCCTGAGCGCGCGGGCGGATGACCAGCTCGTCGACGTTGACGTGCGGCGGGCGGGTCACCATCCAGGTGATCGCGTCGGCGACGTCCTCGGCAGTCAGCGGCTCGGCCACGCCGGCGTACACCGCCTCCGCCTTCTCGCGGTCGCCCTCGAACCGCACCAGCGCGAACTCGTCGGTCCGGACCATCCCCGGCGCGATCTCGCACACCCGCACCGGCTGGTCCCACAGCTCCAGGCGCAGCGTCTCGGTGACGACCTTGGTGCCGTGCTTGGCGGCGGTGTAGCCCGCGCCGCCCTCGTAGGCGATCCGCCCGGCCGTCGACCCCACGTTGAGGATCATCCCGGCGCCGCTCGCGACCAGCGCCGGCAGCAGCGCCCGGGTGACCTGCATCAGGCCGATGACGTTGACCTCGTACATCCGTCGCCACTCGTCGCTGTCGGCCTGCGCCACCGGCGTCGACCCGAAGGCGCCGCCGGCGTTGTTGACCAGCACGTCGAGCCGGCCGCCGACCCGCTCGGCCAGCGCGGCGACCGACTCCTCGGAGGTCACGTCGCAGACCACCGCGGTGCCGCCGATCTCGTCCGCCAGCGCCTCGACCCGGTCCGCGCGGCGAGCCGCGCAGAAGACGTGGAAACCCTCCGCGGCGAGCATCCGGGCGGTCGCGGCGCCGATGCCACTGCTGGCTCCGGTGACGACGGCGGTACGACGGGGGGTGGCGCTCTCGCTCATGCGGACCATTGTCGTGAGGCGGCCCGGCCGCTGGCACACTGGCCTGCCGTGCCACAGCCCCGCCTGCTCCTGCTCGCCCGGTCCGCCGGCGCGCTCGGCGGCCTCGTCTGGCTGGTGCGCTGGCCGCTCGGCAACGGCGCCGCCGCCGACACGGCGTACTGGTTCGGCTTGGTCGCGCTGGCCGTCTCGCTCGCGGCGTACGGCGCCGCGCTGGTGAAGGTGGGCTGGCTGCAGGTCGTGGTGGCCCTCGCGCTGCCGGTGCTGGTGTGGTCGGTGCTGGAGGTGCTGCGCGGCGACGGCGACGGGCTCGCCGTCGACGGCGTGGTCGGGCTCGTGCTGCTCGTCGTGGCGGTGACCGGACTGGCGCGGCCGCGGGCCGGCCTCCGGACGGGTACCGGAGCCCACACCCGGTGACGGGAACAACCGACGGCCTGCGCCGGTTGGCCTCCGGAGGACCGGTGGACGGCGGAAGGACGAGCGTGGACCCGATCAGGCGGTTGGCGATGATCAGCCTGCACACCTCGCCCCTCGACCAGCCGGGCACCGGCGACGCCGGCGGCATGAACGTCTACGTCGTCGAGGTCGCCAAGCGGCTGGCCCGGCACGGCATCGAGGTCGACGTCTTCACCCGCGCGACCAGCTCGGCGCTGCCGCCGGTGGTCCAGGCGTACGACGGGGTCTCGGTGCGCCACGTGCACGCCGGCCCGTTCGAGGGGCTGACCAAGGCCGAGCTGCCCGCACAGCTGTGCGTCTTCGCCCGCGAGGTGCTGCGCGCCGAGGCGGTCCAGCCGGTCGGCCACTACGACGTCGTGCACTCCCACTACTGGCTCTCGGGCCAGGTCGGCGCGCTCGCCCGCGACCGCTGGCGCGTGCCGCTCGTGCACTCGATGCACACGATGGCGAAGGTCAAGAACGCCGCGCTCGCCGCCGGCGACGCCCCCGAGCCGACCGCCCGGATCATCGGCGAGGAGCAGGTGGTCGAGGCCGCCGACGCGCTCATCGCCAACACCGACCTCGAGGCCAAGCAGCTGATCGAGCTGTACGACGCCGACCCGGGCTGCGTCGAGGTGGTCCACCCCGGCGTCGACCTGTCGGTCTTCCGTCCCACCGACCGGGCCGCCGCTCGTGCCGCCCTCGACCTGCCGCGCGACGCGCACGTGCTGCTCTTCGCCGGCCGGATCCAGCCGCTCAAGGCCCCCGACGTGCTGCTGCGGGCCGTGGCCGAGCTGCTCCGCCGCTCCCCGGACCTCCGATCGCGGTTGGTCGTGCCGGTCGTCGGCGGCCCCTCCGGCACCGGGCTCGACCGGCCCGAGTCGCTCGCCGCGCTGGCCGCGGAGCTCGGCATCACCGACGTGGTGCGCTTCGTGCCGCCGGTCGACCAGGCGACGCTCGCCCGCTGGTACGCCGCCGCCACGGCCGTCGCCGTGCCGTCGTACAACGAGTCCTTCGGGCTCGTCGCTGCCGAGGCCCAGGCCTGCGGCACCCCCGTCCTCGCCGCCGCCGTCGGCGGGCTGACCACCGTCGTCCGCGACGGCCGCAGCGGCCTGCTCGTCGAGGGCCACGACGCCCGCGACTGGGCCGGCGCGCTCGCCCGCGTCGTCGACGACCCGGCCCTGCGCGACCGGCTCGCCGCCGGCGCGCTCGCGCAGGCCCGGGAGTTCTCCTGGGAGGCGACCGCCGCCGCCACCCTCGACGTCTACCGCCGGGCGCGCACCGGCATGCGGGAGGCCGCCGCGTGAACGAGCAGACCGCCGAGACCGTCCGGTCCTACCTGGCCGAGAACGAGATCGAGTACGAGGAGACCCGCGAGGGCCTCTTCTCCTTCACCCTCCCCGGCGAGAAGAAGCTGCAGACCGCCGTCCGCCTCGACGTCGGCGAGCACGCCCTCGGCGTCCACGCGTTCGTCTGCCGCAACCCCGACGAGAACCACGAGCGCGTCTACCGCTGGCTGCTCGAGCGCAACCTGCGGATGTACGCCGTCTCCTTCGCCGTCGACCGCACCGGCGACATCTACCTCGACGGCCGGCTGCCGCTCTCCTCGGTCAGCCCCGACGAGCTGGACCGGCTGCTCGGCTCGGTGCTGTCCTACGCCGACGAGTCCTTCAACGCCATCCTCGAGCTCGGCTTCGCCTCGTCCATCCGCAAGGAGTGGGAGTGGCGCAAGCTCCGCGGTGAGTCCACCCGCAACCTCGAGGCGTTCCGCGGCTGGTTGGAGTCCGGCGAGGACCCCCAGCCGGAGCCCGGCCTCAACTAGCCGAGACCGCCGACGGCTCTCACCCGGTCGCGCGGGGCGGCAGGCCGGCGCGGATGGTCTCCACCCGGGTGCGGAGCCGGTTGAGGACGAAGTACCACTCGCTGCCGTCGCGCAGCACCACCCGCAGCCGCCGGCGGAGCCCACCGCCGAAGAAGTGCCGCAGGTCCACCGGTGTCGTGCCGACCTCCGCGATCTCCTCCAGCCGCACCGACCAGGTCCTGCCCGCCAGCGCCCGGTCGAGGCCGTGCGGCTCGAAGTGCAGCCGCCGGTCGGTGAGCCACATCCGGCCGCCGGTCGCGCGCTGCGCGTGCTGGGAGTGGTTGGCGAACCAGCTGTCGAGCACCCGCTCGCCGGGCTCGAGCGGGACGTTCGGGGTGCGGCGCGTCATGGCCGCACCCTTCCCGCCGGAGCGTCGGGTCATGCGCGGGCCGGCTGGCCCCTCGGGCCGGTCCGGTGGCGTCGACGATCGTTCAATTGCGCGGAAATGTCGCGGTTCCGGCCCGGCCAGGCGCTGGAACCGCGCAATTGCGCAGTTGTCGACGCGCCCGGCGCCGGCCGGGCCGGCCGACCAGCCCCCGGTCAGCCCTGCGCCGGCTCGACCGCTGCGGTGCGCGGTTTGCGCCGGGCGACGGCGACGCCGACGAGCGCGAGCACGCCGCCGGCGTACGCCATGGCCGGCGGGGCCTCGGAGAGCAGCAGCACGCTGAGCACGATCGTGATCGGCGGGACGAGGTAGGTGGTGATGCCGAGGCTGGAGGCGGTCATGTGCTGCAGGGCGAAGGCGTACGTCGTGAACGCGATCGCCGTGGGGAAGATCCCGAGGTAGACGACCCACAGCACCGAGCTGGTGGGGGCCTCGCCGACCTCGCGCACGAGCTCACCGGCCCACGGCAGGCAGGCGACCGCGCCGATGGTGCACGCGAGCCACGTGACGTGCAAGGCGGAGAGCTTGGCGACCAGCGGCTTCTGGAGCACCAGGCTGATCGAGTAGACGAGCGCGGCGACCAGGCACAGCACGACGCCGAGCGGGTCGCGGTCGTCCGCCTCGGAGGTGGAGAACGCGATGACGGCCACGCCGGCGAAGGCCAGCGCGAGACCGAGCGCGAGGTGCACGGTGAACCGCTCGGAGAGGAACACCGCCGCCAGCAGCGCGATGAGCACCGGCGAGACCTGGATGAGCATGACGGCGGTGCCGGCGTCGACCCGGTGCTCGCCGGCGTTGAGGGCGACGTTGTAGACGCCGTACCAGAGGACGCCGATCGTCACGAGCGAGACCCACTGCCGGCCGGTGGGGCGGGGGAGGCGCCGGCCGAGCACGAAGAGCGAGAGCGCGACCGAGCCGACCAGCAGCCGACCGAGCGAGAGCGAGCCGGGCCCGAAGTCGTCGGCGAGGTGGCGGATCGCGACGAACGCCGAGGCCCAGAGCACCAGCGTCACGCCGACCGCCGCGACGGGCAGCCACGTCGGCGCACCGCCGTCGGCCGGGGCCGGAGCGGTGGCGGAGGGCTGCGGGGTCGTCGTACCGGTCGTCACCACCCAAGCGTAGGGACCAGCGCCGACCGGCGGCACGCGGATTCCGGACGTCTATGCGCGATCGGCTGCCACGTTCGGCACGCCGCTGCGGCGGGCACCGGCCCGGCGTGCTCCAGGACCTGTACGCCGCGTTCACCACGACCCTCCGCACGCGGGGCGAGGAGGAGCTCGCCGGACCGTCCCGGGCCGAGGCCTGGACCGTCCGCGAGCTGCTGCTGCACCAGCTGCTCGACGCCCGACGCGCCCTGGTCGCCCTCGCGAGCCCGGCCGGTCCGGACGACGGTCCACCCGACGTCGACGCGGCGACGTACTGGCGTGCGTTCCGCCCCGACAACGGCGACGGCGGCGAGGCCCATGCGCGGTTCGTGGTGCGTGCCGCGGCGGCGTACGACGGCACCGCGGGCCTGCTCGCCGAGTGGGACGAGACCTCGGGCGCCGCCGCGCGCGCCGCGGCGGCGGCGGACCCGGACGCGCTGGTGACCACCCAGGGCCACGTGCTGGCCGTCCGCGACCTCGTCTCCACCCTGGTGGTCGAGGGAACCGTCCACCTGCTCGACGCCTGGGGCGAGCCGCCGGCCGCCGCGCTGGACCACACCCTCGCCGTGCTCGAGCGGATCCACGGCGGGCCGCTCCCGCCGGCGGCGGGCCCGGTCGAGCAGGTGCTGCAGGCGACCGGCCGGGCGCCCAGCGACCACGCGGCGTACCCGCTGCTGGGCTGAGGCCCGGGTGGGCCGCTACAGGTCCAGCTTGTAGCCCAGCCCGCGCACGGTGACGAGGTAGCGCGGCTCGCCCGGGTCGGGCTCGAGCTTGGCGCGCAGCCGCTTGACGTGGACGTCGAGGGTCTTGGTGTCGCCGACGTAGTCCGAGCCCCACACCCGGTCGATCAGCTGGCCGCGGGTGAGCACGCGGCCGGGGTTGCGCAGGAACATCTCGAGCAGCTCGAACTCCTTGAGCGGCAGCCGCTGCTCGACCCCGTCGACGGTGACGACGTGCCGTTCGACGTCCATCCGCACCGGCCCGGCCTCGAGCGCGGCGGGCGCGAGCTCCGGCTCCTGCCCGCGGCGCAGGACCGCGCGGATGCGCGCGACCAGCTCGCGGGGGGAGTAGGGCTTGGTGACGTAGTCGTCGGCGCCCAGCTCCAGCCCGACCACCTTGTCGACCTCGTCGTCCTTGGCGCTGACCATGATCACCGGCACGTTGGAGGTCTGCCGGATCGTGCGGCACACCTCGGTGCCGGGGATGCCGGGCAGCATCAGGTCCAGCAGCACGATGTCGGCGCCGTTGCGGTCGAACTCCGCCAGCGCGGTGTGGCCGTCGGCCGCGACGGCGACCTCGAAGCCCTCCTTGCGCAGCATGTACGAGAGAGCGTCGCTGTAGCTCTCCTCATCCTCGACGACGAGTACCCGGGTCACGGGCGTTCCTCCTGGTTGACGGGGTCCGAGACGATTGCGGGGAGCGTGAGCGTGAACGTCGAGCCCTGGCCCTCGACCGACCACACGCGCACCTCGCCGCCGTGGGTGGCGGCGACGTGCTTGACGATGGAGAGGCCGAGGCCAGTGCCGCCGGTGGAGCGGTGACGGGCGGGGTCGACGCGGTAGAAGCGCTCGAAGATCCGCTCGATCTCCTCGTTCGGGATGCCGATGCCCTGGTCGACCACCGACACCTCGACCATGTCGCCGGCGGCCTTGGTGGTGACGAGCACGGTCGAGTCGGGCTCGGAGTACGACACGGCGTTCGCGACCAGGTTGGAGACCGCGGCGGCGACCTGGTCGGCGTTGCCGAGCACCCGCAGCCCGCGTGTCCCGCTGCTGACCACGGCGATCCGCTTGGCGTCGGCGTCGATCGCGCTGGTGTCGACGGCGAGCTCGATGACCTGGTCGACCGCGACCGGCTGCGGCGCCTCGAGCGGGTCGTCGCCCTGCAGCCGGGACAGCTCGATGATCTGCTGCACCAGCCGGCCGAGCCGCTCGCTCTCCAGCAGCATCCGGTCGGAGAACCGCTTGACCGCCTCCGGATCGTCCGCGGCGTCCGCGACCGCCTCGGAGAGCAGCCGGATCGCCCCGACCGGGGTCTTCAGCTCGTGGCTGACGTTGGCGACGAAGTCCCGGCGCACCGCCTCGACCCGCCGCTCACGGGTGCGGTCCTCGACCAGGACCAGCACCAGCCGCGACCCGAGCGGGGCCACCCGGGCGCTGACCGAGCGGGCAGGGATGCCGGTGCGGGTGATGGTCAGCTCGGTCTCGCGGATCTGCCCGTCGCGGCGTACCTGCCGGACCAGCTCCGCCAGCTCGTCGCTGGTCAGGGCGACGCCGCGCACGATCCCGAGGGAGTACGCCGGCGCGCTGGCCTTCAGCACCGTGTCGGACTCGTCGACCACAACGCCGGTGCTGCGGAGCACCGACAGCACGGTCGCGACGCCCGGCGGGACCACCGGCTCCTCGGCGACCGGCACGCGGTGCTGCTGGCGCTCGCTGACCGCCCAGGCCAGCACGGCGGCTCCGCCGACGACGGCCCCGATGATCGCGGCCAGGAAGGCCTGCGTCGTCGAGTCCACACCGGCGATCGTACGGCCGTCCGCGGGGCCCCGATGCCGCCTGGGCGCCCGGTTCACGAACGTTCATCCCGCGTTCACCGTGGCAGCGCCGCCCGTTGCTCCGCATGGCGCACCCTCGTCCTCATGCGCGACGTCTTCCACGAGCAGCTCGAGTCCGTCTTCTCCGACCTGGCCGGCATCTGCGGCCAGGTCGAGCTCGCGGTCGGCGAGGCCACCCGCGCGCTGCTCACCGGCGACGCCGAGCTCGCGGAGAAGGTCATCAGCGGCGACGCCGAGATCGACCGCGCCCGCGAGGAGGTCGAGGAGGCGGCGTTCCTGCTGCTCTCCCTCCAGGCCCCGGTCGCCGGCGACCTGCGCACGGTCGTGGCCGCGCTGCGGATGGTCAGCGAGCTCGAGCGGATGGGCGACCTGTCGGTGCACGTCGCGAAGATCGCGCGGCTGCGGGTGCCCGGCATCGCCGTGCCCGACGAGGTCCGACCGACGATCGAGCGGATGGCCACCGTGGCCGAGGACATGGTCGAGCGGGTCGCCGAGATCATCACCCGCCGCGACGTCGCCGCCGCCATCGCGCTGGGCCGCGCCGACGAGGAGATGGACCAGCTGCGCCGCCGCAGCTTCGCCGAGCTCCTCGCCGACGACTGGCAGCACGGCGTCGAGGCGGCCGTCGACATCGCCCTGCTCGGCCGGTACTACGAGCGGATCGCCGACCACGCCGTCTCGGTCGCCAACCGGGTCGTCTTCGTCGTCACCGGCGACCACCCCACCGCCGTCAGCTGACCCGGGGGGACGGACGACCCCCGGACGCACGTCGGGGTAGTAACGGACGGAAACGTCCGTGACTACCCCTGGGACGGTCGGAAACGTCCGTTACTACCCCGAGAGCGCAGATGCGGGGTGCCGGGTCCGAGTGGCTAGCGACCCTGGTTCGCGACGGCGGCCGCAGCGGCGGCGGCGGCCTCGGGGTCGAGGTAGCGGCCGGGGGCGGAGGGACGCATGTCCTCGTCGAGCTCGTAGACCATCGGCATGCCGGTCGGGATGTTCAGGCCGGCGATGTCCTCGTCGCTGATCCGGTCGAGGTGCTTGACCAGCGCGCGCAGCGAGTTGCCGTGCGCGGCGACCAGGACGGTGCTCCCGGCGCGCAGGTCCGGGACGATCGAGGACTCCCAGTAGGGGAGGAACCGGGCGATGACGTCCTTGAGGCACTCGGTGCGGGGTAGCTCGTCGCCGAGGTCGGCGTACTGCGGGAGCCCGACCTGGGAGTACTCCGCGTCGTCGTCGAGCGGCGGCGGGGGCACGTCGAAGGAGCGGCGCCAGAGCATGAACTGCTCCTCGCCGAACTCCTCGAGGGTCTGCTTCTTGTCCTTGCCCTGGAGCGCGCCGTAGTGGCGCTCGTTGAGCCGCCAGGAGCGGCGCACCGGGATCCAGTGCCGGTCGGCGGCGTCGAGCGCGAGGCACGCGGTGCTGATCGCGCGGCGCTGCAGCGAGGTGTGGACGACGTCGGGCAGCACGCCGGACTCGCGCAGCAGCTCGCCGCCGCGGACGGCCTCGGCGCGGCCCTTCTCGGTCAGGTCGACGTCGACCCAGCCGGTGAAGAGGTTCTTGGCGTTCCACTCGCTCTCGCCGTGGCGGAGCAGGACCAGGGTGTAGGTCACTCGGTGCTCTCCTCGGCCTCCGGCGGGGCGGAGCCCTCGACGTCGTGCGGCTCGACGGAGACGCCCTCGCAGTCGTACTCCTCGCCGGAGCCCGGGGCGCCCGGCGCGTCGTCCAGGCCCTCGTACTCGTCGCAGGCCGGGACGACCGGGACGGTCATCTCGATCTCCTCACCGGAGGAGAAGCCGAGGGTCAGCGGCACGAAGTCGCCCGGGTCGAAGTCGCCGGTCAGGCGGATGCCGCCGGACTGGAGCAGCGTGACCAGGCCGCCCTCCTTGATCTCCAGCGGCTCGAACTCACCCGCCTCGACCGTCGCGCCGTCCGCGCCGGTGATCGACTCGAAGTCGGTCGGCTCGGCCTCGTGGTAGTTCGAGAACGTCGTCAGGAACGTGCCGGACCCGGCGCGCTCCGACACGATCACGGCCCCGACGACGTCGACCTCCCCGGACCGGTCGTTGCCGGTCATCGAGATCGTGTTGACCCGGTCGGTCGCGGGGTTGAACCCGCACGCGCCGAGCGCGGGCACGGTCAGCACGAGCGCGCCGAGGGCGAGCGCGGTGTTGCGTCGGAGCAGCATGGTCTGGAGCCTCGCAGGGTGAGCGGCCAATGTGCGCCTCAGCGTAGCGGTGGCTACTGCGACAGGCCGACCGAGGTGCCCGCGAAGGCCAGCCCGAGCAGCACCGCGCCGAGGTAGACCGACGTGAGCGTCAGCAACCGGGCGGCGCCGAGCCGCAGGCCCAGGCGCAGCGGCAGGTAGGTCCAGCCGTCCTTGTTGTCGGGCACGAGTCCCCACAGCGCGCGCAGCACGTGCACGCCGATGCCGAGCAGCGCGAAGAGCGCCACCATCGCGACCTCGGGCGGGTTGCCCTCGTAGCGGCCGCCCCAGCCGCCGTAGGAGAGGTACGCCGGGTACAGCGCGAACGACGCCGCCCACGGCACCCACGACAGCAGCCCCTTGCGGAGCACGACGTTGCCGAGCAGGCCGATCGCGACCGAGAGCAGGTAGCAGCTGCCAGCGGTGATGCCGGTCGAGACGGCCAGCGGCACGAGCAGCAGCACGCCGCAGGCGATCGCGAACCACGCCGAGCCCGGCTCGAGCCGGTCCTGGGCCACCGGCTTGCCCGGCAGGTCGTGGCGGGCGTCGCGCCGGCGGTCGACGAGGTCGTTGTGCCAGCCGAGGATCGTCTGCCCCACGAGCACGGTCAGCAGCACGACACCGACCTCGCGCAGCTCCCGCCCGGCGAGCGCGGCGCACGCGGCGATGCCGAGCGCGGTCACGACCGCCTGCCTGGGGTGGGCCGCCTGCGCGAGCAGCACCGGCTCCAGGTCGCGCAGTCCGCGCCGACGGCGTACGACGGGCGCCTCGTCGGTCGTCACGCCGGTCGCTACGTCGGTCGCTACGTCGGTCGCTACGTCGGTCGCTGGGGCCGGCGGCTCCGGGGCCGGCTCGTCGACCCGGTCGGTGGCCTGCTCCTCGGCGGTGCTCGCCGCGGGGTCCTCGACCGCCACGGAACCGCCTTCGTCGGCCCCGGCAGTACCACTTCGACGCCGGAAGCGCTCCCTCATCGCCATGTCGGAAGTATCGCCTGCGTCACGTCCGGGAACGGGCGAACCACGCGGTTCACCTGCGGTTTCGTGCTTCCGGCGGGTGCTCGCGGGGCCCCCGCCTGCACATCGGACCGCAGTCTGTCAAGACCGCAATGTGGCTCTGACCTGCAACAACGCTGTCCGAAGTGGTCCAGACGCGTGATAAGATGGTGCTCTAGGAAGGGGTACCTGACATATGACTTTCACCGTCGGCGAAACGGTTGTTTACCCGAACCACGGGGCCGCTGTCATCGAGGACATCGAGATGCGGACCATCAAGGGAGAGGACCGGCAGTACCTCGTCCTGCGGATCGTCGCCCAGCAGGACCTGGTCGTGCGCGTCCCCGCGTGCAACCTCGACCTGGTCGGCGTCCGCGACGTCGTGGACAAGGACGGCCTGGACCGCGTGTTCGACGTCCTGCGTGCCGCGCACGTCGAGGAGCCGACCAACTGGTCGCGGCGCTACAAGGCCAACCTCGAGAAGCTGCACAGCGGCGACGTCATGAAGGTCGCCGAGGTCGTGCGCGACCTGTGGCGCCGCGAGCGTGACCGCGGCCTGTCCGCGGGCGAGAAGCGGATGCTGGCCAAGGCCCGTCAGATCCTGGTCTCCGAGCTCGCGCTCGCCGAGAAGACCAACGAGGACAAGGCGGAGGCCCTCCTCGACGAGGTGCTCGCTTCCTGACGCACCTGCGCACCGCGTGACCGAGGCCCCCGGGGAATCCCGGGGGCCTCGGTGCGTCCGGAGGTCCCGGTGCGGCCCTCGTGACGGTGTGGCGGCCTAGGCTCGGACCGTGGACTTCGACTGGGACGACGATGACGAGCGGGTCCGGGCGCTGGGGACGGTCGTGGAGGCCGGGCGCGGCTCGCTGCCCTTCGCGCTGGTCCACGGCGAGGCGCTCGTGGTCGCGGCGTCCTGGGCGCTCGGCGAGACCGGGGTGACGCTGGTCGACCTCGGCACCGAGTGGGCCGGGCTGGTCGAGGCCGGCGAGCCGCTGGTGCTGCACGACGCGCTGTGCCCGATGACGCCGGCGGACTTCCTGGCCGCGTGCCTGGCCCGGGCGGTCGAGCGCGACGTCGTCGTGGTCGGCACCCGGCCGGTGACCGACACCGTCAAGGAGACCGCCGACGGGTTCGTCGGCGGCACGGTCGACCGCAGCGGGCTGGTCGCGGTCACCTCGCCGGTGGTCCTGCCCGCGAGCGTGGTCGCGCAGCTCGACGGGCTGCCGTCCCTGGACTTCGTGGAGCTGGTGGAGGACCTGCGGGCACGGTTCCCGGTCGAGCTCGCCGACGCCCCGCCGTCGGCGCGCCGGGTGACGAGCGAGGACGACGTACGCCTGCTCGAGGCGCTCACCACGCCCGAGAGGTAGCAGCGCTAGAAGCCCCGGCTCACCGCGAGCGCCAGGTCGACGTCCTCGGGGAAGGTGATCTTGAGGTTGCTCGACGTGCTCGGCACCGCGGCGATCCGCACGGGCGCGTCGGCCGAGCGGTAGCGCTCGAGGCAGCTCGCGGTGTCGGTGCCCTCGAAGCCGTCGGCGTCGGCACGGCGGTACGCCGCCAGCAGCGCGTCCGCGCGGAAGGCCTGGGGCGTCTGCACGCCGGCGAGCCCCGGCGGCAGCGGCCCGCCCGTCGGGTCGACCGGCAGCACGCCGGTCAGCGGCACGACCGGGATCGCGCCCCCGTGCTCGCGCGCCGCGGCGATGGTGCGCCCGAACAGGTCGGGTCCCGCGAGCGGCCGGGCGCCGTCGTGGACCGCGACCACGTCGACCTCGCCCGCCTCGACCGCCGGCGCGAGGGCCCGCAGCGCCTGCCACTCCGAGGCGTGCCGGGTCGCGCCACCGGTGACGACGCCGACCTCGTGGCCGCCGAGGTGCGGGACGACCGCGTCCGCGACGGCCTGCTCCTCGCCGGCCCGGACGACCAGCAGCACCCGCGCCACGTCGTCGAGCGCCAGCGCGTCGCGCACCGACCAGGCGAGGACGGCGGCGGGGCCGAGGGGGAGCAGGACCTTGTTGACGGCCGCGCCCACGCGCGAGCCTGAGCCGGCGGCGAGGATGACGAGGGCAGCGGGCACGCGGCGCAGGCTATCGCCCGGGTGCGGGACGATTTACACGCCCGTTGCACGACGAAACCCAGCCGAGAACATCCCGGACCTACGTTCGGCCGGGTGACCCCGCGAGCCGCGCACGACCAGTGGCAGCCGGTCTGCGCCCTCGACGAGCTCGAGGTGGAGCGCGCGGCGACCGCGCTGGTGCACGGGCAGGCGATCGCGATCTTCCGGCTGGCCGACGACCGGGTCTTCGCGCTCGGCAACCACGACCCGTTCGCGCGGGCCACGGACGTCGGCAAGGGCATCGCGAAGGGGATCGTCGGGCGGCGCGGGGACGTGCCGTTCGTGGCCTCGCCGGCCCACAAGCACGCCTTCGACCTCCGCACCGGCAAGTGCCTGGACGACCCGACGGCGGCCGTGCCGGCGTACGACGTCCGGGTCGTCGACGGCACCGTCCTCGTCGGCCACCGCAAGGCGGTCGCGGCGTGACCACGCTGGTCACGGTGGCCGGGGGCTCCTGCCCGGTCGCGCGCGAGGTGACCCGCCGCGCCGCGTCGTCGCTCGGCGTCCCCGCGGTCGCGACCTGGGCTGCCGACCTGCCGGCGGCGCTGCGCCGGGTCGTCGGGTCGTACGCCGTCGTCCCGCTGCTCCTCGCCGAGGCGACCGCGCTGTCGGGGTCGCCCGGTCGCGCGCTGGGGCCGCACCCGCTCCTCGCGGCCGCCCAGGCGTCCCGGCTGCTCGCCGCGGGCGTGCGACCCGGCCGTCCGGTCGTGCTCGTGGGCGCGCAGCCGGTCGACCGGCTCCACGGCGCGGCCACCCTGCTCGCCGACACCTGGACCGGGCCGGTGCAGGTGGCGACCCTCGACGCGGGCGGGCCCGCCATGATCGACGTCGTGCGCCGCGGGGAGGTCGTCTCGCCGTACCTCCTCGCCCCCGGCCCCCTCCACGACCGCGTCCGCGACGAGGCGCTCGCCGGCGGCGCGGCCGTCGTGGCCGAGCCGATCGGTCCGCACCGGTTCGTCGCCGACCTCGTCGCCCGGCGGTTCCGCGCCCAGGTCCACGCGACCGCCGCGTGAGTCGGGGCGGCCGTCGGGGTAGCAACGGACGTTCGTGTCCTCCCCGAGGTCTGGGCGGACGTTCCTGCCCGTTACTACCCCGCGGACGGGCCGATCAGGGGCGGGGCTGGGCGCGGTCGACCATCGCGATGAGGTGCTCGGTGACCAGGTCGGACCGCTCGAGCGGGAGGTAGTGGCCGGCGCCGGGGGCGACGAGGAGCCGCGCCCCGCGGATGCCGCTGGCCAGCCGGCGGGCGTGCGGCGGCGGGGTGAGCCGGTCCGCGCTGCCGACCAGCACGACCGTCGGCACGTCGTCGTACGCCGCCAGGCCGGCGAGCCGCTCGTGCTGCATGAGGTCGCGGTAGAAGCCCTCCATCGTGGCGGGCGGGCAGCAGATGAGCTGGTCGGTGGCCAGGCCGGCGTCGCGCAGCCGCAGGGGCTGGCCGAAGAGCAGCCGGTTGACGACGTACCGCTCGATCGACGGCGTCCGACGCCGCTCGCGCCGGGTGAGGTGGCGGGCGCGCCACGCCAGCACGTGCGGGATCGCCCGCTTGGCCGCCGGTCCGACGTCGGGCAGGCCGAGGGTGACCGTGCCGAGGTCGCCGGAGGAGGTCGAGACGAAGAGCAGGCCCCGGACGCGGTGGACGAGGTCCGGTCGTGCCTCGGGCAGCGCCATGAGGGTCATCCCGCCGATGGAGTGGCCGGCGAGCACGAGCGGGCCGTCGGCGGCGTGCGCGTCGATGACCGCGCCGAGGTCGCGGGCGAGGTTCTCGACGGTGCACGCCTCGAGCGGCGACTCCTCGGACCGGCCGTGGCCGCGGGCGTCCCAGGTGACGACGCGGAGGTCGGTGCCGTACCGGTCGAGCAGGTCGCGCACCTGGTAGTGCCAGTCCTCCTCGTCGGCGGTCCAGCAGTGGGCGAGCAGGACGGTGAGGCCGGCGTCCTCGCGCCCGTGGGTGGTGACGGCGAGCGAGAGCCCGTCGTGGGTGGTGAGCGTGTGCCTCACGCGGGGTCCTCCCGGATCAGCAGCGCCGTGGCGACCGCCGCGACGCCCTCGCCGCGGCCGGTCAGGCCGAGCCCGTCGGTCGTGGTGGCCGAGACGGTGACGGGGGCGCCGACCGCGTCGGAGAGCGCGGCCTCGGCCTCGGCGCGGCGGGGACCGAGCTTGGGGCGGTTGCCGATCACCTGCACGGCCACGTTTCCGACCTCCCAGCCGGCGACCTGGACCCGGCGGGCGGTCTCGCCGAGCAGGGTCGCGCCGGACGCGCCGGCCCACTCGGGCTCCGCGGTGCCGAAGTTCGACCCGAGGTCGCCGAGGCCGGCCGCGGACAGCAGCGCGTCGCACGCGGCATGGGCCGCGACGTCGGCATCGGAGTGTCCCTCCAGGCCCTGCGGCTCGTCGGGCCAGGCGAGGCCGGCGAGGTGCATCGGCACCCCGGCGACGAGGCGGTGGACGTCGGTGCCGGTCCCGACGCGGATCCGGCCTGCGAGGTTCGGTGGCACGGCGAGATCATGCCTGAGGGATGATCGGCCTCGTGCGGACGTCTCGCGGTGCGTGGTCGGTCGCAGGACTGGTCGCAGGCGTGGCCGGTCTTGCGACGTCGTACTGCGTCGCCATGATCCTGACGATCCGCGACTCCCCGGTCGTCGCCGTCGTCGAGCAGGCGATCCGGCTCGTGCCCGGGGGCGTCACCGAGAAGGCGATCCGCCTGCTCGGCGCCCTCGGCAAGCCGCTCCTCGTCGTGGTCGTGCTGCTGGCCGTCGGCGCGGCGTTCGCGTGGGCCGGCCGGATGCGGCGGCACTCGTGGTGGCGCCCGCTGGTCGTGCACGCCGTGCTGGCCGCGGTCGGCGCGGTGGCGGTGCTGCGGCAGCGGGGCGCCGGCGCGATCGACCTGCTGCCCGTCGCCGTCGGCCTCGGCACCTGGGTGGTCGCGCTGACCGTGCTCGTCGTGCCGCTGCGGCGCGCCGAGCTGGTCGAGTCGGCGGCCGCCGAGCATGACGCGGCCGACGACCTGCCGGAGCTCGGGCGGCACACGCGGCGCGGGTTCGTGCTGCGGGCGGGCCTGCTGACGGCGGTCGGCGCGGCGCTGGCGGTCTTCGGCCGGTCGGTCGGCCAGGGCCGGCGGGCGGTGGAGAAGACCCGACGCCTGCTCAAGCTCGACGGCGTCACCGAGGGCGTCGTGCCCGTCCGGGCACGCGTCGACCTCGAGGACGTCACGCCGTGGCGGACCCCGAACGACGACTTCTACCTCATCCACACCGCGCTGGTCGTGCCCGCGATCGCCCCGGCCGACTGGACGCTGCGGATCACCGGGATGGTCGACCGGCCGCTGGAGATCAGCTACGCCGAGCTGGTCCAGCGCGAGATCACCGAGTCCTGGGTGACGCTCACCTGCGTCTCCAACGAGGTCGGCGGCGACCTGGCCGGCAACGCCTGGTGGAGCGGCGTCCGCATCGCCGACCTGCTCGCCGAGGCCGGCGTCCAGGCGGGCGCGGACGCCGTCAAGCAGACCTCCGACGACGGCTGGACCTGCGGCACCCCGCTCGAGGCGCTCACCGACGACCGCGGCGCGATGCTCGCCGTCGCGATGAACGGCCGGCCGCTGCCGGTCGAGCACGGCTTCCCGGTGCGGACCGTCGTCCCCGGGCTCTACGGCTACGTCTCCGCGACCAAGTGGGTCCGCGAGCTCGAGGTGACGCGGTTCGAGGACTTCGACGCGTACTGGACCGACAAGGGCTGGGCCGAGCGCGGCCCGATCAAGATGGCCTCCCGCGTCGACGTGCCGCGGTCGGAGGCCGAGGTGCCGGCCGGCCCCGTGCGGTTCGGCGGCGTCGCGTGGGCGCAGACCGTCGGCGTCGCGGCCGTCGAGATCGCGCTCGACGGCGGCGCGTGGGAGCCGGTCGAGGTCGCGGACCCCGGCACGGACCACACCTGGGTGCAGTGGGTCGGCGAGCTCGACGTCGAGGAGGGCGACCACGTGGTCCGCGTGCGGATGACGGACAAGGACGGCAACGTGCAGACCGGCGTCGAGGCCGCGCCGATCCCCGACGGCGCCTCCGGGTGGCACGAGCGGTCGTTCCGGGCGGTGTCGGCGTGAGCGGCGGCCAGGGGTGCGCCGGGGACTTCGCGGGCCGGCGCGGCTGCGCGCTCGTGGTCGGCGGCAGCGGCGGGATCGGCCTCGCGGTCGTCCGGCTGCTCGCGGCGCGGGGCTCGGCCGTCGCGCTGACCTACCGCTCGCGTCCCGAGGCCGGCGCGGAGGCTGCCGCGGCGGCGCGGGAGCACGGCGTACCCGCCACCGCGCACGCGCTCGACCTCGGTGCGCCCGACGGTCCCGACGCTGCCGCGGTCGTGGCCACCGTCGCCGAGGAGCACGGCGGAGTCCACACCCTCGTCCACGCCGCCGGCCCGCACGTGCCGATGACCCACCTGTCCGGGGTCGCGCCGTCCGCGATGGCGGCGCAGCTGCAGGCGGATGCGGCGGGCTTCTTCGCCGTCGTCTCCGCCGCCCTGCCGCACCTGCGCGCCGCCGCCGGCTCTGGTGCGGGTGGGTCGGTGGTGGCCGTGACGACCGCCGCGACCTCGCGCTTCCCGGTCCGCGACGGGCTCTCCTCGGCGCCGAAGGCCGCGGTCGAGGCGATGGTGCGCGCGCTGGCGGTGGAGGAGGGGCGGTACGGCGTGCGGGTCAACGCCGTCGGCCCCGGCATGCTCACCGACGGCATGGCCGCGCGGCTGATCGACGCGGGCGAGCTCGACGACGGCGCGCTCGCCGTCACCCGCCGCAACATCCCGCTGCGCCGCTTCGGCTCCGCCGACGACGTCGCCGAGGCCGTCTGCTTCCTCGCCTCCGACCGCGCCGGGTTCGTCTCCGGCCAGAAGCTCGACGTCGACGGGGGCTACTCGGCCTGACCGGGTCGGTTCATCAAGGTATGCAGGGGAACCGACGCCGGCGGTGGTGTCGGTTCGGCTGCATACCTTGATGAAGCAACACTCCCCACGGTGGATTCACACGGGGGAGTGACGGCTCGCCTGCATACCTTGATGAACCAACACCCGCGGCGAGCCGATCCGGCCCGGCTACCAGGTGCCGTTGGACTTCGGCAGCGGGTGGGCGTCGTCGTGGATGACGTAGGCGAGGCCGCCGGACCGGGGGAGCCAGGCGTTCTCGAGCTGGCCGCGGTCGTAGGTGCGGCGGACGCCGGCGTTGGTGGGGGCGGCGGGGTCGTTGACCACCACGTCGCCGGTCTTCGTGAAGCCGACGATCACCAGCAGGTGGCCGTTGGTGGCCGAGATCGGGGCGCCGGAGAGCTGACCGCGACCGAACGACACCGACACCACGACCGGGATGCCCGCCTTGACGAGCCGCTCGGCCTCTCGGAGCGACCGCAGCCGCGTGACGAACGCGTTGCCGGCCAGCGGGGCGGCGTACGCCGTGTTGAAGGGCCAGTTGCCGGTGCCGCGGTACGCCGCGTCGTACGTCATCCGCGCGGCGTGGTCGACCCACGGGTCGGGATGGCCGGAGCCGACCCAGGCGCGGTCGGCCGCGGCGGGCAGCGCGCCGTAGTAGCCGAGCACCATCGAGGTCGACGTCGGCGAGCACCACGCCTCGCCGCCGTTGCCCCACTGCGGGGAGTGGCCCTGGTGGATCATCTGGCTGTAGCGCGGGACGTCGAGCACGATGCCGCGGGCCACGCCCGGCTTCGAGGTGGCGACCGGGCCGGACGGCAGCCGCGAGGCGACCGCGCCGACGGTGTCGAGGGTCGCCTTCGCCTGGGTGCCGGTGCGGCGGGCCAGCGAGACGCGGAGCTGGTAGGACGTCAGGCCCTTCTTGGCCTTCCACGTGTCGACGTTGACGTCGGCGAGGTCGTCGCCCTGGCCGCCGACGCTGGTGCGCTTGGAGAACTCGTCGCCGGAGGTCCAGCGACCAAGGACGTCCCAGCTGGACTGCCCGCCGCCGGCCGCGCGCCCGCGGACCGACACCTCGATCCAGCTGTCGCCGGTGGTGGTCGCCGACCAGGAGCCGATCAGCTCGGTCAGCGCGAAGCCCGGCTTGGTCCACGGCGAGAGCCAGTGCCCGACGTCGTACGCCGTCCCGTCGAGCTTGCGCCGGCCGTTGGCGGCCTTCTTCTGCACGACGGTCCCCCGGGTGACCCGGGTCGCGACGAGCCGGCCGCTGCGGAGCTCGGCGGGGGTGTCCCACTGCTCGTAGGCGATCTGCCGCGCCCCCGCCTTCGCGGCCGGAGCAGCCGGAGCGCCGCCGGGAGCCGCCGAGGCGGGCGACACGGGCGCCAGGAAGGCGCCGGTGAGGGCCAGGGACATCAGGGGGAGGGAGAGGGGGAGGAGGCGCCGCATGACATCCACGGTAAGTCACATCCGTCCCACCAGCCACAGGAACGGACGAGCGGGGGAGCCGGCCGCCGACGATGCGGGGCGCGCCCCGCCGCGTCCCTAGACTGACGGGGTGACCCTGAGGCTCTACGACACCGCGACGCGCGAGGTGCGCGACTTCGTCCCCCTGGAGGAGGGGAGGGCGGGTGTCTACGTCTGCGGTCTCACGGTCCAGTCCGAGCCCCACGTCGGCCACGTCCGCTCGGGCGTCAACTTCGACGTCCTCCAGCGGTGGCTGCGGCACTCCGGCTACGAGGTGACGTTCATCCGCAACGTCACCGACATCGACGACAAGATCCTCGCCAAGGCCGAGGCGCAGGGCCGCCCGTGGTACGCCCACGCCGCGGTCATGAAGCGCGAGCTCGACCGGGCGTACGCCGCGCTGAACGTCGCGCCCCCGACGTACGAGCCCGCCGCCACCGGCCACGTGCCCGAGATGGTCGAGCTCATCGAGACGCTCATCGAGAAGGGTCACGCGTACGCCGCCGAGGACGGCTCCGGCGACGTGTACTTCGACGTCCGGTCCTGGCCGGCGTACGGCGAGCTGACCTCCCAGCGCATCGACGACATGGAGGCCGCCGAGGACGCCACTGCCCAGGAGATCGGCCAGCGGAAGCGCGACCCGCGCGACTTCGCCCTGTGGAAGGGCCGCAAGGAGTCCGAGCCGGCGACCGCGTCCTGGCCGAGCCCGTGGGGCCGCGGCCGCCCGGGGTGGCACATCGAGTGCTCGGCGATGGCCGGGAAGTACCTCGGCAGCGCCTTCGACATCCACGGCGGCGGCGTCGACCTGCGGTTCCCGCACCACGAGAACGAGCAGGCCCAGTCCCGCGCGGCGGGGCACCCGTTCGCGTCGTACTGGATGCACAACGCCTGGATCACGACCGCCGGCGAGAAGATGAGCAAGTCGCTCGGCAACAGCCTGACGATCCCCTCGGTGCTGCAGCGCTTTCGCGGGATCGAGCTGCGGTTCTACCTCGTCGCGGCGCACTACCGCTCGCACGTGGAGTTCAGCTTCGAGGCGCTGGAGGAGTCCGCGGCCGGCTTCGCCCGGGTCGAGGGGTTCCTCGACCGGGTCGGCGGCGCCGCCGAGGTCGAGAAGGGCGCGCTGCCGCAGGCGTTCGCCGACGCGATGGACGACGACCTGGGCACGCCGGCGGCCGTGGCCGTGCTCTACGACGCCGTGCGCGAGGGCAACCGGCTGCTGCAAGCCGGCGACGCCGCCGCGGCCCGCGAGCAGGCCGGCGCCGTGCGCACCATGCTCGACGTCCTCGGGCTCGACCCCGCGGACCCCGCCTGGGGCACCGGCTCCGGCGGCGCCGGCAAGGCCGACGCACTGACCACCGCCGTGGACGTCCTCGTCCGCGGCCTGCTCGACCAGCGGGCCGAGGCCCGCGCGGCGAAGGACTTCGCCGCCGCCGACGCCATCCGGGACCGGATCAAGGCCGCCGGCGTCGAGGTCGAGGACACCCCCGAGGGCCCCCGTTGGTCGCTCGGCAACACAGGGAGCACTGTCTGATGGCAGGGAACAGCCAGCGCAAGGGCGCGATCAGCAAGGGCGGCAAGGGCCCGACGGTCGGCTCGGGCGGGCGCGTCAAGCGCGGCCTGGAGGGCAAGGGCCCGACGCCGAAGGCGAAGGACCGGCCCTACCACAAGGCCTACAAGGAGGCGCAGCGCAACGAGCGCAGCGAGCGCCGTGCCCCGGCCCGGCCGCGCAAGAAGAAGAGCAGCGACGTCGAGTGGATCGCCGGGCGCAACGCGGTCGTCGAGGCGCTGCGCGAGGGCGTGCCGGTGACGGCCGTCCACGTCGCCGAGGGCGCCGAGCGCGACGGCCGGCTGCGCGAGGCCTTCCGGCTGGCGTCGGAGAAGGGCATCGGGCTGCTCGAGGTGCCGCGCAACGAGCTGGACCGGATCACCAGCGGCGCGGTCCACCAGGGCCTGGTCGCGAAGATCCCGGCCTACGAGTACGCCCACCCCGACGACCTGCTCGACGCCGCCGACGAGGCCGGCGAGAAGCCGCTCATCGTCGTGCTCGACCAGATCACCGACCCGCGCAACCTCGGGGCGATCGTCCGCTCCGCCGCCGGGTTCGGCGCCCACGGCGTCGTCATCCCCGAGCGCCGCGCGGCGAGCATGACCGCGGCCGCGTGGAAGACCAGCGCCGGCGCCGCCGCCCGGATCCCGGTCGCGCAGACCGTCAACCTGGTCCGGCAGCTCAAGGCCTACCAGGACGCGGGCTGCATGGTCATCGGCCTCGCCGCCGACGGCGAGGTCTCCCTGCCCGACCTCGAGCTGGCCGACGGCCCGCTGGTCGTCGTCATCGGCGCCGAGGGCGGCGGCCTGTCCCGGCTCGTGGCCGAGACGTGCGACCAGCTCGTCTCGATCCCGATGGTCAACTCCCTGGAGTCGCTCAACGCCGGCGTGGCCGCCTCGGTCACCCTGTACGCCGTCGCGCAGGCACGCAGCTGAGGCTGCCCCGGGTGCGCCGTCCGTCGCGTCGTCGCCTCCTCACCACCACCGTCGCGGTGGTGGTGTGGGCCGTGCTCGCCGTGGCGGCCGGCCTCACGCTGTTCCTCGCCGACTCCCGCACGGTCTCGGTGGCCAGCCACGACGCCGTGATCAGCCCGAACCTCGACGGCACGGTCGTGGTGCGCACCGGTCCCGTGCTGCCCGACCTGCGGCTCGACTCCGGCGGCCGGGTCGGCGTCGACGTGCGGCTGGGCAAGACCGAGGCCCGGACCACCGAGGAGCTGGTCCAGCGCTACGCCTACATCGGCAGCCAGCCCGAGGGGCCGCGGGTGCGCATCGCCGGGGTCGTCGAGTCGATGGCCCGGGACGCCGCCGTCCGCGGCGGCGCGATCGCCCTCGTGCCGCTGCTGGTGTGGGCGGCGGTCGGCCGCGAACGCCGTCGCGAGCTGCTGCGCGGTGCCCGGTCGTGGCGCGGCGCCGTCGCCGTGCTGGTGGTCGCCGGCCTCGTCGTCGTGCTGCTCGAGCCGTGGCAGGACGACGACGAGCCGGTCGACGCCGCCCGGGACTGGGTGCCGCTGGCCGAGTGGCTCGGCGGGTCCGTCCCGCTGCCCGAGGAGGTCGGGGGCCTCGAGGTGCGCGGCGACATCACCACCTCCCAGACCAAGCGACTGGTGGAGAGCGCCGTCGCGACCTACACCAAGAGCAAGGAGTGGTACGCCGCAGCCGCCGAGGACGCCGCCGACCTCGAGCTGCGCGAGCCCGCCGAGGACGAGACCGTCGTCCTGCTCGTCTCCGACCGCCACGACAACGTCGGCATGGACGAGGTCGCCCGGGCGGTCGGCGACGCGGGTGGCGCGACGGCGGTCTTCGACGCCGGCGACGACACCTCGACCGGCAAGCCGTGGGAGGCGTTCTCGCTCGACTCGGTGACCGCGGCCTTCGAGGACGTCGACCGGTACGGCGTCGCGGGCAACCACGACAGCGGCCCCTTCGTCCGCGACTACCTCGCCGACCGCGGCTGGACGATGCTGGACAGCTCCGCCGGCGAGGTCGTCGACGGCCCCGGCGACGCCCCCCTCATGGGCATCGACGACCCCCGCTCGAGCGGCCTCGGTGCCTGGCGGGACGACGGCGACCTGTCCTTCGCCGAGGTCGGCGAGCGCCTCGCCGAGGTCGTCTGCGACGCCGACGAACGGGTCGCCACCGTGCTCGTCCACGACGCCAACCTCGGGCGCGAGACCCTCGACCGCGGCTGCGCCGACCTCGTCGTCGGCGGCCACCTCCACGTCGCCAGCGGCCCCGAGCAGGTGGTCGGCGAGAACGGCGAGATCGGCTACCGCTTCACCACCGGCACGACCGGCGGGGCGGCGTACGCCATCGCGATCGGCTCGAAGATCCGCCGCACCGCCTCGGTCACCCTCATCACCTACCGGGACCGGCGCCCGGTCGGCCTCCAGGAGGTCGACCTGCTCACCAACGGCGTCTTCGAGGCCGGGGAGTACGTCGAGCTCACCTACGCGGCGGAGGACCAGGTCGACGCGGCACCCCGCCGCTGACCCCGTGACCCTGGTCGGGCCCCCGCCGCCTCCCTGCTCGACCGACGGAAACGCCCGCCTGCTCAGAAGTAGTCGCGCACGTGCACCGGGCGGCCGCCGAGCAGCAGGTCGAGGACGGCGTCGTCGTCGGTGCGGCCGGACAGGTGGCCGGCCAGCCGGAGGTTCGCGGAGTCCTGGGTGCCGGCGTAGGCCAGCGCCAGCCCCTGCGGGGTGTACGTCGCCGCGTCGGTCGGCACCTCGGCGGCCGTGCACGTGCTGGTCCCGTCGGAGCTGGTCAACCGGTAGCCGCCGTCCATCGTGCCGAGCACGTCGCCGGCCACCCGGAACGCCACCTCCCACGAGCCCGGCGCGAGCCGCAGGCCGGTCAGCGCGCGGGCCGGGTCGTGCACGCGGAGCATGTAGGGCCGGTGGACGACCCGCCGCCACCGGTAGCCCGGCAGCACCAGCCGCGCCGCGTCCGCGCCGGAGGTGGTCAGCCGCACCGTCGGGGCGACCGTCGCGAACGACCCGACCACCCGCCACAGCGCCCGGTGCGCGTCGCCGGTCAGCCCGACCAGGTCGCGGACGGTGATCCGGGCGTGCTCGTCGTAGCCGGTGCCGCGCTCCCACGCCACGAAGCCGGTCACCCGGCCGTCGGCGGCCTCGGCGAGGGTGGTGCCGGTGACCCGGGCGAGCAGCTCGGCGTCGGTCGCGGCGAAGCGGGGGCCGCGGCGGGTCATCGGGCCGTTCTGGGTGCGCGCCCACGCGTCGTACACCGCTCGGACGGCGGGGACGTCGGCCACCGTCGCGCGCCGCACCGTCGTGCCGTCGGTGGGCGGACGGACCGCGGCCAGGTCTGCGGTGAGCAGGTCGACCTCGTCGAACGCGGTGACGATCTCGTAGCCGAGCCGGCGGTAGATGCCCGGCGCGGTCGGGTAGAGCCCGCTGATCGGCTCGCCCCGCTCGGCACCCTCCTCGAGCACCGTCGCGAGCAGGCCGGCCAGCAGACCGCTCCCGCGGTGCTCGGCGGCCACCGCGACGTTGTCGATGCCGCAGGTCGGCACCTCCGCCCCGTGGAACCACGACCCGAGCTCGACGCCGCCGATCCGCGCGACGAGGCGGTCTCCCTCGAAGACGCCCCACGGCCGGTGGTAGGCCCGCGGCCAGGGGTCGACGGGCGGCGGCGGGGGCGAGCCGGGCGGCAAGGTCCCGAAGCCCTCGGTCCCGAGCGCCAGCCACTGCTCGCGGTCCTCGCGTGTCACGCGTCGCGTGACCCCCGACGTGGCGCCTGGAGTGGCCCCGCCCGCACCGGTCGTCGTGGTCGTCATGCCCCGGAACCTACGACGCCGCGGCCGACCTAGGCTGGGCGCATGCCGACGAACGTGGAGAGGCTCCTGCCCGGCGAGGACGCGGAGGCGCTGCTCGACCTCGCGCGCTCGATCGCGACCGAGAAGCTCGCGCCCCAGGTGGCCGAGATGGAGGAGCGCGCGGAGTTCCCGGCCGAGGCCTACGGGCTGCTCGGCCGCGCCGGCCTGCTGAGCCTGCCGTTCCCCGAGTCCTACGGCGGCAGCGACCAGGCCTACGAGGTCTACCTCCAGGTCATCGAGGAGATCGCCACCGCCTGGCCGAGCGTCGGCGTCGGCGCGTCGGTGCACACCCTGACCGCCACCGTGCTCGCCGCGAACGCCACCGAGGAGCAGCGCGCGCACTGGCTGCCGCGGATGCTGTCGGGCGACTGGCTCGGCGCCTACGCGCTGTCGGAGCCGCAGGCCGGCTCCGACGTCAGCGCGATCGCGACCAAGGCGGTGCTCGAGGGCTCGCCGGAGGACGGGGAGTACGTCGTCACCGGCACCAAGCAGTGGATCAGCAACGGCTCCCACGCCGACTACTACATCCTCTTCGCCCGCACCGGCGACGACCCGAAGCGCGGGCTGTCCGCCTTCGTGCTGCCCGGCGACACGCCCGGCGTCTCCTTCGGCGCGCCCGAGAACAAGCTCGGCCTGCACTGCGACGTCACCACCCAGGTGATCCTCGACGGCGCCCGCATCCCCGCGGCGAACCGGATCGGCCCCGAGGGTGCCGGCATGCGCGTCGCGCTCTCCGCCCTCGACGCCGGCCGGCTCGGCATCGCCGCGGTCGCCACCGGCATCGCCCAGGCCGCGCTCGACCACGCGGTCGCCTACGCCCGCGAACGCCGGCAGTTCGGCCGGGCCATCGGCGAGTTCCAGGGGCTCCAGTTCCTCCTCGCCGACATGGGTGCCGAGGTGGAACGGGCGCGGGCGACGTACCTCCACGCCGCGCGGCTCAAGGACGCCGGCCGCCCCTTCTCCCGCCAGGCCAGCATCGCCAAGCTCACCGCGAGCGACGCCGCGATGCGCGTGGCCACCGACGCCGTCCAGGTGCTCGGCGGCAACGGCTACACCCGCGACTACCCCGTCGAGCGGCTCTTCCGCGACGCCAAGATCACCCAGATCTTCGAGGGCACCAACCAGATCCAGCGGATGGTCATCGGGCGGGACCTGGTGCGCTGACGCGCACCAGCAAGGCGTCGAGCCGGCCCGCCGGGGCCGCAAGCCCACCACCCCACGAGACAAACCTGTGGTCGGCGTCACCTTTCGACAGAGGCCTCGTTGAGAACTAGTACCTGTTCTAGTTCCAGGAGGACCCGTGCCCAGCCTTCGCCGTACCCGAGCACGTCGCCGCGCCGGATCGACAGCCCTCGGCGTCCTCGCCGCTGCGCTCACGCTCAGCCTCGCCGCGTGCGGGTCCCAGCTCGACCCGAACCAGGTGGTGGGTGCTGGCGGCACGGCCGCGGGCGTCCAGGGAGGCGCGGTCGCGGGCGGCGAGGTGCCGGGCACGACGGCCGGCGGCGACCTCGGCACGGGGGGCGACCTCGGGGCGAGCGGCAGCACGGGCGGCTCGACCGGAGGCACGACCGGCGGCACCGCTGCGTCCGGCTCCGGCGGCAGCGGCGGTGGCGACGCACCGCAGCCGGGCGGCGACAACGCCGCCGACGGCGGCACCAAGGCCGGATCCTGCAACGGGTTCAAGAACGGCCCCGGCATCACCGACTCGACGATCACCATCGGCAACGCCTCGGACATCTCCGGCCCGGTGCCGGGCATCTTCGAGTCCAGCCAGGACGCGGTGAAGGCGTACGTCGCCTACTTCAACGCCTCCACCGACATCTGCGGCCGCAAGCTGGCCCTGAAGTCCTACGACAGCCGCACCGACGCGGCCGCCGACCAGCAGGCCTACGCCGACGGCTGCGAGAACGTCTTCGCGATGATCGGCTCGATGTCGGCCTTCGACTCCGGCGGCGCGGCGGCGGCCGAGGGCTGCGGCCTGCCCGACATCCGCTCCGCGATGGTCACCGGCGACCGGGCGAGCTGCGGCACCTGCTTCGGCGCCCAGTCGACGGTCGCCAACCAGTTCCAGAACGCCGTGCCGGACTACGTGAAGAAGAACTTCCCCGACGCCGCCCAGAACGCCGCGATGCTCTACATCAACGCCGGCGCGGCCGCCGAGAACGGCAAGCTCCAGGCCTCGGCGATGACCAAGCGCGGCATGAAGTTCGCCATGGTCCAGGCGATCGACATCGCCGAGTTCAACTACGCCCCCTACGTCCAGCAGATGAAGGACAAGGGCGTGAAGTACGTCCAGATGATCGCCCAGCCGCCCCAGTTCGTGCGGCTCGCCGACGCGATGCAGCAGCAGGGCTTCAAGCCCGACGTGTTCATGATCGACCCCTCGGCGTACAGCGGTGAGTACATCGAGAGCGGCGGCGCGGCCGTCGACGGCACGACGGTGTTCACCAACTTCGTGCCGTTCGAGGAGGCCAGCAGCAACAAGGAGATGCAGACCTACGTCAGCTGGCTGAACCAGGTGCGCCCCGGTGCCGAGCCGTCGTTCTTCGGCGTCTTCTCCTGGTCCGCGGCGCGCCTGTTCGTCGAGCGAGCGGTCGCCCTGGGCGGGAAGCTGAGCCGCGAGAGCCTGGTCGCCGACCTCGGCAAGGTCTCCGACTGGACCGCCAACGGCATGCACGCCCCGCAGTACCCCGGCCCGCGGCGGACCGGCGACTGCTGGCGGTTCCTGAAGCTGGACGGCACCAAGTGGGTCGCCACCGGCGGCACGAAGTACACCTGCGCCGGCCTGACGACCACCTGACCGGCGGCGACGAGCCGTGGACGACGAGACCGAGGCCGTGACCGAGGCCGTGACCGAGGCCGGACGCGAGAAGTCCGGGAAGTGGTCCATACCCGCGCGCCGCGGTTGTGACTCGCGTCACCCGGCCGGCCGTCCCTCGTTCACCCGGTACGCGTCCATCCCGCGGAGGAACCCATGACGACCCAGCTGCGCCGGCCCCGTGCCGCCACGCGACCGCTCGGCACCCGCCGGGCGCGTCGCGGCGCAGTGCTGCTCGTCGCTGCGCTGGTCACGTCGCTGGCGGCGTGCGGCTCGCGGATGGACCCCGCCACGGTCGTCGGTCTCAGCGCCGGCGCGGGGGTGGCGGGCGGGGGCGTCCCCGGAGCCGACGGTGCCGTCGTCAGCGGCGAGGTCCCCGGTGCCGACCTCGCCCCGGGCACGACCGGCGACCTCGCGACGAGCGGCAGCGGCTCGGGCGCCGTCGGCAGCGGCGGGACCGCCCCCGGCAGCGCCGCGGACGACGGGGGTACGCCGTCGGCCGGCGAGCAGGGCGGCGGCGAGAACGCCGCGGACGGCGGCGTGCGGGCCGGCTCCTGCGACGGGTTCGAGAACACGGCCGGCATCACCGACGACACCATCACCATCGCGAACGTCTCCGACATCTCCGGCCCCGTGCCGGGCATCTTCGAGTCCGCCCAGCAGGCGACCCAGGCGTACGCGGCGTACGTCAACTCCACCGGCGACATCTGCGGCCGCTCGCTGAAGATCTTGAACCTCGACAGCCGCGCGGACGCCGGGGCCGACCAGCAGGCCTACACCCGCGCCTGCGACGACGCGTTCGCCGCCGTCGGCTCGATGTCGGCCTTCGACTCCGGCGGCGCCGCGACCGCCCAGCAGTGCGGCCTGCCCGACCTCCGCTCCTACTCCGTCAACGGCGACCGCACCCGCTGCACGACCTGCTTCGCGGCGTACGCCGTGCAGCCCAACCTGGTGCCGAACGCGATGCCGCAGTACTGGGCCAAGAAGGCACCGGAGGCGGTGAAGTCGGTCGCGATGTTCTACGTCAACGCCGGCGCCGCGCCGTCCAACGCCGAGAACTTCCGCGCCGCGTGGGAGAAGAACGGCTGGGACGTGAAGGTCTTCGAGGCCATCGACACCGCCGAGTTCAACTACGCGCCCTACGTCCAGCAGGCCAAGGACGCCGGCGCCCGGCTGGTCAACTACACCGGTCCCTACCAGTTCACGATCCGGCTCCAGCAGGCGATGAGGCAGCAGGGGTTCGAGCCGGAGATCTTCCTGCAGGACGCCACCGTCTACGACCAGCGGTACGTCGACGAGGCCGGCGAGTCCGGCGACGGCACCTACGTCTACGCCCAGACCGCGTTGCTCGACGACTTCTCGGTCGCGGAGATGAAGCTCTACCGCTCCTGGCTCCAGCAGGTCGACCCGGGCGCCGAGCCCAACACCTACGGCGTCTTCGCCTGGTCGGCCGCGCGGCTCTTCGTCGAGCAGGCCGTCGCGCTCGGGGGGAAGCTGAGCCGCGCGTCGCTCGTCGAGCGGCTGCGCGGCGTCGAGGACTGGACCGGCAACGGCATCCACGTCCCGCAGCAGGTCGGCGCGGAGAGCACCGCCAACTGCGCCTCGATCATCCAGCTCAGCAACGGGACGTGGAAGAAGGTCTCGCCCGGCGAGTACCTCTGCGGCTCGATGACGAACACCGGCCTGGGAGGCTGACCGATGAGTTCCCTGATCTCCTTCACCATCCTCGGGTTGTTCACCGGGGCGGCGTACGCGATCGCGGCGTCGGGCCTGGTGCTCACCTACACCACGACCCGGGTGTTCAACATCGCCCACGGCGCGTTCGGCATGGTGATGGCCTTCGTGTTCTGGGACTTCTCCCAGCGCCAGGGGCTCAACCTGTTCCTCTCGCTGTTCCTCGTGCTCGGCGTGATCGCGCCGGCCATCGGGTGGGGCATCCAGCGCTTCGTCACCAAGGGCCTCGGCGAGGGGCCGGTCTCGGTCGCGCTGGTGGTTACCGTCGGCCTCTTCGTCGGCCTCATCGGCCTGGCGCAGCAGGTCTGGCCGCCGGAGCCGCGGACGGTCCCGCCGTTCATGGCGTCCTCGGGCGTCCAGCTCGGCGACACCTACGTCACCGCCCACCAGATCATCACGATCGTCATCTCGATCGGCGTCGCGCTCGCCCTCTACGTCCTGCTCAACCGCACCCGCATTGGCACCGCCATGCGCGCCTCGGTCGACAACCCCGAGCTGCTCCGGCTCTTCGGCGGCAAGCCCGACACCGTCGCGGCGCTGTCGTGGGCGATCGGCATCAGCCTCGCCGCGCTCGGCGGCATCCTGCTGTCCTCGGTGATCGGCTTGTCCTACTACGACCTCACCCTGCTGGTCATCAACGCGTACGCCGCGGCGATGCTGGGCCGGCTCAAGTCGCTGCCGCTGACCTTCGTCGGGGCGATGGGGCTGGGCATCCTGCAGTCGTTCGCGGTGGCCTACCTGCCGAGCGACGGCTTCCTCGCCGGCACCCGGGCGGTCGTCCCGGCGCTGTTCCTCTTCGTGGTGATCGTGGCGATGCCGCAGGCCCAGCTGCGGATCGGCCAGGTCAAGGGCATCGTGTCCGCCCCGCTCCCGTCGATCACGAAGTCGGTCGGCTGGGGCGGCGCGCTGCTGGTCCTGGTCGCGCTGCTCGTCGGCGGCGGCATGTCGACCGCGAACCTGTTGCTCGTCGGCACCGCGGCGACGTACGCGATGGTCATGCTCAGCCTGGTGCTGCTCACCGGCTACGGCGGCCACGTGTCCCTGGCCCAGCTGACCTTCGCCGGCGTCGGCGCGCTGGCCTACGCCAAGCTCGAGCAGCCCAACCTCGCCGGCCTCTTCCTGGCCGCCGCGATCGCGGCCGGTGTCGGGGCCCTGGTGGCGCTGCCGGTGCTGCGGCTGACCGGCCTCTACCTCGCGCTGTCCACGCTGGCCTTCGGCGTGCTGATGGACAAGATGATCTTCCAGGCGGAGTTCGCCTTCGGGTTCAACGGCACCCTCCAGGCCGGCCGGCTCTCGGTGCTGGGCAACGCGATCGAGTCGACCGGCGGCTACGTGCTGGTGATGACGCTCTTCCTGGTGCTGATGGGGATCGCGCTGCTGCTCCTGCGGCGCGGCCCGCTCGGCCGGGTCCTCATCGCGATGCGCGACAGCCCGGCGGCCTGCGGCACGCTCGGCCTGGACATGCGGTGGTTCCGCGTCGGCCTCTTCGGCCTCTCCGCGGGCATGGCCGGCCTGGCCGGGGCGCTCTTCGCCGGGCTGCGCGGCACGATCGGCGCCGCCGACTTCCAGTTCTTCAACAGCCTCCCGCTGCTGCTGCTCGCGGTCGTCTTCGGCGTCACCTCGGTCACCGGGGCGACGCTCGGTGGCGTCGGCCTGATGCTGCTGCCGGTCATGCAGTCCAACAACCCCGGCATCGCCGGCCTGATCTTCGCGATCCTCGGCTTCGGCGCCGTCGCGCTGGGCCGGGACCCGAATGGCCTGGCCAACCTGATGTTCGGCCTCGGCCGCCGGCTCCAGGCGGTCGTCCTGCCCCAGCTGCGCGACAAGCTGCCGGTCCTCCCCGGCAGCCGCGGGTCCGACGACGGCGAGGACGCCGACCTCGCCGACCTGCTGCCGACGCCCCTCGATACCCCCCAGCCCCCCGACTCCACCGGGAAGGTGCCCGCCCATGCCTGACCACCAGCACGTCGCCGGCGCGGACGCGCCGCTCCTCGAGGTCGACCACGTGGTCGTCCAGTTCGGTGGCGTCACGGCCGTCAACGAGGCGACCTTCGTGGCCGAGGCCGGCACGGTGACCGGCCTGATCGGCCCCAACGGCGCCGGCAAGACGACCTGCTTCAACGTCATCTCCGGCCTGCAGAAGCCCACCCGCGGCAAGGTCCGCTTCCGCGGCCGCAACGTCACCGGCGCGCCGGTGCACCGCCGGTCGAAGCGGGGGATGGGGCGCACCTTCCAGCGGCTCGAGGCGTTCGGCTCGCTCTCGGTGCGCGACAACGTCCGGGTCGCCCACGACATCCACCGCGGGCTCGCCGGCCTGGTGAGGCCCGGCGCCAAGGACATCGACGCCCTGCTCGAGCGGGTGGGCATCTCGGCGTACGCCGACGAGCGCGCCGACTCCATCCCGACCGGCACCGCGCGCCTGCTCGAGCTGGCCCGCTGCCTGGCCGGCGACCCGAAGCTGCTGCTGCTCGACGAGCCCTCCTCGGGCCTCGACGAGACCGAGACCGACGACTTCGGCGACCTGCTGCGCGACCTCGCCGCCGAGGGCCGCGGCATCCTCATGGTCGAGCACGACATGGACCTGGTGATGGGCGTCTGCGACACCATCCACGTCCTCGACTTCGGCTCGATCATCGCCTCGGGCGCGCCCGGCGAGATCCGCCGCGACCCGGCCGTGCAGCGCGCCTACCTCGGCTACTCCGACGAGGTGCCGGAGCACGAGCTGGCCGGGGCCGGCGTCGGCGTGAGCGCCGTCGAGGAGACCCGCACCGACCTCGTGCCGGTCGGTGCGGCCAGCGACGCGACGACCGTGATCCCGGCGGTCGGCGCCACCACCCCGGAGGACGTCCGATGAGCATCCCCATCCTCGAGGTCGTCGACCTCCACGCCGCCTACGGCCGCATCGAGGTCCTCCGCGGCGTCGACCTGGCGGTGCCGAAGGGCGCGGTCATGGCGCTGCTCGGGCCCAACGGCGCGGGCAAGTCGACGCTGGTCAAGGTCATCTCCGGGCAGAAGAAGCCCACCTCCGGCGACGTCCACCTCGGCGGCGTCAACGTGCGGGGCGCAGGCTCCGAGGAGCTGGCGCGGCTGGGGCTGTGCACGGTGCCCGAGGGTCGCTCGGTCTTCCCGAACCTCACCGTCGAGGAGAACCTCCGCCTGATGTCGTACGCCGGCGTCCCCAGCGAGGCGGTCCTCGACACGGCGTACTCCTACTTCCCGCGGCTCTCCGAGCGTCGCCACCAGCTCGCCGGCACCATGTCCGGCGGGGAGCAGCAGATGCTGGCCATGTCGCGGGCGCTCGCCTCGGACCCGGCGCTGCTGCTGCTCGACGAGCTGTCGATGGGGCTCGCGCCGCTGATCGTCGACGAGCTCTACGACACCGTCGCCCAGATCGCGGCGTCCGGCGTCTCCATCCTCTGCATCGAGCAGTTCGCCCGCACCGCGCTGCGGGTCTCCGACTACGCGGCCGTCATGTCCGGCGGACGCATCGTGGCCTCCGGCGAACCCGCCGAGGTCCTCGAGACCATGTCCGACGTCATCCTCGGAGGTGCCGCGTGAAGCGGACCGTGCTCCCCCTCGTCGCCAGCGGGCTCGTCGCCGCGGTGCTCCCGCTCGGCGCCACGACGGCGTCCCCCGCGGCGGCCGCCGGCCTGCCCTCGGCGTCGGCCGCCAAGGAGGTGCTCGACTACGGCTACAGCTCCGAGGGGTCGGCGACGCCGATCAAGCTCGAGATCTACGAGCCGGTCATCCCGATCCCGGCCACCCCGCAGTTCGAGCTGAACCTCGGCTACAGCAAGGTCTCGGCCGACAGCAGCGGCGGCAAGGGCCGCGCGGCGTACTTCTGGCCCGGCGACTCCATCGGCGAGGGCCTCAAGACCGTCGTCGAGAACCTCGGCCTGCCGCCGGAGATCGCCAACCCGATCGCCGAGCAGGGCTACCCGGTCCAGGTGAACTCGGCCTACCCCGGCGGGCCCGAGTCCGAGGTCCAGGAGCCTTTCCCGGGCTCGGTCTCGCGCACCAGCGCCGCCGAGGGCGACGTCCGTGCCGCGGCCGGCTTCTCCACCGACTGCGACGTCGACGAGCCGGCGGGCAGCGGCGGTGGTGGTGGCGGCGGCGGCGGTGGTGGCGGGCTGCCGGGCCTGCCCGAGCTCCCGGGGCTGCCGGCCGGCGGGCTCGGCGGCGGCCTGGGCGGTCTCCTCGGTGGGCTGACCGGTGGGCTGACCGGCGGCCTGCTCGGCGGCTCTGCTGGTGGTGGGGCCGGCGGTGCGACCAACCCGCTCGCCGACTTCGGCGCCGCGATCACCGGCCAGGGCGCCGCGCAGAAGGCGGCGGAGGAGAAGGCGGCCGAGGAGGCCGCGGCCTGCCAGATCCCCTCGGCGCTCAACGCGCTCATCGACGTCGGCGGCATGGCCTCCACGAGCCGCTCGACGGTCGAGAAGGGTGTCGTCACCACGACCACCCGCTCCGCCCTCGGCGAGATCCGCCTGCTCGGCGGCATCATCGGCCTCTCCGGCGTCACCGCGAAGGCCGTGACCAGCAGTGACGGCGCGAAGGAGAAGGCCTCGGGCAAGGCCCGCTTCGGCACGCTCTCCATCGCGGGCCAGGAGTTCTCCGTCGGGCCCGACGGCTACGAGGCCGTCGGCCAGGGCGGGCCGATCCCCGGGCTCTCCGACGACCCGGCCAAGGCGCTGGAGCAGCTCGGTGTCTCCATCACGCTCCCGGAGCCCGAGCTGACGAGCAAGGGCAAGGAGGCCAGCGCGGTCGTCGAGGCGCTGCGCATCCAGGTCGACCTCTCGATCCTCAAGCCGGTCCTGTCCCAGATCCCGCTGGGCGACATCCTGGAGCCGATCCCGTTCCCCGGGCAGGCGGCGATCGTCAAGAGCCTGCTCGGCGCGCTCAACCAGCTCTCGCCCCGCATCGTCCTCCACCTCGGCGTCGCCGGCAGCGAGGTCAAGCGGGCCCCGAAGCTCGACCTGCCCGACGGCGAGATCCCGGACAACGACCCCTCCGGCGAGGGTGGCGACTCCAGCGGTGGCGGCTCCGGGGGCGGCGGCACCGCCGGCGGCAGCACCGGCAGCGGCTCGACCGGTGCGCCGACCTCGCCGAGCGACGTCGGCTCCGCGGGCGACGGCGGCGGCGACGCCGCTCCTGCTGACGGCGACCTCGTCGACGCGGCCCCGGTCGGCGCCGGCCTCCCGCCGCTGAACTCCATCCCCGGTGCCCTGCTCTTCGGCGGCATCGCGCTCGCCGCGGTCGCGGGCAGCTACCTCCGCAAGATCGGCGCGCTCGCCCTCGGGGCCGGCGCCGCCTGTCCCCACGGCCTCGACAGCGGCCTGCCCGACCTCCGCAAGGCCTGACTCCGTAGGGCCCGACCCCGCCCGGCACCACCCGAAAGGCACCCCGAGATGACCACGATGCAGAACACCGGCTCCCTGCCCGCCTCGGGCGCCCGCATGGGCTCCGGCACCGCGCTCCCGCGCGCCGGCCGGGGCGGCAGCGCCACCGGCGCGGCCCCGATGAAGAACAACAACTACCAGCTGCTCCAGGTCGTGCTGTTCTGGGCCGGCGCGATCCTGCTCCCGCTGGGCCTGGTCGTCATCATCCTGGGTTGGTACGGCGCCGCGAACACGCCCTACCAGTACGACCAGCTCTCCTACCTCGTCTCCGGCGGCCTCCTCGGCCTCGGCCTGACCTTCGTCGGCGGCTTCCTCTACTTCGGGGCCTGGCTCGCCCGCATCGCCGACGACGGCCGGGAGTCCTCCAAGCGGCTCGCCGACACCCTCCTCGTGCTGGCCGACGTGACCTCCCGGTCCGCGGCCGTGAACGACCAGGGCGTCGACACCTCCGCGCTGCCGGTCACCGCCGGCGAGGGCACCACCATCCACCGCCGCGACTGCGCCCTCATCGCCCACCGCCAGGACCTCCACCCCCTCGGCGAGGCCGAGGCGCAGGGCCGCACCGCCCAGCTCACCACCTGCCGCGTCTGCAAGCCCTGACCTGACCCGGCCCGGCTGACCCGGGCCGGCTGGGCGCAGCTTCATCAAGGTATGCAGCCGAACCGTCACTCCCCATGGTGAGTTGATCGTGGGGAGCGATGGTTTCCCTGCATACCTTGATGAACCGACACGTGGCCCCGGGGCAGCGGCGGGTGGGCAGAGCGGCGGGTCAGGCG
>NZ_JAANMS010000033.1 GCF_011250565.1 Nocardioides sp. IC4_145
GTCGTCGGCGGAGTCGTCGGCGGGGTCGTCGGCGGGGTCGTCGGCGGGGTCGTCGGCCCGTCGCCCACTCGGAAGTGGTACGACGAGGCCGGGCCGGTCAGCGAGGCGCCGGTGCTCGTCCTGGCCGTCGGCGTCACCGTCAGCTCGTAGCTGCCGAGCTCACTGAAGGACCAGTTCGTGTGCACGTGGTTGTTGGGACCGACCGGGATGATGTCCGGCCCACCGTCCGAGGTGTCGACGTAGCGGTTGATGGGCCCGCCACTGGCGCCGCTCTGCCAGGTGTGCACCTCACCGGGGCCCTCGACCGTCACGGACAGCCCGACCGGCTGCCCGCCGGCCAGGGTGACCCCGGGGGGGAGGGTGCCTGCCAGCTCCTCGGTGCTCCAGCCCGGCCAGGGCAGCGCCGAGTCCTGCACCTCGGGGAGGACGTAGATGGTGTCGCCAGGATCGCCGAGGAAGTCGTAGGCCGGGGCAGGGGGCACCTGCAGCTCGGCGCGTTCCTCGTCGACCGCGATGGTGACGTCCTCGGGCGCGCGCAGCTGCGATCCAGAGGCATGGAGTCCTGTCTCGTCCTTGACCTGGAGGCGTAGCGCCCGCGCCGCCGAGTCGTAGCGCACGTCGAACAGGTCGATGTGCCCCTGGGTGAGCACGAAGTCTCGGTCGCCGGTGGCTGCCGCCGCCGAGTGGGCGGTGCCGCCGATGACACCGGTGACGCCGGCGGTCGCGAGCAACGCGGTCGCCATCACACCACCGACCGTCGCTCGGGCTGGTCGTTCGATCTGCATGGTCTTCCTCCGCCGTCGTGCCGGGCTTCTACCCGGACGGCGCAGACCTTAATGATAATCGTTTTCATTGGCAAGTGACGCGTCCCTGCAGTCCGCCCTAGACCACCACCGTTCCGCCCACCTCTCGTTATTGATAACTGTTCTCATTAAGGCTTAGGGTCTCCCTGCGGCCACCGGCCGCCGGCGCGCCTCTCCAGGAGCGCACGCCCCGGCCTGAGAGGTGAGCCCCCGATGGACCCGAGCAGCTTCTGGCGAGTGGGCGACTACGGCATCGTCGGTGACCTCTGGGCAGCCCCCGGGCGGGATCTCGCGGCGGCCCTCGACGTCCGTGGCTTGGACACGATCGACCTCGCCACCGGCACCGGGGTCACCGCGATCGCCCTGGCTCGCCACGGCGCCGCGTCGGTGGTTGGCGTGGACATCACCCCGCCGCTGCTCGCCGAGGCCGCCCGCCGGGCCGAAGCCGCGAGCCTGCGGATCACCTGGCTGGAAGCCGACGTCACCTCCGTGCCCCTTCCCGGTGCGAGCGCAGACCTCGTGACCTCCACCTTCGGCCTGGTCTTCGCTGCCGAGCCCCGCCGGGCGGTGGCCGAGGCCGTCCGCCTCACCCGTCCCGGCGGTCAGGTGGTCTTCACGAGCTGGTCCCCCGACGGACTCTTCGGGGAGGTCCGGCGGACGATGGCCGCGCACTTCCCGGAAGCCCCGGCGCCCTGGCACGAGTCCGAGGCGGGGATCCGCGAGGTCGCCGGCCCGCTGGCCGCGGTGACAGAACGTCACTTCGAGCTCGTGGTGGCCTCCCCCGAGACGTTCGTCGCGCAAATGGAGCAGTGGAGCGCACCGATCGTGCTGGCGGCGCGGAGCCTCGGCGATCGCTGGCCCGCCGCCCGCGGCCAGCTGGTCGACGTGGTCACCGGCACCGGCGCGGTCGTCCGCGACACCTTCCGGGTTCAGGTGCCCTACCTCGTGACGACGCTGCGCCGCTGAGCCGCCACCGCCCCGGCGGGCCGTCGAGGAACAGCCCGCCCCCAGACCGTTCGAATCGCGCCGCCCCGTGCCTGCAGATGCCGTCGCGGCGCGAACGACCGTCAGCCCGCGCTGGCAGCCCACCACTCACCCACGAGAGCAAGGAAACCTGTGACACGAGTCGATACCGCGGCGCCCCTCCGGCGTCGCCGCACCGTCGGTCTGGCCGCCGCCCTTGGCGTCCTGGCCGCCCTCACCGTTGGCCCGGTCGGCGCGGCGAGCGCCGCCGATGGCCCTGCACCGCCTTCCCGCGACGTCGACGTCATCGCCGACGTCCACACCGATGCCATCGCCACGTTCTGGGAGGACGGAGCGCTGGTGCTGGACACCAAGGCCGACACTCCGGACCTGGGCACCCGCTACGACGCCGACGACGTGTGGTTCCACGTCGACGACGACTCGCGGATCGCGAGCCTCCCCGCCGGCTACGAGTTCATCGCCGAAGCGGGGTCCACCGTCTGGCTGGCCCCCCAGGGCCAGCAGGCCGGGCAGATCTGGCCCGGGTTCTCCACGGAGTCGGTGGCGAGCGGGATCCTCGACGAGGAGGACATCACCTTCACCTTGGACGACGTCGACGGTCCCGGCGACGTCGAGCTGTGGTTGACCGGGTCCTTCGGTGGAGTCGGCTCCCGGATCTGGTCCAGCGACGAGGACGTCAAGAGCTTCACCCGCAAGACGAACGTCCACATGCACGCCAACTGGGCCTTCACGCGGCCCGGGACCTACGAGCTCACCGTGAGCGCCGACGCCACCGTCGACGGCTCACCGGTGGGCGACACACAGACCTACACGTTCGTGGTCGGGGACCTGCCGGAGCCGACGACAACGAGCACCGGCCTGTCCGTCTCGACGGCCGACCTCACCGCCGGCGACCCGGTCACTCTCACGTCGACGGTCGGCCCGTCCGAGACCGGGGTCGCGGAGGGCGTCGAGCCCGTCGAGGGCGCCGTCGAGTTCCGCGACGGCACCACGGTCCTCGGCCACGACCCGGTCGACGAGGACGGCACCGCCGAGCTCACCGTCCCCGACCTCGGCGTCGGCACCCACGAGATCACCGCGGTCTTCGTGCCGGACACCACCCGCCTCGCGACGACCTCGACCTCGCAGCCGGTCACCGTGACCGTCACCGACGGCACAGGCGTGCCCTTCGGGATCAAGGGACTGCAGGAGAGCTACACCGTCGGCGACACCCTCGAGGCGCGGGTCGTCGGTCACCAGCTCGCCGAGGGCGAGATGTACCTGTGGGTCATCCGCCCGGTCGGGGCCGACTCCGGGTACGTCGTCTACGGCGACGACGAGGACGCCTCGTTCCGGGGCCAGCTGACCCAGGCGCTCGACAGCGGGTGGGACGGCTATGAGCTCCAGGTGTACGTCGCCGACGAGGACACCTGGCGGAGCACCGGGAGCGAGAGCGCCTTCTTCCCGATCGCCGTGACCGACGCCCCGGGCGTCGCTCCGATCAGCACCGAGCTCTCGACCGAGCAGCACTTCGTCGGCGACGACATCGTGTTCCCGCTGAGCCGCGACCTGGCCGAGGACGAGACCGCACGCGTCGTCTACCGGGCTGCGACCAGCCCCTGGTTCGAGGTCGACACGAAGGTCGAGGGCGGCGCCGCCGTGGCGCAGATGCCCTACCCGACCGGGCAGATCGAGTTCGCCGTCCAGGTCGTGCGCGACGGGCTCGCGGTCACCCAGTCCGCTGCCGTGCCCGGCGAGGTCTCCTGGCGCGAGGTCCTGGTCGAGGGGGTCCGCTCCGTATACCGGGTGGGTCAGACCCTCGCGGCCACCGCCAAGCTGTACCCGACCAGGGACGGCCTCACCTACCGCTGGCTGCTGTGGGACGGCACTGGCGACGTGGTCACCCTGAAGGAGGGGACCACCGAGGAGGCGATGACCCTCGACCTACCGATGACGGCCGACCTCGACGGCCAGCGCCTGTACTTCGAGCCCTCCACCCGCGCCGGCACCGGCCAGGAGGTCACCGTCGGCACGTGGAGCACCGAGCTCGTCGTCTCCGAGGCCGACCCCGAGACCCAGCTGCTGTTCTTCGAGAACCTCGGCCACCACTACCACCAGGGCTACGACATCAACCTCGACCTGGTCGCCGACCCCGCCCTTGCGGAGGGCGATGCGATCACCTGGGAGTGGAAGTGGCCCGGCGCCGAGTGGGTGCCGTTCCCGGGCGCCTCGGGGATGTCACACCACCTCGTCGCCGAGCAGGCGCTCGACGGCGTCGAGGTCCGCGCGACGCTCGACTACGCGGACTCCGCGGAGACCCTGACCACCGAGCCGGTCACCATCCACCACGACGACCACGGCTCGCCGGCACGTCAGAAGCCCACGGTGAGCGGCGCGACCACCTACGCCGCAGGTGAGGACCTCGCGCTCGGCCTGCAGCTGCCCGAGAACGGGCAGACGGTGCTGACCGACCACCGCTGGGAGCGCCAGGACCCGGGCTCGCAGGAGTGGACCGCGCTGCCGGGCCAGACCGGCACCGGGCTGGCCCTGCCGGTCACGACCGCCGACGACGGCGCGTCGTACCGGGTCACCATCCTCAAGCCCACCGGAGAGACGGCGTATGGCCCGTCCCCCGCGGTGACCGTGCAGGTCGGGCCCGGCGCGACGCCGGACCCGACCCCGGACCCGCAGCCCGAGCCGGACCCTCAGCCCGAGCCCGAGCCGGACACCGAGCCCGAGCCGGATACCGAGCCGGTTCCGGACGAGCAGCTCACCGACGCGACGGCCGGCCAGGTGCAGGTCGTCGGCGGACCCGTCATCCCGGGTGCGGACGTCTCGGCCGTGGTCGACCCGCAGCACGCCGGCACCTGGGTCTCGGTCTGGCTGCACTCCGAGCCGACCTGGCTGGGCTGGGCGCGAGTGCGGGAGGACGGCACCCTCACGGTGCCGTTGCCCGAGGACGTCGCAGCCGGCACGCACCGACTGGTGGTCAAGAGCAGCAACGGCGCGCTCCTGGGCTGGACGCGACTGCAGGTCGGGCCGACCCCCGGCCCCGAGCCGGTGGCCACCACCGTCACCGCCCGGAATGTCACCCAGGTTTACGGGCGCCGGGTCGCCGTCCGGGTCGACGTCTCGCCCGGCGCCACCGGGCGGGTCGAGGCCCGCGTCGGCTCCCGAACCGTCAGCGCCACCCTGAGCGACGGCACCGCCACCCTCACCCTGCCCGCCCGTTCCCTGGAGCCGGGCCGACACGACGTGCGGATCGACTATCGCGGCGTCGAGGGCGAGTTCGCGTCGTCGACCGGCCGGGCCACCGTGCGCGTCGCGAAGGCCACCGCGATCGTGCGGGCCACACCCGTCCAGCGGGTCGTCGAACGCGGCACGAAGGCTCGGATTCGGGTCGCGGTCAAGCCCGGCGCCCTCGACCCGAGCGGCGAGGTCACGGTCAAGGTCGCCGGCAGGACCAGGACCGTCCGCCTCGACCGGGCCGGCACCGCCACGGTGGAGCTCCGGGTGCCGCACGGGACCCGGGTCGGACGACAGCGCGTGGTCGTGACCTACAGCGGTGACGAGCACCTGACCCGGGACCGGGTCCGCACCCGGATCCGCGTCAAGCGCTGACCCCGCCCGCACCGCGCGCCGTGACGCCTGACATCAGGCGTCACGGCGCGTGCCTCTTTGCGCATCACGCCGACCAACGACCCGACGGTCGTCGCCGCCGCGGGTTGCCAGGAGCCGGGGTCCGCCGTGCGCCAGCGCTCAGCGCTTCGGGACGCGCGAGGCCAAGTGACCGAAGGCCACCAGTCGCTCCTCGGTCTCGAAGAGGCTGGCGCAGGTCACCAGGGTCAGCAGCCGCTCGGACGACCGGGAAGGCTCGACTCCTCGTCGGAGCGGGTCGACCGGCCGGCCGCCGAGCACCCAGGCCTCGTCGAGATCGACCGTGAGGTCTTGGCCGCCCGTGTCGAGCACGTACGTGAGCACCTCGTGCCTCGTCTCCACCATGACCCGGTCGCCGGCCACGAGGGCGGGCATGTCGCGCAGCGGCTCGCCGTGCGTGACACGGTGCCCGGCGATGACGAGATTGCCCCGTCTTCCGGGCGTCACCGAACCGGGCACGAGCCCGAAGCCCGACGCCAGCTGCTCGTCGTCCGCTCCCTCTAGGAGCGGCACTGCGTAGGAGTCACCGAAGGCCGGGATCCGCACGACGGCGGACGCCTCCGAGCTCGCTGCAGGCCACCCGCCCCTTCCCTCCGCCCAGGCGTCCTCCAACCGCTCGACGATCGCCGTGTGCTCGCGACGCGAGACCCAGGTGGTTCCGAGGTAGGCCCAGCCGGCGAGACCCAGCAGGAGGACGCCGACGAGCAGGAGCGCCATCCCGAGCACGAGCGAGGGCCTGGACCTCTGGCCACCCATCGATCGACCGCCGTCCGTCGCCCTGGCGGTCAGTCGACCAGTCGACCCTCCGCCAGCCGGATCACCCGGTCGGCGGAGCGGATGCTGTCCTCGTCGTGGCTCACGCACACGACCGCGGCGCCGCGGTCGCGCGCCTCGGCGCGCAGGATGGTGCGCGTCGTGTCCCTGCTCGCGGCGTCCAAGCCGGCCGCCGGCTCGTCGAGGAGCAGGACGTCGGCCTCCTGCACGACCCCCTGCGCCAGCAGCGCGCGCTGGCGCTGACCGCCGGAGAGCGTCGAGAGCGGACGGTCCTCGAAGCCGGTCAGCGACACGCGGGCAATGGCCTCGTCGACTGCCCTCCGCGCCTCCGCCCGCGGGCGACGCCGGGACCACGTGCCCATCGTGACGACGTCGCGCACGGTCACCGGGAGCGTGTCGGGCACGGCCGGTCGCTGCACGACCAGCGCAATCCTGCCGTGGCGCACGACGTTCCCGCGCCGCGGCTCGAGCACTCCCGCCAGCAGCTCTACCAGGGTGGACTTCCCCGCGCCGTTCGGTCCGCAGACGACGGTGACGGCGCCACGCGGCACCGCCACCGAGACGTCGTGGAGCACGTCCTCGGCGTCGTGGGCGTAGCACAGGCCCTGGGCGGCGACCGGATCGCTCGACTGCGGCATGGGACCATCCTCCTGAATTGCGAACGATTCTCAAAATCATCTACGGTCCGTCCTCGTGCGATTCGTCGAGGACCCCTTCAGTGCCGAGTTCATGCAGCGCGCCCTCCTGGGCGGCTCGCTGGTCGCGGTCATCTGCGGGGCGGTGGGGACCTGGGTCGTCATCCGGGGCATGGCCTTCCTCGGCGAGGCGGTCGGCCACGGGATGCTGCCGGGCGTCGCCATCGCGACGATCGTCGGCGCGCCGGTGCTGTTGGGGGGCGCGGCGAGTGCCGTCGTCATGAGCGCGACGATCGGCGCGCTGCACCGGCGTGGCCGACTCTCGTACGACACCGCGATCGGGCTGCTCTTCGTGGCGATGCTGTCCCTCGGCGTGATCATCGTGTCCCACTCGGGCAGCTTCGCGACCGACGCGACGGCGATGCTCTTCGGTGACATCCTGGCGCTCGGCGACGGTGACATCGTCATGCTGGCCGGGGCCGTCGTCGTGACGCTGTCCCTGACCGCGGTGTTCCACCGGGCGTTCGTCGCAGCGGCGTTCGACCCCCGGGTGGCCCAGACGCTCGGTCTGCGGCCGAACCTCGCCCAAGCGGTGCTCGTCGGGCTGGTGACCTTGGCCGTCGTCGCGTCGTACCAAGCCGTCGGCTCCCTGCTCGTCATCGGCCTGCTGCTCGCTCCTGCGGTGGCGGCCGGTCAGTGGACGACCCGGATCCCGACGACGATGGCGCTAGCCGCGGCCACCGGGGTGCTCGCGGTGTTCGTCGGCCTGCTCGTCTCGTGGCACGCCGGCACCGCCGCGGGCTCCTCCATCGCCTACACCGCCGTCATGCTCGCCGCCTGCTCAGCCGTGGCGAGCCGGCTCGCGGGCCGCGGCCGGCGCCGGTCGCTCGACCCGACGCCGGCGTACGCCGTGCCGGCGGGTCGCCCCGACCCGGTCGCGACGACGCCCGTGCGCGTCCCCGACGCCTCGGAGGCGCGCTGACCGCACCCGGCGTCCACCGCGGACGCCCGACGCCCACACCTCCCCGGACCACCAGTCGAGAACAGCAACAGACAAGACGGACAAGGACCCATGAAGCGCCGCAACCTCATCGCCCTCGCCGGGGCCGTCCTCCTCCTGGGCACGTCGTGCTCGAGCAGCGACGAGACCACGACCGACCTCGCCGACGGGCCTGCCGCCGGCTCCGGGTCGACCACAGCCGCCCCTGACGGGCAGGACGGTGACGGCCACGGCGCGGTCGAAGGCGCCCAGGAGGTCGCCGAGCCCCAGCTGCACCTGGTGAGCGTGGACCGCTCCGGGAAGGCCGCCCTCCTCGACCTGCTGAGCGGGGACACGACCGACGTCGGCACCGTCCCCGGGCCCTCCGCCCTGGCGAGCGACGGACGCTACGCCCTGGCGACCGTCGACGGCGGCGTCGCCGTCATCGACAGCGGCGTGTGGACCTGGAATCACGGCGACCACTTCCACTACTACCGCTCCGCCCCCGAGGTCGTCGGCACCGTGCCCGGCCGGGGCGAGGCGACCGTCTCGACCGGACTCCTGTCGACCGCCGGCGGCACGGGGATCTTCTTCCCGCGGACCGGTGAGGCCGTCCTGCTCGACAACTCCGCGCTCTCCGACGGGGAGCTCACCGAGTCGTTCCGGACGAAGACCACGCCGCACGACGGGCTGGTCGCGCCCTTCGCCGGTGGGGCGGTCGTGACCGTCCCCGACGCCTCCGGGTCGGTGACGCACGTCGAGCTGGTCGACGGCGACGGCGAGCCGGTCGCCGGTACGCGCACCCGCTGCGCCGACGCCCGCGGCGACATCACTACGACGGTCGGACTGGTCATCGGCTGCGCCGACGGTGCGCTGCTGTGGACCGAGTCCGAGGACGAGCACGACGTCGAGCGGATCCCCTACCCCGCGGACGCCGCGGCGCCGCCGGCGACGGCCTTCGCCGCGCGCAAGAGTCGCCCCACGGTGGCCGCCCTCGCAGGGCCCACGGGCTTCTGGCTGCTCGACACCCGGGAGCGGTCGTGGCGACTGCACGACGCGGGCGTGCGCCTCCGGCACGTCGCGGCGGTCGACGACGCGGACGGCCACGTGGTGGCCCTCGACGCGGCCGGCCGCGTGCGGGTGTACGCCGCCGACACCGGCAAGCAGCTGGGCGCGACGCGTCCCCTCGTCCGGACCGGTCCGCGAGCCGGAGGTGCGCGCGGGGAGGTCACGCTGGTCGTCGACCAGGAGCGGGCCTACGTCAACGCGCCCGCCGAGGGCATGGTCCACGAGATCGACTACGCCGACGGTGCGCGCCTCGCGCGCGAGCTGCCGACCGCGACGGAGCCGGCGTTCTTCACGGAGACCGGCCGATGAGCGCCGTACGCCGCCGGGTGGCGGCCGCACTCCTCGCCCTCACCACCCTGGCCGGCTCGGGCTGCACGGCGGGCAGCGACGGTGGCGACGCGCCGCAGGTCGTCGTCACCACCAACATCCTCGGCGACCTCGTGACCAACGTCGTGGGCGACGAGGCCGAGGTGACCGTCCTGATGCGCCCCAACGCCGACCCGCACTCCTTCGAGATCTCCGCTCGCGAGTCCGCGCTCATGGCCGAGGCCGACCTGGTCGTGTCGAACGGGCTCGGCCTGGAGGAGGGCCTGCAGCAGCACCTCGACCGCGCGGCGGACGCGGGCGTCGAGATGTTCGTCGCGGGCGACCACGTCGACGTGCTCGACTACTCCGAGGCTGACGGCGGCGCTCCCGACCCGCACTTCTGGACCGACCCCGCGCGCGTCATCGACGTCGTCGACGGGCTGACGGAGGCTCTCACCGACGTCGAGGGCGCCTCCCCCGACGCCATCGCCGAACGGGCCGACGCCTACCGGTCCGAGCTGCAGGTCCTCGACACCGAGATGGCCGAGGCCTTCGCCTCGATCCCCGCGGAGCGTCGCAGCCTGGTGACCAACCACCACGTCTTCGGCTACCTGGCCGAGCGCTTCGAGTTCCGCGTCGTCGGCGCCGTCATCCCCGGCGGCACCACCCTGGCCTCGCCCGGCGCGGCCGACCTCGACGAGCTCGCCTCCGCCATCCGCGAGGCAGGGGTCCCGACGATCTTCGCCGAGTCCTCCCAGCCCGACCGCCTGGTGCAGGTCCTCGCCGACGAGGTCGGCCTGGACGTCCAGGTCGTCCCGCTCTTCACCGAGTCGCTGACCGGGCCCGGCGAAGGAGCCGAGACCTACCTCGACATGCAACGGGTCAACACCGAGCGCATCACCACCGGGCTCTCGTCCTGAGCGCCCCGACAGGAAGGAACACCATGCACCGACGCCCCACCCGAGGCCTCCGCGGCACCGCCGCGCTGGCCGTCCTGACTCTCGCCCTCGCCGCCTGCGGCGGGTCCGAGGAGGAGGGATCCGCGTCCGACGACACCTCCGCGGCCGCAGCGGAGAGCAGTACACCGCGGGTCGCCGTCACCTACGAGAACGGCGTCGCCGTGCTCGACGGCGAGTCCCTCGAGGTCGTCGAGGAGTTCGAGACCGAGGAGTTCACCCGGCTCAACGCAGCTGGCGACGGCCGCAACGTGTTCCTCACGACGAGCGAGGGGTTCCAGGTCCTCGACACCCAGGAGCCCGCGCTGACCGACACGGTGTTCGCGGCCGAGGCCGCTGGTCACGTCGTCCGCCACGGCGGGCGCACCGTCCTCTTCGCGGACGGCACCGGCGAGACGACCATCTTCGGCACCGACGCGCTCCTCGAGTCCGACGGCCAGCTCCCCGAGGCGACGACGTACCAGGCACCCGAGGCCCACCACGGGGTGTCCATCGTCCTGGAGGACGGCACCCTGCTCACCACGATCGGCGACGAGGAGAGCCGCTCCGGCGCGATGGCGCTGGAGGCGGACGGCGAGGACTACACCGAGGTCGCCCGCAACGAGGAGTGCCCGGGCATCCACGGCGAGGGCACCGCGGCTGACGAGGCGGTGGTCTTCGGCTGCGAGGACGGCGCGCTGCTCTACCGCGACGGAGCCTTCGAGAAGCTGCAGGCCCCCGACGAGTTCGGCCGCATGGGCAACGCCTACGTCTCCGAGACCAGCCCCCTGGTCGTCGGCGACTACAAGACCGACCCCGACGCGGAGGGCTACGAGCTCACCCAGGTCGCCTTGATCGACACCGAGCAGGGCACCCTCGAGCCGGTGGCCCTGCCCGACGGCGTCGCCTACACCTGGCGCGGCGTCGTGCGCGGCCCCGACGACCTCGCCTACATCCTCGGCACCGACGGCTCCATCCACGTCATGGACCCGGCGACCGGCGAGATCACCGACGAGTTCCCCGTCGTCGAGCCCTGGGAGGGACCGGCGGACTGGCAGGACCCCCACCCGGCACTGACCGTTCACGACGACGTGGCGTACGTCGCCGAGCCGGCCAGCAAGCAGGTCCACGCCGTCGACCTCACCACCGGTGAGATCACCGCGTCCGTGACGCTCGACCACGAGCCCAACGAGATGGCCGCCAACCTCGACTGACGACCCCTTCCCAAGGGGCCCGGACGCGCAGCGTCCGGGCCCCTTCGTCATGACCCGTGCGCCCCCGTGACTGGAGGGCCGACGAACGCACTGACTGCTGATCCTCCGCCTACGCCCGGTCACCATCCGCTCGAGAGCACTCACCCTCCGCCGGACAACCCGCTGCGCTGCACGCACCACACACACCGGAGATCCGGAGCACATGCTGGACGTCCACGTATCCCGCGTGCTCGGACCAGCGCCTGGTCCAGCCATCGACCGGGATCGCCCGGACCTGCGCCGCATCTCCGCAACACCGGCACTCGATCCGGGTGCCCGACTCGCCTGCACGCTTCCGGTACCTGAGCGCTCCATCGCTTCCGCGCGCGACGTCGAGCCACTCCCCGGTCAGCCAGGGCGCACAGTGCCCTGTAGACGGTCGACAGACCGACGTCCCGCTGTGCCTCGCCCAGCAGCTCGTGCACATCTCGAACGCTCAGGAAGGCATCGCCTTCAGCCACCGCCGACGAGATCGCCAAGCGCTGACGCGTAGCCCGGAGACCCCGAAGCTCCTGGCGTCGAGGGTCCGGCACCCGCCTCACGCACCTAGGCTACCGAGAACGATTCCCAGGTCGAGGACACGGTGGACACGCGCGGGCCCGACACTCTTCCACGGGGTCCGACACCGATTCGTCAGTGCTGAACCCGGCGTCCGCCGGGCTCCAGCGCAGGTCCGCGTCAAAGGCGAACCTCCGAGCCGCGGCTCCCGGGGCCTGGTGCACCGCTCGCCGGGCCTCGTGCAGGGCACGCGAGCGGAGGAAGGCCGGAGGCGGCCCTGGACGCCGTCCGAGCAGAGCAGACGGGGCTCCCTCAGACGTTGAAGCGGAACGTTCACGCCCGTTTCGGTCGCTTTCCGAAGTTTCGCGATACGCGGCGCTGACCTGCGCAAACACTGTCATGTCGGTCGCCATGCCTGGTGAGTGTTTGTCGTCGCTGCGCGTCCTACTGAGGGCAGATTGAGGGCAGACGGGTCACTGCCGCCGAGGACCTCGGTGGTGCCGCGGGGTACCCGCGGCGCACCCAATTGGCCAGCAACGCCTAGCGAGAGCCGAGAAGACTCGTCCCTGGCCTTCTCATTGCCAATGGGCCCGCCCGGACGTCAGCAGTCCTTCTCCTTCCCCCTCCACCTCGGGGACCGCACCATCGCCGAAACGGCAGGCGTTGCAGGACGTGGTCTGGGAGAACCATGACGCTCGGTACCGCGGCGGCCTCATCGAGCTCGCCTCGTCCGAACCCACCAGCCCGCAGCCGCCTACCGCCGACCGGGGCGAGAAGTCCGGGTCAGCTCTGCTCGGCCGAGTCCGGCGTGTCCTCGCTGGTCCCGGGTGAGGTGTCGTCCGGTTGACCATCGCCGTCGAAGTCGGGTGCCTGCCCGGAGTCGCCGGAGCCGCTCTCGCTCTGCCCGTCCATCGGGCTACCCATCTGGCCGTCGGGAGGGCCGCTCACCTCACCGGGCCCGCCCAAGCCGCCGCGGTCGAGGGACGGCGTCTGCTGGGTCGCGCCGCTGTCCTCTCCCTCACCGTCTCCTACCGCGTACCCGGCACCGAAGCTCAACCCTCCGATGGCCAAGCCGCCCGCCAGGATGCCGGCAGCGACCGCCGAGCGCCCACGGAGAAGCAGCCGGCGCCAGCCGCGCCGTCGCGCCGGGGTGGTCGGGGCGCCCTCGGCTGCGGACCAGCCGCTCGCGGCGGCGGGACCGGTGGCGCTCTCGGGGACGGGGACCTGACCTTGGTGCGTGCTCAATCTCGTTCCTTCGTTGGTGGTGTGGGTGGATGTGGTCGGCTCAGCGGCCCATCGGCCCTCGGCCGCCCGTGGGGGCTTCGCCGGCGGTGACGGTGGTCTCGGTGCCGTCGACGGTGACGGTGTACGTCGCCCCCGACTCGACGTCGGCGGAGGAGAAGACGATCGAGGCGAAGTCCTTCTGGATCGTGTAGGTAGCCACCTCGTCGCCGTCCTCGTCGGTGATGAGGACCTCCGAGCCGGCTGCGGCGGTGGCCGTCAGGGCACTCGCGATCCAGCCCTGGGACGAATCGTTCGAGGGAGCGACCATCATCCCGGCGCTGCCGGCGGCCGCGAGGCTGCCGCCGCTGACCTCGAAGGTGCCGTTGACGTCGATGGCTCCGTTGCCGTCGGTCGTAGGGCCGTAGACGGTGATGTCCCCGCCGGTGATGGTGGCGTTGCCGTTGGAGTCCAGGCCGTCACCGCTCGACCACACCTCGATGGTGCCTCCGTTGATGACCAGGGCGAGGGAGTCGTCGGCCGCCATCTCGCCCCCTCCGGGCGGTCCACCGGCGACACCGTCGGTGGCGGCGCTGTCGTCGGACGAGGCGACGTTGACGCCGTCGTCGGCGGAGTGCAGCTCGATGTCGCCGTCGTCGATGAGGATGACGGACCCTTCCATCGCTTCGTTCGAGCCGGCGACGTCGATGGTGCCGCCGGAGACGAGCACCTGGACCCCCTTGATCGCGTCGTCCTGCGAGGTCACGGTGACCGTGCCGCCCTCGACGAGCACGAACCCGGCGCCCGTGTCGGTGGTGTTGTCGGACTTCAGCCCGTCGTCCACTGCGTCAACGGTGACGTCGCCGTCGGAGACCACGAGGTAGTCCTTGCCGATGACGCCGTCGTCCACGGAGGTGACCTCGATGGTGCCGCCGCTGATGACGAGGCCGTCCTTGCCGACGATGCCGTTGTTGGCGTTGCCGGTGACGACCAGCGAGCCGGAGCCGCCGATGGTCAGGTCGGCGGTGGAGTAGAGCGCTGCGGTCGGCGCGTCCGCTGAGGTGTCGTCGTAGGTCGCCGCGTCGGTGAGCGCGTTGCTGCTTCCCTCGGCGAGCACGACCACGACGGACTCGGCGTCGACGACGTTGACCGCCGCCGTGGTCTCCGAGGTGATCCTCGCGTCGTCGAGGACGAGCCGCACCACGCCGTCGGCGGTGCTGTTCACGACCACCTGACCGGCCAGCTCGCCGCTGAGCCGGTAGGTGCCGGCGGCAGTGATGCTGACGGTACCGTCCTCGCTGGTGACCGCGCTGCTCTCGGACGTCGCCGAGGAGCCGGACAGGGTGACCTCGACGGCATCGGCCTCGTCGTACGAGGTGTCCCCCGCCTCGACCTGGACGTTGCCGGCCAAGGCGTCGGCCACCGTGGTGGCGTCGGTCACCGCGGCGGTCGTCGAGACCGTCGTGCCGGCGCCGCTGGTCGTGGAGCCGGTGCCTGCACCGGCCTCGCTGGCCACGGAGGTGCCGCAGCCGGCGAGGAGGACAGCTGCCATGGTGCCTGCGACGGCGTGACGAAGCCTCGCCCTGCGAGTGGTGTGAAGTCGCATAAGTGCGGCCCTTCTGGTGATTCGGATACCGCGATCAGCGGCTGGTGAGGCTGATCGTGGTCGGGTCACCTGTCGGCGAGGTGGGTCCGGCTTGTGTGCTTCCTGTGAGGCGTGGGCGTTCCGGAAGACGAAGCTGCGCTGGGCCCCCGAAGTTCGTCGACATCAGTGCGGGTCCCGTCGCCACCTTCGCCGCGACGAGCCCCCGGGAGCGTGTGACCTCGTCCCGCCCGCCTTCACAGGTTCGTCACAGCGACGCGGAAGCCGGGGAACAGGCGCGGGCATGAACCTTCGATGCACACCCTGCAAACCGGAGGAACCACTGGCATGACCACCTACCTGCTCGCCGGCGCCGATCTCGCCGCCGTCCTCGTGCTCGCCTTGGCTGTCTACTTCCCGCGGCACCGCCGTGGCGACCTCGTCACCGCGTTCGTCGCAGTGAACGTCGGGGTCCTCGCCGTCACCGTTGCGCTTTCCAGCAGCGCCGCGACGATCGGTCTGGGGCTCGGCCTCTTCGGAGTGCTCTCGATCATCCGGCTCCGCTCGGCGGAGCTCGGTCAGCACGAGATCGCCTACTACTTCACCTCCCTGGCCTTGGGGCTGCTCGGCGGCCTCGGCGCGGGCGGCCCCTGGCTCGCCATCTTCCTGATGGGTCTCCTGGTCATGGCCGTCGCGGTTGCCGACAGCGGACTGCTCCAGCGCGGCGCCCGGCAGCAGATCGTGGTGCTCGACTCCGCCATCACCGACGAAGCCGCCCTCGTCGAGCGACTCGAGCTCACCCTCGGCGCGCGGGTCCACCGTGCCGTCCCGCTCCGCGTGGACCTCGTCAACGACTCCACCACGGTCGACGTGCGCTACGCACGCGCCTCCCGTCCCGCCATGCCCGCCTCCGAGCGCGGCACCGCCGACGCGCTGCTCCTCCGCTGATGGGAGCCGCCGACATGGAACCGCTGACCCGTCTTCCCGCCGTCGACCTCGAGACGCTCAACGCCTCCTCAGAGCTGCTGACCCGCACCGACCGCAAGTACGTCGTCCCGCTCGAGGACCTGGCCCCGATGATCGGGGGGGGTCCGAGGACTGCACGTGCTGGAGATCGAGGACCGCCGCAGCTCCCGCTACGGGTCCACCTACTTCGACACCACCGACCTCGACAGCTGGGCGGCCTCAGCCCACCCGCGCCGGCGCCGGTGGAAGGTCCGCAGCCGGCTCTACGCCGACAGCGGCGGGTGCTGGCTGGAGGTCAAGACCCGCGGCGCCCGCGGCGTCACCGTCAAGGAACGGGCGCCGTACGACGCGGCGTACCGCGACGAGGTGAGGTCGGAGGCAGTCCCCTGGGTTCGGGAGCGGTTGACCGCGGCGGGCGTGACGGGCGTGGACCCGGGCGGCTTGGTCGCCACCCTGCGCACCGGCTACCTGCGCACCACGCTGTTGCTTCCCGGCGGCGCCGGGCGCGCGACGATCGATGCGCACCTCACGTGGACCTCGCCCTTCGGCCACGCCAGTGCGGGCGGAGTGCTCGTCGTGGAGACCAAGTCCCCTCCCGGTGGGGCGGGACCACTCGACCGCAGGCTGTGGCAGCTCGGCCACAGGCCGGTCCGGATCTCCAAGTACGGCACTGGCCTGGCGCTGCTCACCCCGGACCTCCCGGGCAACCGCTGGCACCGGGTGACCACCCGACACCTCGCTACCACCCTCCGCATCACCCAAGGAGCAGCCGCATGACCTCCGCCCGCCTTCGGGGCGTCCAGCGGACCCTCGCCCTCGCCGCCGCCGCCGTGCTGTCGCTGGGCGGCTGCTCGGACGGCGCGTCGAGCCCCACGACCTCATCGGGCAACATCACGACAGCCGCGCGAGAGGCGCCGACCGGAACCGGGGTCTGGGACTCAGACACCGTCCACGACGTGTCCGTGAAGGTCGACGACGACGCCGTCGCAGCGATGATCGACACCTACCAGGAGTCGGGAGACAAGGAGTGGATCGAGGCCTCCGTCACCCTCGACGGCACGACCTTCGATCGCGCCGGGCTCCGGCTCAAGGGCAACTCCTCCCTCAGGGGCGTCGAGGACGGCGCGGACCCCACCGACCTGCCGTGGCTCATTCGCCTCGACGAGTTCGTCGACGGCCAGCAGCTCGACGGCTGGACCGACTTCGTGGTGCGGTCGAACAGCACGGAGACCGCGCTCAACGAGGCGGTCGCACTCGACCTGCTCGCCGAGGCCGGGCTCGCCAGTGAGCACGCCGTCGCCACCTCGTTCAGCGTCAACGGTGGTCAGGCTCGGTTGCGGCTGGTCGTGCAGGCGCTCGACGAAGCATGGGAGGCGGAGAACTTCACCACCGAGGGCTCCCTCTACAAGTCTGAGGCCGAGGGCGACTGGTCCTGGCGCGGCGACGACCCGGACGCCTACACCGATGTCTTCGACCAGGAGACCGGCGAGGACGACCTCGACCCGCTCATCGACCTCCTCGACTTCCTCAACAACAGCAGCGACGAGGAGTTCCGGGAGGGCCTCGGGGAGAGGCTCGACATCGAGGCGTTCGCGCGCTACCTCGCGTTCGAGGAGCTCGTCGGCAACTTCGATGACATCGACGGTCCGGGCAACAACTCCTACCTGCGCCATGACGCGGAGACCGGCGGCTTCACCGTGGTGGCCTGGGACCACAACCTCGCCTTCGGCGCCGGGCCCAGTGGCGGCGGACGGCGCAGCGGTGAGCCCGGGGGTGGTCGTCGGGACGGGATGCCCGAGTCGCCGAGTGGCGAGCGGCCCGAGGGGATGCACGAGATCCCGGACGGCGAGCGGCCCGAGGGGATGCCCGGTGAGATGCCCGGCGGTGGCGGCGATGGCGGCATTGGTGGCCGCACCCATGTGCTCGTCGAGCGGTTCACGGCCGTCGAGGAGTGGGCCGATCTCGTCGAGGAGGCGAAGGTCGACCTCACCGAGGGCCTCTACGACAGCGGGCACGCCGAGGACGTCATCACGCGGTGGGCTGACCTGCTCGCTCGACAGGCGGACGAGCTCGTCGACCCGGACGTGGTGTCCGCGGAGGCCGACGCGATCCGGCAGGTGGTCGCCGTCGCTCTCAACCCTGCGACAGAAGCACCCTGATGGTGGTGTCGCCCGGTCGACTCTCCAAGGAGACGCTTCCCCCCAGCGCCTCCACGATCGCAGCCACCAGGGCGAGGCCCAGCCCGACGCCCCCTTCTCGGTGCCGGGCGCGGTCCCCCCGGGTGAACCTCTCGAAGGCATGGTCGGCCAGGTCCGGGGCGAAGCCGGGCCCGTCGTCATGGACGCTGAACCCGGAAGGGTCGGCCGCGACGGTGACGGTGGTCCCGGGGGGCGTGTGCTTGCGCGCGTTCGTCAGCAGGTTCGTGATCACCTGGTGCAGGCGTTGCTCGTCGCCGCGCACCTCCAGGGCCTGGTCGGGTAGGTCCAGTCGCCACCGGTGCGCCGGGGCCAAGATCCGCGCGTCAGCGACGGCTTCGAGCAGCACGCTCGTCGGGTCCACGGGTTCGTCAGCGAGCTGGCGCCCAGCGTCGAGACGGGCCAGCAGGAGGAGGTCCTCGACCAGCGACGTCATGCGTTGGGACTCCTCGTCGACCTTGGCCAGAGCGGTCCGCAGCGCCGTCTCGTCGTCGGGGCGACGGCGGGCCAGCTCCGAGTAGCCGGCGATGGTTGCCAACGGCGTGCGCAGCTCGTGGGAGGCGTCGGCGACGAACTGCCGCACCTGCTGCTCACTGCGGTGGCGCGCTGCCAAGGAGGACTCGACGTGGTCCAGGAGGGTGTTCAGCGCGCTGCCGACCTGGCCGACCTCGGTGCGGTCGTCGGTGAGCCACGGGGAGACGCGCTCGTCAAGGGCGATGTCCCCGCTGGCGAGCGGAAGCTCGGCCACCCGGTGTGCGGTCCCGGCCACCTCGCGCAACGGGGCGAGCTGGCGGCGTACGACGTAGGCGCCGGCGGCCGCGGCCCCCAGCACGCCGATCGGCGTGGCAAGCACCTCGAGGCGGACCAGGTCCGCGATCGTCTCGTCGTCCTCGGTGCGTGGCAGGCCGGCGACGACCTGGCCGCCGTCGAGGTCGGTGACCAGGACGCGGTAGGAGCCGAGCCCGGGGAGGCCGATGGTCTGGGCGTCCTCGGACGCGGACAGGCCCGCGAGGGTGTCGAGCTGACGCTCGCTGAGCTCGCTCGCGGTCGAGCCGGTGGCACCCGGCTCCTCGGAGAGCACCAAACCCTCCGCCTGCCCTTCATCGGGCACCACGGCACGCAACGTGCCGAACTGCTGTCCCGGCCCGAAGTCGCCGGGTGCCCCGGGCGGTCGCGGATCACCCGGCCCGAGAGCGGACCGCATCGCGTCGCGGACGTCGGCGTCAAGCCGCTGGTCGAGGTTCTCCCGCATCGCCACGGTCGTCGCCGTGCCGACGGCCGCAGCCGCGATGACCACGAGCAGCACCACGACGCCGACCACTCGAGCGGTCAGGGTGACCGGCCGACGGAGGACACCAATCAGGTCGCCGGTTTCAAGACGTACCCGGCACCGCGCATGGTGTGGATCATCGGATCCCGTCCCGCATCGACCTTCTTGCGCAGGTAGGCGATGTAGAGCTCGACGACGTTGGCCTGCCCACCGAAGTCGTAGTTCCACACCCGGTCGAGGATCTGCGCCTTGGACAGCACCCGCCGCGGGTTGCGCATCAAGAACCGCAGCAGCTCGAACTCCGTCGCCGTCAGCGAGATCTCTCCCCCGGCCCGGAACACCTCATGACTGTCCTCGTCCAGGGAGAGGTCGCCGACGGTGAGAACCGAGGAGGACGCCTCCTGGTGCGCGCCGGCACGACGCATCAACGCCCGCAGCCGAGCCACCACCTCCTCCAGCGAGAACGGCTTGGTGACGTAGTCGTCACCGCCCGCAGTCAGGCCCGCGACACGGTCTTCGACGGCATCGCGGGCGGTGAGGAACAACACCGGCACGTCGGAGTCCAACGAGCGGATCCGACGCAGCACCTCCATGCCGTCGAAGTCGGGCAGCATGATGTCGAGCACCACGGCGCCCGGCCGCTGCTGCTTCGCAACCTCCAACGCGCGGGAGCCGGTGTGGGCGGTGGACACCTGCCAGCCCTCGTAGCGCAGTGCCATTGCGATCAGCTCGGCGATGTTGACCTCGTCGTCGACGACCAGCAACCGCAACGGCGAGCCGTCTGCGCGTGTGAGTGCGGGGACCTGATCCGTGGCGCCACCTTGCCGGAGCAACCTGTGAGTCTGCTGTGTGCGACCTGCCTCCGGCAGGGCCCGCACTCGTGGACGCAACCGTCGCCGTGCACGGCGGCCCGGGGACCCTCCACGGCCGCGCCGGATGTTCACAGGCACTGCACAGGGGATGCCCATCCGGTCCGCAGGCTGCGGCTGTCCAGTAGCGCCATGGACAACTCCAACCCGAGCCGCCCAGTGTCCGACGGCCAGCAAGCGCAGGACTTTCACGACGCAGACACCCGGCCCCTCGCCGCCCAGGCAGCCGCCTCGACAGAGGCTCCAACGGCGACCCAACCCGCCGCTCCGACGTCCGGGCTACCCAACCCGCCGGAGGTGCGGGGACCGCGGTCCCGGGGTCGTCGAGCCGCCTACCTGCGACTCGCGGGCGCGGCCGTCGCCGGTGCCGTGCTCGCCACCTCCGTCGCCGTTCCGGTCACGAGCGCGGTGCTCAACGACCCGGTGGCCGTGCCGGGTCCCTCGACAGAGGCCCAGGCCGCGGACGACGGCGAGGCCGTCGAGTCGCCGGCCGACTTCGGTGAGCTGCCCGGTGAGGGCCGTGCGGCGCTCCCTCGCGAGTCGTTCGGTCAAGCAGCCCCCGACACCCTCGGGGAGGCCTCGGTCACGGCGGAGCAGGCCACCGCCGAGCAGGCCGCCGGGATCGTGCTGGTCGAGAGCGAGACGGCCGCCGGGGCGGGCGCTGGGACCGGCGTGGTCGTCGGCTCGGACGGGCTCGTCGTGACCAACTACCACGTCGTCGAAGGTGCCGGCGAGCTCCGGGTCACCGTGGCGACCTCCGGCGAGAACTACGCCGGAGAGGTGCTCGGCTTCGACGAGACCGCCGACATCGCCGTCGTCCAGCTCAGCGGCGCCGAGGGACTGGTCACTGCCGCCCTCGACGACGAAGGCCCCGATGTGGACGACTCCGTGGTCGCCGTCGGCAACGCCTCCGGCAGTGGCGCCCTCTATGCCGTCACCGGCACGGTGACGGCCACGGAGAAGTCGATCACCACCTCCGACGGCTTCGGCATGCCGAGCGCCGCCCAGCGTCTGGAGGGGCTCGTGCAGACGACGGCGCCGGCCGTGCCCGGCTACTCCGGCGGTCCCACCCTCGACGAGGAGGGCGAGGTCCTGGGTCTCACCACGGCGGCCTCCTCCACCGGCGCCGGGGAGAGCTTCGCCGTTCCCATCGAGGACGTGCTCCTCGTCCTCCAGGCCGTCGAAGCCGGCGACGAGGCCGGGTCCATCCAGGTCGGCCCATCGGCCTATCTCGGCGTGACCGTCGGACCCGGCGCGGGAGATGGCGTGACCGTCGGTGAGGTCGTCGCCGGCAGCCCAGCCGCTGATGCAGAGCTGGACGCCGGCGACACGATCACCTCGTTCGCCGGAACCGACATCACCACCGCCGACGCACTGGCTGACGCCGTGAGGGACCTGGAGCCCGGCGACGACGTGTCTCTCTCCTGGCAGGACACCGCCGGCGAGCAGCACTCGGCGACCGTCAGACTCGGAACCAGTCCCTACGCGTGACCGCTCGATGCTCCAGAGCACGCGTGTGGTGGGGCCTGCTTCCGAGGCATCCGGGCACACCCGCCAGCGTCCAGACCGCACGCGCACAGCGCCGACCGCTCGGCTGGACCGGCATGCTGGGGCGAGGCATCGGCGGTGCTGGTCGAGGACGTGGTCGAGGTGCCGACGGTGGGTCCCTTGGTCCGGCGCTCGCAGACCGAGGGCGGGGAGGCGAAGGCCACCGAGGGCCGGCGCGGGCGCAGGGTGCCCGTCGCCGACCGGATCCTGCCGATCTTCCGAGCCGGCGGATCACCATCTGCGGCACACCGCGGCGTGCCGGTGACTGGCGCTAGGCGGGGACCGCGGCACGGTCCAGGCGTGGATGGACCGCCTCGACGACGCCACCCGGGTCCTCAACCTCGGAACGGCCCGGGGTACGCCGGGGGTAGGCGGACAGGTTCCCGCGGCGGAGTCCCCGGCGTCAGTTCCGGGGTGCGAGGCAGGAAATGCGAGAACCCGCAGGTCATGTCGACCTGCGGGCCCTTGCTGTCTGGTGGAGCTGAGGGGATTCGAACCCCTGACCTTCTCATCGCGAAGGACTTAGATCTCGTCCTAGGGATCAAGTGCCGGCGTGACGTGGACGGCTGCAAGCACCGCAACTCATCGATTTCGGAGCGGAAGTACGCCGGGGGTACGCGCATTGGACTGCCATTCTCGAAAGGGTTCGGACGTGATCCTGGCCGCCGTTGCAGGTAGCACTCGAATTACCATCTGCGCGATTCCGCCGAGAGAGGGACGAGCGTATGACGCCAGTTTATCCAGTCTGCCGCGCGAAGTCATCTGACCTTGACAAACGCTGGCCTGTAGTCCTGTTTCGCTGCCGCTGGTTGACGGCCCTTGACAGGAGTCTGGCCTGTTCCTTGACACCTTCCAGTCCGAGCCGCGCAGCGCCTCCTCGTGCGCGTGTGCCTGCCTGACGCTACCGACCCTTTCCTGGTCACGAGGTTGCCGCAATCGGTTCTCGAACGTCTTCGGCGGTCGCCTCAGCGCGCATAGGCAAAGAATGCGACGGGTCAGGTTCCGCCGAGTTTAGAGCCTGCGACCCCTTGCCATCCGGCGCGTGAAGGATGTCCGGCCGTCGTCGTTCAATGATGGTCCTTGCCCATGTGCGCTGTGACCTACGCGAAGAGCGACAACGCGACAGTGTGGGACCTCGAGACCTGTCCAGAGGCACAACGCTCGCTCCACAACACCGTCCAACCTTGATGTTCACCGGCATAGGAGCCTCACTGCCTTCGTCGCCCGCGACCTCGCAGTCCGGGCCGATTGAGCGGATCTGGCACCCCTCTGTGTCGAGACATCTTGGCAAGTGGGGGCTTAGACGGTTCGGTGACGGGTCCCGGAGTGGCTTGTCCGAAGTGCCGGGGTTGGGGTTATGAGCGGGCCGCGCGGGAGTCAGGAGTCGTTGCCCCGTTGCCGTCCCGGATCCGTCGCTGTGCGTTGAGCCGGGGGTGCGCCGACGGGATCGTTCAGCATGATCTGGGAGACGATGTCGGACAGCCGGCGCTTGACGCAGCGCAGGGCTTCCATGGGTGCCTTGCCGTCGGCCCTCTTGCGTGCGTAAGCAGTCCCGGCCCGTGTCGTTGCGGAACTGAACGCGGGCCATCGTGTGGAGCACCCGGTTGATCTGCCGGTTGCCGGCGCGGGATAGCGGATGCCGGACCTGTCACTGGACGAGGCGTCGATGGGTGCGGTGCCGTTCGAGGACGCAAAGTACGCCTTGTTTGGGAATCGGGTGATGTCACCGACCTTGACCAGCAGCCGGGCGGCACCGGTAGGCCCGATGCCGTGCAGGTCGAGCAGGCTGGTCCCCGTCGCCCGGAGCAGTTCCCCGAGCTCCTGTTCGCGGTCTTCTTGCGGGCGTAGATCCGCTCGAGCTCCGCGACCAGCTCAGCGGCGACCCGGCGGCAGATTTTGCCCATCACGTCATGCGGCGGACTTTCGCCAGTAGTGCCCTGGCCTGGGCCGCGGACAGGTCCCGCTTCGCTCCGCCGGGAATCAGTTCGAGCAGCAGCTGATGCAGCTGAGAGACCTTGCGGGTGTGCTCCTCGCCCAACGACCGACGCCGGTCGACCAGCAGCCGCAGCACCTCCAACTGTTCGTCGGTGACCACCGGCCGCGGGCCCGGACATGCGGGTGCCGACGAGCGCGACCGAGTGGGCGTCGGTGGCGTCGGTCTTGCGGCCCTACCCGGTGTGAACACCCGTGCTCGCGCGGACAGCTTGGGTGGGACGTTGACGACCTGCCCGCCATCGGCGATCAGCAGGACCGCGATGTGCTTGCCGATGCCGGCACAGCCCTCGATCGCCGACATCCGCTCGGGCCACTGGGCGGCGTAGCGTCGCATCTCGGCGTAGCCCTCACGGTCGGTGGCAAACCGGCCACCGCCGACGACCGTCTCCTCGGCGGCCATCATCTCGATCGTCGCCGACCGCTTGTGTGGGTCCATCCCGATCACGACCCGCCCCCTTTCTGCTGTGCCCACGTCTCCTCCGATGCTCGAACTAGTCCTGTTGTCGAGCCGGGAGGGCAACGCTGCTTCGAGCCGCACAAACCCCTCTCGAACCTCTCCTGGCCCTGGCGACGCCCGGGCTACGAAGGCCAAGTGAGAGCCGCACGACCAGCTTGGGCAGCCGAAATGTGAGCGACAGGCCGGGCGCCTGAACCGAGCCTCGCCAGGCACCGGTCCTGGGTCAATGGAACAAGCAGCCGACGTGCGGGCATGGGGGCGCCTCGTTCCCTCGGTGACTGAATGCGGCCGTCCTCCATGGAGGTCGACGGTTCGCTGCCCGTTCGTCAGCAGCCGTCGGGCGTTAGCCGCTGCTTGGCCAGTCGAGGCTGAGGAACTTGGTCTCAGTGAACTCGTGGAGGCCCTCACGGGAGCCCTCGCGGCCGAGGCCGCTCTGCTTGACGCCGCCGAACGGCGCTGAGGGGTCGGAGACGACGCCGCGGTTGATGCCGACCATCCCGGCGTCGATCGCCTCGCCGAGCCGCAGAGCCTGGCGCAGGTCACCCGCGAACACGTAGGCGGCCAAGCCGTACTCCGAGGCGTTGGCCAAGGCCACAACGTCGTCCTCGTCGTCCCAGGTGACGACCGGTGCGATCGGACCAAAGATCTCCTCGGCCACGATGCTCGAACCGGCCGACACGTCGGCGAGCACCGTAGGTGCCACGAAATGCCCCCTACTGTCCTGCGGTAGGGCGGCCCGGTGGGCGACCCGCGCACCGTGGGCTACCGCGTCCTCCACGAGCCGCTCGACGCGGGCCGCTTGGGCAGCGGTGATCAGCGGCCCGACGTCGACCCCTCCGGGCGTGTGCGCTGGCCCCACCCGCATCGCCTCTACGGCCGCGCCGAGCCTGGAGGTGAACTCGGCGGCGACCGCACTGTGCACCAGGAAGCGGTTGGCGGCCGTGCATGCCTGACCGCCGTTGCGGAACTTCGCGACCATTGCACCGGCGACAGCAGCTTCGAGGTCGGCGTTGGCGGTGACGACAAAGGGCGCGTTGCCGCCAAGCTCCATCGAGCTGACCACGACCCGGTCCGCAGCCTGCCGCAGCAGCACCTTTCCCACTCGGGTGGAGCCGGTGAAGGAGATCGCCCGCACTCGCTCGTCCTCGAGCCAGGTCGAGACCACGCCCGGGGCATCGGTCGTCGGCACGACGTTGAGGGCGCCGGGCGGAGCTCCGGCCTCCTCGAGAAGGCGGGCGAGGGCCAGCGCGGTGAGCGGTGTCTCCTCGGCGGGCTTGACCACGACGGTGCACCCGGCGGCCAGGGCCGGCGCCACCTTGCGGGTGATCATGGCCGCAGGGAAGTTCCACGGCGTCACCAGCGCCGCCACGCCCACCGGGTGGTGGGTGACGATCGAGCGGGTGCCGCCCGCGGGCGCCTCGCCCCAGGACCCGTCGTGACGGACGGCCTCCTCGGCGTACCACCGGAAGAACTCGGCGGCGTAGGTGACCTCGGTCCGCGCGTCGGCTTCGGGCTTCCCGTTCTCGGTCATGAGCAACCAGGCGAGGCGGTCGGTGTCGCGGAGCATCAGTTCGTGCGCCCGCCGCAGCACCTGTGAGCGGGCACGGGGAGCGAGACTGCGCCAGGCTCCCCACGCGTGCGCGGCCGCGTCGACCGCTGCAGTGGCCTCGGTGCCGCCTCCGTCGCTCACCTGCGCGACGACCTCGCCCGTCGCCGGGTTCTCGACGTCAAAGGTGCGGGACGTCTTCCGGCAGGCGCCGCCGACCAGCACCCCCCGGGCAGGGTCGAGGCCGACCAGGCGAGAAAGCGCATCGGCGTTCGGGGCAGGAGTAGTCGAGGTGCTCATAGGGTTCCTCTCAAGGGGGACGAGCGAAGGTTCTGCCGGCAGGCCAGGCCAGCGATCGAGGTCGCAGCCCACGACCTCGGGTCTTTGGACTGCAGGTGCGGACGAATCAGGCGAGGTGGTGCGGGGTTGTGAGCGGCGGAGCGCTTCTCCGCGCGTGAACTGACTGCCCGGCCACGAACACCTCGTCGACCTGGATTCGGTCGAGATCGTCGGGGTGGACGTGCATGGGATTGGCATCGAGGATGAGGAAGTCCGCGTAACGGCCGGCTTCCAGCGAGCCTCTCGTGTCCTGCACCCCGAGCGCTGTAGCGCCGCCGACGGTGTGCATCCACAACGCCTCGGCGATGCTGATGGCTTGTTCGGGCGACAGTTCGTGCCCGTGAAAAGTCCGTCGTTGTACGCACGTGCGGATGCTGAAGAACGGCTCGGTTTGGCATGACTCGGAGCCAACCCAAACGTCTGAGCTGCCCGAAAGTGCCCAGCCGTCGTCGATCAGTCGTCGGAATGGGAACTGGCGTTCAGTGGCATAGTCCCCGACATAGCCCGGGATGAACTCGCTGAAATTGTGGATGAAGACCGGCTGTGGGACCGGAATGATGTCGGCAGCAGCCCATGCAGACGTTAGTTGATGGTAGTCCGGCATCAGGTTCCCGGCGTGTTCCACCCTGGTACGGGGTGCACGGCCGGGAGCGTCGCGAACAGCGATCAGTGCTTCGCAAACTTCGAGCTGCGCACGGTCGCCGTTAGCGTGAATGGCTAGTTGCAGACCGGCTTCGCGTGTCCTGCGCAGCGCGGTCGCCACCTGCGGCTGTGTGAGCGCGAGTTCACCTCGCCCGTAGGCCCGGTCTAGGTAGGGCTCGATGAGCGCTGCCTTCCGCGCGGAGTACCCGCCATCGGCAAACATCTTCACCCCGTGGACGCGCAACCGATCCGGTGACGCCTCGAGCGGGAGAAGCTCTTCGTGTGCACACGCTTGGTCCAATGACACCGTTCCCGGAGTCCACAGGTAAACCAGAATCCTCGAGTTCAGGCGGCCCGATCGAACTGCGTCGTCGTAGGCGTGCAGCCCCGTAACGGTCTCGGAGATCTCACCGATCGTCGTCACGCCGCGGCTGGTGAAGAGGTCTGCGATGCCGCGAGTCATCGCCGCAGCACGTTCGCCTTCGTCCAACGTGGGCCAGGGCACGAGGTTGTCCATCTCGGCTACGACACCCGTGGGCTCCCCGTCGTCGCTTCGGTGGACAGTCGGTTTGCCGGTGATGCTGTGATCGACAACCTCATGGTCGCGAGTGATGCCAGCGAGTTCGAGCGCCTTGCTGTTCAGTACCGTCAAGTGACCGCCGGCCCTGATCGCGATCGCGGTGTTCCGGCTAACGCGGTCGAGGTCTTCGCGGCTGGGCAGCCGACGCTCGCGCAGCTTCTGGTCGAAGAACAGGTTCGCCTGCCCGACGATCCAGCCATCCCGCGCGTCAGGAAGGGCTTCGCGAAGCGTGTCGCACACGTCGTCGATGCTCGCCCGTCCAGGTGCCCGACAGTCGACGGTCTCGCTAGCCACTCGTGAGGCGACCTCGACATGAGCGTGCGGATCGACGAAGCCCGGCATGATCGTGCGTTCGCCGGCGTCGAGCACACGGGTGGCCGGGCCGATGTAACGGGTCGCCTCCGCCGCAGGAACTACACCTGCTACGAGGCCGTCGCGAACGATGACGGCGGCCGGCCCCTCGAGCTCTGTCGACCCCATCGTCAGAACCGTCGCGGCGCGGACTACCAGGTCGGCGACGAGTCCGTCAGGAGCGGTAGCGCTGGGCGCGGCGCTCATGACGAAGAGCTCGGAGTCGTCCCCCGCGGCACGTTGTGGACGGCCACGCCGGCCATGGCGAAGGAGGCGAGGTCAGCGACGGCGTCACGCCCCGCGTCGGAAGCCATCGCCTCTGCTGCGGCATCAACGTCGGCGAAAGTCATGCGCGCGATGAGGTATGGGCTCGCGTTATCACCTGGCCCGGTCGGGTCGACATGCCCCCACTCGAACGCAAGAAGGTTCGGCATGGCGCTCACTTTCGCGGCGTGCACCGAGACGTAGTGCGAGTCGAAAGCGGCCGGATCTTCGGGCTGGGCGTAAATGGCGAAGACGTCGTACATCAGTCCTTCTCTCCGAGTTCGGTCAGGTGGCCGCCGTCGTAGAAGCGGCCAGATGCGTAGAGCAGGGGCGCACGGTCGCTGTGGTCAACGGCGGTCACCTCGGCGATGAACATGGTGTGGGTCGAGGACTGGATCCGTTCCGTGATGCGGGCCTCCAGCCACGCTGCTGCTCCGTCCAAGACGGGCGACCCAGCCGGCGCGGGCCGCCACCTGATGTGGGTGAACTTGTCCGGCGCCTTGCTGGCCAACTGGCTTGCCACCTCGGCCTGATCCGCAGCGAGAATGTTGACGGCTAGATGGTCTCGAGCGAACAGGTGGCGGTAGCTGGTGGAGGTCTTCTGGACACAGACCACGATGCTGGGCGGATCGAGCGAGAGTGCCGAGAAGGCGTTCACTACTAGACCTCTCGGCTCTTCCGTCGCTCCATCGCGGGTGGTCACCGCTGTGACACCGGTGACGAAGGTGCGGTGGAAACCCTTCACCCTCTCGGCAGTCATCGGTTCGATCTCGAGGCTTGGGGTCGTCATAGGAACTCCTGGTTCTCACGGGCGCTACGAAGGGAGTGGATGCCCAGCGTCGCGAGGATGTCGCGCGGATCCCAGGTCTCCACTTCGTCAGTGATTAGCGAATTCTTGATGCGGCAGAAGGAGGCGCCGGCCACCTCTATTCGCTTGCCGGTGGGCGGAACGTCGGCGAATTCACCCAGGTGGGTCCCGGAGCTTCGCCACAGGATGGCGAGCGTGTCGGGACCCTCAATGCACTGATCGACGCGGGTGATGAGGTCGGGAAAGGATGCCCGCATCTGCCGGATCGTCCGTTTCATGTCCTCGCGATCCAGCACGCGTGGGTCGATCAAGCTGGTACGGCGGTAGTCGACGGCGAGCACCTCGTCCAGTGCGTCGACTTCCCCGTGGTTCCACGCCTGCTCCCACGCGTCTGCGATGCGTGCTGACATGGTCTCCGCTGCCATCAGTTAGGCCTCGCTTCGGGGCTCTGTGCGGCGGTAACCGGGTCAGACACAGGGGTGGCCGAACCGCTACCCGTCCCCGTGGCATTGGGGTGCTGGGACTCCTGCGATAGGGAGCTTGAGGCGGGCGTGTGCCGGTTGGTGTAGCCGCCCTTGCCGAGCGGGACGAGCACAAGCTTCGTGCCCAGCCAGTAGATGGCGCCGGCCATCACGAAGGCGGGCAGGGACGCTGTGAGGTACTGGAACGGCGCACGAGACTCATAGGTGACCGGGTCGAGCAGATAGATGTAGGTGGCTACGCCAGCACCGAAGGCGACCAGGCCAACGGGGTTGACGCCACCCCAGTACCGGTAGGCAGTGCCCGGTCCGTCGTCGTACAGGGCAGCGACGTCGAGGCGCTGCTTGCGCAGGATGAAGTAGTCGACCACCTGGATGCCGCAGACGGGCCCGAAGCAGACGCCGAGGAATGCCAGGAAGGTCGAGAACCGTCCGAATACCGGGCTCGCGAAGAAGCCGACTAGCACGATCGCGGGCAGGACGGCGATGGCGACGGAGGTCCGCCACGACGTCTTCGAGATTACCGGTAGCTGGCGCAGCGCGATCACTGAGGCGTAGACACCCACCACAGCGGTACCGATGTTGGCGAGGATGATGAACGCAAGGACGATGACACCGACGACGGGGCCGCTAACGTCGACCATGAACTGCGTTGGGTCGCCCCCCGAGTCGGGGATAGCGAGCGCGGCATAGAGCCCAGTCAATGATCCAAGGCCGACACCGAGACCGAGGCCGATGACCACTGGCCACAGCGACTGCCTCGCGCTGGGCGAGTTGCGGACCATTGCACCGGTGTAGGCCCACCAGGACAGGTTGGATGCGACGAGGACTTCGATCGCACTGGCCCAATTGACCTTCGCGTCGGGCCACGCGTACACCGGTTCGGCGTCGAGGATGAATTCGAGGCCGAGTTCGCGGACCAGTAGACCCAGCACTAGCGCGCCGAGCAGAAGCACTCCGATTGCGATGGGCTGGCTGAAGTCGCGCACCGCGGTCGAGCCGCGAGCGAGTATTGCGAACACCACGAGCGCGGCGAGTACGCCGGCGACGTTGACGACCCATGACGCCGGCGACGCACCGAAGGCGCCGAGGATTGAAGCGGTAGCGCGGCCCAGCAGGATGAACAGAATGACGTTCCAACCCAGGGTCGACGCGAAGATCAGCACCATCGACAGCACGGAGCCGCGTGTGCCGAACTGGGGCCGGCTGGCGGTGACGGAGTCGATGCCGTACTTGCTGCAGACCGGCAAGCAGGCCAGCACGATGAAAAGGATCCCCACGAGCGAGCCGGCGATGATTGCCAAGGTCCCCTCGACGGCGGGCAGGTAGTAGGCGGCGAACCCACCAATAAGGAAGCACCAGGTCGCGATGGCGGTGCTCACCGAGGTGCCGAAGATCGCTCGCGGACCCCAAGTACGGGTGTCGCGGGGCTGTGGGAAACCGTTCTGGACGGCCTCTTCGCGGGCAGCAACACTGCGGTCGTCGCCGATGTTCCTGTCGATGCTCATGTGAGCGCTCCCAGGAGAACTAGAAGGAGTGGGACGAGGATGGTGACGACGGCCAGGGCGACGTAGTCGCTTGTCCGCAGCGGCTCGCCTTGGTGGCTTGGCTGCTCGATGGCAGCTATGAGGGTCCGCTCGATCGCGCCCAGGCGCTGTTCGCTCATGCCCGTGCCGCCGCGTGGTCCGGGTCGACGACCGGAATCACCTCATGGCCGATCAGCTCGAGGGAGCGCTTGATGTTCTCGTGGCCGACGCCGTCGATCCGAAGCAGCACTTCGTCGATCCCCATCGCCTCGAGCTTCTTGATGCGATGCACGAAGTCGTCGGGGTCACCGATCATCACCGAGGGGCTCTCCTCGCACAGCCAGTCCAGGTCGTCGCGGTTCTCGACGAGGGCCTTGATGCGGTCCAGGTATTGGTAGGAGGGGTTGTCGGCCAGCGGGATGTAGAGGTCGAGGATGAATTCGAAGTAGCCGAGGGCTACCTCGCGTGCCACCCGTCGGGCCTCGGCACGATCCTCGGCGCAGTAGGCGGTGGCGACGTAGAGGCCGGCGTAGTCGTTGGGTGCCGCCACGGTGCTGTGGTCCGAGTCAGCGAACGTGGAGCGGTAGGTGTCGACGCATTCCTGCAGATAGTCGAATCCGAAGTAGTTTTCGAAGGTGATGACGCCGATCCCCCGCTTGCCGGCGTTTCCGTGCGATTCGACGCTGCTGGCAGCGACCGAAATGGGCGGGTGCGGCTGGCTCATTGGCTTGGGGACGATCTCACGCGGCGGGATCTGCCAGACCGGTCCGTCGTGCTCAAGGACATCGTCGACGAGCGCCTTCGACAGGACGTCCATGGAGTCCTCCCATTGCGCGCGGGTCTCCTTCGGATCCACTCCGAACGCAGCGAGAGTGGTGAGGTTGTTGGAACGGGCGGTGCAGATCTCGGCACGCCCGTTAGAAACGATGTCGAGTGTCGCGAGCCGCTCGGCGACAAGAATGGGGTGGTTCCACTTCAACATCACCGACGCCATGGTCCGCAGCTTGATCGATTGCGTGCGGGCCGCGACTGCGGCGTAGAGAACCTCTGGAGCCGAGACCGAGAAGCGCGGCGGGCTGAAGTGTTGCTCGGAGGTTCCCCAGGTGGAGAAGCCGAGGCGGTCGGCGACGACGACCTCCTCGATCAACTGGTGATAGCGGCTGGCGGTGTCGGTACCGGTGAGGTCGCCCTCCTGGAGCAGTCCTACCTTCATGGTTGTTTCCTTTCGGGTTCGTGTGCTGGGTGAGGGCGCTCGCACGGGGTCCCCTACGATTCGGGGCATGGCCGTGCCCGAGTTGTCAGGTGTGAGCTTGGGCCTGCCTAGTCGCCGGGTGATGCCCGGCGCTTCGGAGGAATCCGGGCTCACGGAAGTCGAGTTGCATCTGATCGACCTACTGCAGGCCGACGGTCGCCAGTCCTTCGCCGACATGGCTCGCGCCACCGGGATCGCCGAGAAGACCGTCCGACGCAAGGTCGCCCGTCTCCTCGAGGACCGCTTCATTACGATCGTGCCGGTGACCGACCCCGCGATGCTGGGGTACGAATCGATGGCGTTGGTGTGCATCAGGGTAGGCGCCACCGCTGGCGATACAGCGGCCCTCGCCAATCGGCTTGCGGCCCTGCCCGAGGTCGACTACGTCACCTGCACCACTGGTCGATTTGCGGTGCAAGCCGAGGTGATGTGCGCCGACCAGGCCGAGCTGCAGCGGGTCGTTGACAGCGAGATCCGCACGCTGCCTGGAGTGGCAGACGTTGAGGTGCTGCCGTACCTGAGGCTGCAGTATCAGCAGGCTCGCTTCTCGGGGCACCGACCCGCGAGTGCGGTTTCCGCCGGCATTCGTCCCTTTCAACTTGATGAAGTGGACCGACGCATTATCGCAAGACTCTGCCTTGACGGTCGGGCACCGGTCGCGGCGCTCGCGGCTGAGCTTGAAGCGTCGGAGACCAAGATCCGCCAGCGAATTTCGCGGATGACCGAGCAGGGCGCCACCCGGGTCATGGCCATCGCCAATCCGCTGCGCCTTGGGTACCGGGCGGTCGGCTGGATGGTGCTCCGCGTTAATGCCGGCGACCGGCTCACTGAGGTCGCCGAAGGATTGACGAGGCTCTCGGCGGTCTCCTACCTGGTCATCACCGCCGGCCGATATGACCTGCTGGTCGAGCTGGTCTGCCGGGACCGCGAGGAACTTCTCGCCGTTGTCGATAAGGACATCCGCACCCTTCGCGGCGTCAGCGAGAGCGAGGTGTGGCTGTACATGGACCTGCACTACAAGCCGCTGCTGCCGTCGAACTACCGCTGATACGCGTCGCTGCCGCGTCAGTTCTGCGGTGCCCGCAGCGCGAGCCGGCTGTGCGACGGTGGTCACGACAAGGCCATCCACACCGTCTTGGTCTGCAGGTACTTGTCCAATCCCTCCGGACCGCAGTCGCGGCCAAGGCCCGAGGCCCGGAACCCGCCCCAGGGTGCAGCCGCGTTGAAGTCGCCATAGGTATTGACCCACACCGTGCCAGCCTTGAGACGTGCAGCGACAGAATGCGCCTTGGCCCCGTCACGGGTCCACACGCCGGCGGTCAGACCGAAGTTGCCGGCATTCGCTCGCGAAACCAGCTCCTCCACGTCGTCGAAGGGCTGGACGACGACCACGGGACCGAAGATCTCCTCGGCCACCACCGCGTCGTCGTCGGCCGGCTCCAGCACAGCTGTGGGCTCGAGGAAGTAGCCGGCGGCGAGGTCGCCACCTGGGCGTTTGCCACCGAAGGCGATTTGTGCCTTTGAGTCCTGTGCGTTCTGCAGGTATCGCTCGACCTTCTCTCGCTGAAGCTCGGAGGACAACGGACCCATAGTGGCGGTCTCGCTAAGCCCCCCGCCCATCACGAGGCCGCGTGCGTGCTCTTCCAGCGTGGCCATGACCTGGTCGAGCGCGCTTCGCTCGACCATGAGTCGCGAGCCGGCGAAGCAAACTTGGCCCGTGTAGAAGAACGCCGTTGTGGCCGCATAGGCTGCTGCTTTGTCTACATCGGCATCGGCGAAGACCACATGGGGGTTCTTCCCCCCCAACTCGAGCGAGACGTGCTTGAGTGCGCGACCTGCCTCCGCAGCGAGGTGCCGGCCGACCGCCTCCGAACCGGTAAAAGAGATCTTGTGGATCAACGGGTGGGTAATGAGCGCCTGCCCAGTTACCGGGCCTGTCCCCGTCACCACGTTGAGAACACCCGGCGGGAAGCCGGCTTCCATTGCCAGTTCAGCCAGCCGCAGAGACGACATCGAAGTGAGTTCTGAGGGCTTGAGCACCACCGTGTTGCCCGCAGCCAAGGCCGGCGCAAGCTTGATGGCCGCCTGACACAGAGGGAAGTTCCACGGAGTGATCGCCGCAACGACGCCGAGCGGCTCGCGGCGGGTGTACACGTGAGAGTCAGGCGAAGCGACCGGGATGGTCGCGCCCTGGAGCTTCGTGGGCCAACCCGCGTAATACCTGAACTGCTCTACCGCGAGGGCAACGTCGATGGCCTCCACCGAAGCGACAGGCTTGCCCGACTCCAGCGCGTCGAACTGAGCCAGCTCAGTGGCGTTCGCCTCGAGGAGGTCGGCGAGGCGGTGCAGCAGGCGCTCACGCTCGGCCGGGAGCATCGATCCCCACACCGAGTCGAACGCCGACTGGGCGGAACGCGCCGCGTGATCGACCACGCCCGCGCCGGCTTCGTTCACCTGAGTGAGCGGTTGACCAGTCGCGGGATCGAGCGAGTCGAACCAAGTGTTGTCGTCGTGGGCAACCCGCTCTCCGTGTACGAACGAGCTCTGAGCCCGCGCTACGAACGCCTGCACGACGGGCAGAGCCAGGTCGATCTGGTCGGAAGTCATGGATGTTGCTCCTCACATCGGTACGAGTCGCGGAACAGTAAACCGCTCACCAGAACGGAGTCAATGCCGGATTCAGCGATTCTGCGCCCCCGAACGCCCGATTACGCCGATCGACTATCCGGCGCGGTGTCGACGGGGCAATATGTCGTGAGTCGAGGCGGCGTACCGATCAGGCTCCCTCCAGGCGACCGCTGTCGCCCGGCGGTTTGTACGGACGAGTCGATCCTGGCTCCGCTACCTGGCGCGTCCAGGAGCCCGCTTCACCGCACCTGTGATGTCCGGGGAGGTTGGTGAGCGAGTGGTCCGCTCCGAGCCGGTGTAGTCCAGCGCGACGAGCTTCTCGTGTGCGATGTCGGCGCGGACCTTGCCCTGGGACCGCTCGACCCACTCCTCGACCTTCGGCAGGTACTCATCGATCATCCGCGGCCGCGCCGCGGCGCGGTCCAGCGCGCCGTCGGCGGCACGGCGCTCGACGTAGTGCTTCACCGTGTGATGGGAGCAACCGGCCAGCTCCCCGGGTCATCACGAGACGTCTGGCGATCCTCCGGAATTCTGCGAGGTCGAGCCGCGTCGCGTGGCGCAGCGTGATCCAGATGTCGTTCTCGAAGGGCCGGAAGGTGCGCCAGACCGACGCGAAGTAGTCGCGACCCTCATCGGGGTAGTTGAACATTGGCTCGAGGCTGTAGGGGTCGATGCTCCGCGCCTGCCCGTCGGGCGTCATTACCACGACGTCCGCGCCGGCCTCGGCGAGCCGCTCGTAGGCGGTGAGCGCTGCCTCCGCCCAATAGCTCGCTGCGGTGACGACCGCGCCGATTCCAGGAACCTGAGGTACCGCCGTGGGGCGGCATTAGAGACCCGTCTCGCAGCGCACCGGCGCCGGGAGGGCCGAGACGGCCTTTGCCTCAGGTGCGCTTCCAGCCGGCCCGAAGGTTTACGTGCCAGCAACAAGGTTGTCGCGAAGCATGTGGATGAACGTCGTCCACTCAAGGGAGACATCGGCACTCCTCGAAGGACACGACGTGGACACAGGAACAACCGCATTTATTCTCTGCTGCATCATCGGCTTGACACTTATGATTCCTGGCCTGGCGCTCTTCTACGGCGGGATGGTGAGCGTCAAGAGCAGCCTGAACATGATGCTGATGACGTTCGGCGCCGTGGGCGTCGTCGGCGTTCTCTGGGTGTTGTTCGGCTACTCGATGGTCTTCGGCGATTCGGTCGGAGGCGCTGGCATCGTTGGGGACCCGACGGAATGGGCGGGGCTGACCGACGCGGTAGCCGAGGCGGACGCCACGATGCCAACGGCGCTGTTCGCTGTGTTCCAGGCTCTTTTCGCCGCGATCACCGTCGCTCTGATCTCCGGCGCGGTCGCCGACCGGATGAAGTTCGGTGCCTGGATGGGTTTCGCGGGCGCCTGGGCCGTGCTGGTGTACTTCCCCGTCGCGCACTGGGTGTTCGCGTTCGACGGCGACGACATCGTCGGCGGTTGGATCGTCAACAAGCTCGAAGCCGTCGACTTCGCGGGCGGCACTGCGGTCCACATCAATGCTGGCGCGGCCGCGCTCGCTCTGGCGATCGTTCTCGGCAAGCGCGCGACCTTCGGACAGGCCGCGCGCCCCCACAACATTCCGCTGACCCTGCTCGGCGCTGGACTGCTCTGGGCCGGCTGGTACGCCTTCAACGGCGGCTCGGCACTGGCCGCGTCCAAGGGTGCAGCGCTCGTCATGCTCACCACGTTCGTCGCCACCGCCGCAGCGATGCTGGCGTGGATGCTGGTGGAGAAGCAGCGCGACGGTCACGTGACCGGCGTCGGTGCCGCGTCCGGGGCCATCGCCGGCCTGGTCGCCATCACGCCCTCCTGCGGCGCGGTGACCCCGATGGGCGCCCTCGCGGTCGGCGCGGTCGCCGGAGCCGTGTGCCCCCTCGCGCTCGGGTTGAAGGAACGCTTCGGCTACGACGACACCCTCGACGTGGTCGGTGTCCACCTAGTCGGTGGTCTCATCGGCACGGTGATGGTCGGGCTGCTCGCCAGCGAGTCGATGCCGAGCGGCCGTGACGGGCTGCTGTACGGCGGCGGCCTCGGATTGCTCGGCGTCCAGGTGGTGGCGGCGGTGGCCGTCCTCCTCTACTCCGCCGTCGTGAGCGGGCTGATCGCGCTCGCGATCAAGTCGCTCATGGGTCTCCGGGTCTCGCCCGAGGAGGAGGAGGGCGGGCTCGATTCCGCCTTCCACCGCGACCGGGCCTACGACTTGGTCTGAGCCACGATCACGACGACGACCACGACGACGGCCGGGTGGGGCTTGCCCCACCCGGCCGTCGTCTGCGTCGCAGCGGCCGGCGCGCGGTCAGACTGTGGCGTCGGGGAACGCGATGACCGACAGGAACCGGATGGGCAGCTCGACGAGGGCCACCGGCCCGTGGGCGCCCTCGCCGTCCATCTGCAGGGAGTCGCCGACCTCGAGCCGGTGGACCGACCGGCCGTGGCCGTAGTCCATCGCGCCTTCGAGCATATAGATGAACTCGGTGCCGGGGTGCTGGAATAGCGGGTAGGTCTCGCTGGTCTCCGAGAGCGTCACCATGAGGCACTCCAGGCGTTTGTGCTCACCGCGCAGCGAGCCGAGGAGCTGGTACTCGTGTCCCTCCTTGGTTCCCTCCCGCACGATCCGCGCCCCCGTTCCGCCACGCACGAACGCCGACGGGCGCTCGATGTCCGCGCCGCGGAACAGACTCGTGACCGGCACCTCGAAGGCGGTAGCCAAGCGAGAGAGCGTGGTGAGGCTGCAGGAGGTCTGGGCGTTCTCGATCTTCGACAGCATCGCCTTGGAGATCCCGATCCGTGCGGCGGTCTCGGCGACGGAGAGGCCGTGCTGCTGGCGCAGGCGACGCGCGTTGTGGCCGATCGCCGTCTCCAGCTCGAGGTCGGCCAACGGCGCCGCCGGGTCCCGATCCCGCGCCGTGCCGGACTGGTTGCGCAGAAGCGGGGCGTCGCTCACCACGCCACCGTACCGACCTGAGCGAGCCCGCCGGACCGGTCACCGCCCCTCACGGGTTCACTCCGACGACCACGCACGACGCCGGCGCGGCCACCGCCGCCAACGCTCCGGGGCGCGCGTCCGTCGCGAGGCAACCGGCACCCAGCCGTGTGCCGCCGAGCGTCACCTGGCCGCGCACGACCACCACAGCGACCGTGTCGGGCGACAGGGGCAGTTCGGCTCCAGGGGCGACGGCGACGCGCTCGAGCCGGCCGGCCCCGCCGGTCGTGACCATCAGGTTGAGCACCTCGACGGCCGCCGCAGGACCATCGGTGTCGTCGACCGGTCGCGCGGTCACGTGCCACTCGCCGCTGTAGTCGACGACGCCGCGGGCGACCGTCCGCTCGTGCCCCGGTCCGAGCCGCAACCGGAGCGGTGGCCCGGCCAGGACCGTCGACCACCGCCACATCCCCGGGAAGATCGAGAACGAGCAGGGGCCCGTGATGTCGGCGAGGCTCAGCCGCCAGGAGACCGCCTTCGTGCTGCTCGCGGCCGTGCCGGCTCCGAGCTCGCGAGTCCAACCCGCACCGTTGCGCCACGCGGTGCGGGGCACGTCGGCGACGTCGCGGACGGCCGTCATGGCGCGGGTACGGCCTCGGCGCCGGACGCGAGGTGACGCAGCGTCGCGACCAGGGCCGCCACTCCGGCCTCGCAGTCCTCGGGCTCGGCGTGCTCGGCGGGTGAGTGGGAGACGCCCGTCGGGTTGCGGACGAACAGCATCGCGGTGCGGAAGCCCCGGGTCGCGAGCACGCCGGCGTCGTGGCCCGCGCCGGTGCCGACGATCGGCACGCCGCCGAGCAGGCCCGCGAGCTCCTGGCTCAGGTCGGCGTCGAAGCGGGTGTCGGGGGTGAACGACTCCTCGACGGCGGACACGCCGACGGACTGCTCGAGCAACGGCACCAGCCGACGTACGTCGTCCTCGTCCGGCCCGCGTGCATCGAGCCAACCACTGACCGACGACGGGATCGCGTTGACCCCGTTGGGTCGCACCTCGACCTTGCCGACCGTCGCGACGCAGCCGAGGCGTGCAGCGATCGAGCGCGCGGACGTCACCAACTCGGCCAGGGCCAGCATGGGGTCGCGGCGGTCCTCGAGCCGCGTGGTCCCAGCGTGGTTGGCCTCGCCCAGCAGGTCAAAGCGCCAACGCCCGTGCGGCCAGATCGACGAACCGACGGCGACCGGCGTGTCGGCGTCGAGGTCGCCCAGCAGCCGGCCCTGTTCGACATGGAGCTCCACGAAGGTGCCGACACGCGCCAGCGCCTCGTCGTCGCGTCCGACCTGGTGCGGGTCTCGGCCGGCCGAGACGAGCGCCTCGGCCATGGTGACCCCGTCGCCGTCCCTCAGGCCCAGCGCTCGGTCGGCGGACATCGCTCCGGACAGCACCCGCGACCCGGAGCACGCCACGCCGAAGCGCGCACCCTCCTCGTCGACGAAGTTGGTCACCGCCAGTGGTCGGGAGGGGACGAACCCGGAGTCGCGCAGCGCGGCGACCGCCGCGAGGGACGAAGCCACGCCGAGCGGGCCGTCGTAGGCCCCACCGTCCGGCACCGAGTCGAGGTGCGAGCCGGTGACGATCCCCGGCGCGGAGTCCGGGTCGCCCCACCACGCCCACTGGTTGCCGACCCGGTCCTCGACGACCTCGAGCCCGAGCCCGGCCGCGGTGCCGGCGAACCACTCGCGCAGCAAGGCGTCCTCGCGGGTCCACGCGAAGCGGCGGTAGCCTCCGGAGGCCCCGACGCGTCCGATCCCGGCGATCTGCTCGAGCAGGTCGGTGACGCCGGTCATCAACGCATCTCGCCGGCGCCCACGTAGGGGTGCGGGCTGGTGAGTAGGCGGCCCTCGGCGAACCGCTCCAGCCGGAAGTCCGACGCCGGGATGTCCGGGTCGGTGCTGTCGCCCTCGAGCAACAGGTCGGCGACCAGGTCCCCCACGGCCGGGCTCATCTTGAAGCCGTGCCCGGCGAAGCCGGCGGCCAGCGTGAGGCCCTGGACGGCGGCGAGCGGCTGGATGACGGGGTTCCAGTCCGGCGGTACGTCGTACACGCCCGCGTAGGTGTGGGTCACCGACGGGTCCGGGAAGCCCGGGAAGCGGTGCATCACCTTGCCCGCGTACTTCTCGACGGTCGTGTCGCTCGCGACGTTCGAGTAGTGGTCCGGGTCGACGAACTTGTTCTCCGCAGCGTCGTGGTCGCTGTTGCCGACGAGGAACTGACCGGCACCCTCGACCCGGCAGTACTGCAGGCTGACCAGGTCGGAGACGACCGGCAGGTCCGGCAGTGGCTGCCCTGCGTCCACGATGAGCAGCTCGGAGCGGTAGGCGTCGCAGGGGAAGTCGAGCCCGAGGTCCCCGAGGAGCTGCTTGGACCACCACCCGGAGGCGACGATGACGTCGTCGGCCTCGATCACCTCTCCGGACGTCAGCTCGACACCGGTCGCCTTGTCGCCGGAGGTGAGGATCCGCGCCACCGGCGTGTTCTGGCGGATGCGGGCGCCGTGGTCGCGAGCGACGCGCCCGAAGTGCAGCGCGAGCTGGGTCGCGTCGGCGAAGCCGCCCCGCGGCTCGAACGATGCCGCTGAGACGTCGCTGGTCTCCATCAACGGCCACATCCTCGCGAGTCGGTCGACGTCGATCATCTCAGCCTCGATGCCGATCCCCTGCTGCATCGCGATGTTCGCCTCGAGGGCCTCGGCGTTGTCGTCGCCGACGATCACGCTGTAGCCGACCTGCCGGAAGCCGATCTCGGCGCCCAGAGCCTCCATGGTCGGGACGCTGTTCCAGGAGAGCTTCGCGATCGACGGCACGCCGTAGTGCGCGCGGACGATCCCGCTGGACTTGCCGGTCCCGCCGCTGGCGAGGAGCCCCCGCTCGAGCACGAGCACGTCGTTGCTCCCGCGCTGGGCCAGTGCGCGCGCGATCGACAGTCCGATCAGCCCTCCGCCGACGACGACGACCTTGCGGGCCGCCACCTCAGAAACCCCCGCTCTGGCCAGGGACCCAGCTGGTGCCGGCGAGCGGAACACGGGCCATCGCTGCGGCCTCGATGGAGACCGCCACCATGTCCTCAGGCTCGAGGTGGGTGACGTGCGCCTTGCCGCACGCCCGGGCGATGGTCTGTGCCTCCATCGTGAGGACCCGCAGGTAGTTGGCCAGGCGACGGCCTCCCTCGACAGGGTCGAGCCGCTGCTGCAGCTCGGGGTCCTGCGTCGTGATGCCCGCCGGGTCCTGCCCGGCCTGGAAGGCGTCGTAGAAGCCGGCCGCCGAGCCGAGCCGCTGGTAGTCGTCCTCGAACCTCGGGTGGTTGTCGCCGAGGGCGATGAGTGCAGCCGTGCCGATGGCCACGGCGTCGGCGCCGAGGGCGAGGCACTTGGCGACGTCGGCGCCGCTGCGGATGCCGCCCGAGACGATCAGCTGCACACCGTCCGGCTTCCGGTGCACCCCGAGCTCCTGCAACGCCTGCACCGCCTGCGGGATCGCGGCGAGGGTCGGAATGCCGACGTTCTCGATGAACACCTCCTGCGTGGCCGCGGTGCCACCCTGCATGCCGTCGACGACGACCACGTCCGCGCCGGCGTGCACCGCCAGCTTGACGTCGTAGTAGGTGCGCGAGGCGCCCACCTTGACGTAGATCGGCTTCTCCCAGTCGGTGATCTCGCGCAGCTCGTTGATCTTGATGGTCAGGTCGTCCGGTCCGGTCCAGTCGGGGTGCCGGGAGGCCGAGCGCTGGTCGATGCCGACGGGGAGGTCGCGCATCCCGGCGACGCGTTCGGAGACCTTCTGGCCGAGCAGCATGCCGCCACCGCCCGGCTTGGCCCCCTGCCCCAGCACGACCTCGATCGCGTCGGCTCGGCGCAGGTCGTCGGGGTTCATCCCGTAGCGGTTCGGCAGGTACTGGTAGACGAGGTGCTTGGAGGTGTCACGCTCCTCGGGGGTCATCCCCCCGTCGCCGGTGGTGGTGGAGGTGCCGACCTCGGAGGCCCCGCGGCCCAGCGCCTCCTTGGCCCGGCCGCTCAGCGCACCGAAGGACATGCCGGCGATCGTGACCGGGACGTCGAGCCGGAGCGGGTGACGAGCGTTCCGTGCGCCGAGGACCACGTCGGTGCCGCACTTCTCGCGGTAACCCTCCAACGGGTAGCGCGAGACCGAGGCGCCCAGGAACAGCAGGTCGTCGAAGTGCGGCAGCGCGCGCTTGGCGCCCCACCCGCGGATGTCGTAGATGCCGGTCTCCGCCGCCCGCTGGATCGCGGCGATGGTGGTCCGGTCGAAGGTCGCGGACTCCCGCAGCCCCAGTCGGGCGCGGTCGTTGGAGGTGGCCGTCATGTCGTTGCCCTCAGCTGGTCGTCAGTAGGAGTTGTCGGCGTGGAAGTGGTAGAGCGTGCGGGCGGACCCGTAGCGCCGGTACGACGACGGGTCGTCGTCGTAGCCGGCGGCCTTCAGGAGCCCGGCCAGCTCCTCGAGGTGCTCCTCGGTCATCGGCTTCTCGACGCAGTCAGCGCCGAGCGACGCCGCGGTGCCCCGCAGGTAGATCCGGGCCTCGTAGACGGAGTCGCCCAGGGCCTCGCCGGCGTCGCCGCGCACGACCAGCCGGCCCCGCTGGGCCATGAAGGCGCTCATGTGCCCCACCGAGCCGCCGACCACGATGTCGATCCCCTTCATCGAGATCCCGCACCGGGCGCCGGCGTCGCCGTCGATGACGAGCAGGCCGCCGCGACCGGTGGCACCGGCGGACTGCGAGGCGTTGCCGGTGACCCGGACCGAGCCACTCATCATGTTCTCGGCGACGCCGGTCCCGGCGTTGCCGTGGACGGTCACCTCGGCCTGCTTGTTCATGCCGGCGGCGTAGTAGCCGACGTGTCCGTTGATCGCGACGGCGACGGGCGCGTCGAGCCCCACCGCGACGTTGTGGGCGCCCGCCGGGGCGTCGATGGCGAAGGAACCGGAGAGGCCGTCAGCGTGCAGGAGCTGGTTGACCTCGCGCAACGGGGTCACGGCCAGGTCGAACCGGACGTCGGCGGGAGTCGTGCCGGAGATGCTCATGCGGGGACGACCTCTCTGTTCCAGGCGTAGACGACCTCGGGCTCGGGCTCCCAGATGCGGGCGTGCTCGACGCCGGGCAGGTGCGCGAGCGCGCGGTACTCCGACGCCATCGCCACCCAGTCCTCGGTCTCGGCGATGATCGCCGGCTTGCAGGCGATCGCGTCGCGGACCACCGCGAACGAGTCGCGGGTGGACACCAGGAGCGTGTAGAAGCCGTCGAAGGTCCGGGTGAGGTCGGTCAGGGCGGTGGCGACGTCCTTGCCGGCTGCGAGCGCGTGAGCGACGAAGCGCGCGCCGACCTCGGTGTCGTTCTCGGAGTCGAAGGCGACGCCGGCCGCGCGCAGCTCGCGCCGGATCGTGGCGTGGTTGCTGAACGAGCCGTTGTGGACCAGGCACTCGCCCGGACCCACGGCGTAGGGGTGCGCCCCCGCGGCGGTGACGGCGGACTCGGTGGCCATCCGGGTGTGCCCGACGCCCTGCCAGCCCTGGACCCCCGCCAGGCCCCAGGACGCAGCCAGCTCCTTCGGGGTGCCGACGCCCTTCAGCACGGCCAGGTCCTCGCCGAAGCCGCCGATCAGCACGCCCGGGTAGAGCGCCTTGACCGCGGCGAGGAGCGCCTCGGAGGTGACGTCGGCCCGGACCAGCAGCACGTCGCCGACCTGCAGCACGTCGACCGGAGCACCGACGGCTCCGCGGAGGGTGGTGCTGACCTCCTCGACAGCGAGGCCGGCGTCGACAAGCGAGATGGTGCACACGCCGGACGGAGCCCAGTCCTGGTCGCCGTAGATCGCGATGCCCGCGGAGTCCGCGCCACGGTCCTGCATCTCGCACAGCATCCCGGCGAGCAGCTCGCCGAGCCGGGGGTGGAGCTCTGGGTTGCGCAGGTGCAACCCGACGATTCCGCACATGGGTGTCGGTCCTTTCCGGATGGAGCTTATGGGCCTCAGAAGGCCGTGAGGTAGCGGTCGGTCTCCCACTCGGAGACCGACGCGTGGTAGTCGAAGAACTCGGTGCGCTTGAGGGAGGCGAAGTAGTCCGAGACGCCGGGTCCGACAGCGTCCATGACGCCCCGCACGACCGGGTCGGCCTCGAACGCCTCGACCGCGTGCAGCAGCGTGGCGGGGAACGGCGTGCCCGGCCCGCTGCCCAGCTCGCCGAGCACCGCGCCGCCGGCCACGCCGTCGAGGCCCGCGCCGAGAGCAGCCGCGATCGCGAGGTACGGGTTGGCCGAGCCGTCGCCGCCGCGCAGCTCGACGCGCTGGTCGTCCGGGACGCGCACGTAGTGCGTGCGGTCGTTCCCCCCGTACGTCGGGAGCTTCGGTGCCCAGGTCGCACCACTGGCGCTCGAGGCGACCGCCCCGGTGCGCTTGTAGGAGTTGACCGTCGGCGCGATGACCGCCTGCAGTGCGGTCGCGTGCTCGAGGATGCCGGCGACGAAGGAGCGCGCGACCTTGGAGAGCCCCAGGCCGTCGGCCGTGTCCTCGCTGCCGGGGAAGACCGGGACGTCGGTGACTGCGTCGCGCAGCGAGAGGTGCAGGTGCAGGCCCGAACCCGTGCGGTTGCCGAACGGCTTGGGCATGAAGGTCGCGATCATGCCGCGCTCGTGGGCCATCACGTTGAGCAGGTAGCGCAACGTGATCACCCGGTCGGCGGTGGTCAGCGCGTCGGCGTAGTGGAAGTTCTGCTCGAACTGACCGTTGCCGTCCTCGTGGTCATTTGCGTAGTTGCCCCAGCCCAACGAGTTCATCGCGGTGCTGATCGCGCTGAGGTGGTCGTACATGCGCGTCACCCCGCGCGCGTCGTAGCACGGCTGGGACGCGGTGTCGTCGGCGTCCGCGGGCACCAGGGCTCCTGCGGCGTCACGGCGCAGCAGGAAGTACTCGACCTCCGCGCCGGCGTACGGTGTGTAGCCGGCGGACGCCGCCTGCGCCACCAGTCGCTTGAGGATCACTCGCGGCGCGAACGGCCACGGCTCGCCCTCGACGTGCGGGTCGCAGTGCACCACCGCCAGGCCCGGCTTCACGAAAGGGATCGAAGTGAAGGACGCGGGGTCCGGCACGGCCATGATGTCGGGGTCCTTCGGCTCCTGGCCGATCGCGCCCACGGCGTAGCCGGCGAAGCCGACCCCCTCGGTCGACAGCTGCTCCACCGCCTCGACCGGCACCAGCTTGGCGCACGGCTTGCCGTTGAGGTCGACGAAGAGAGCAAGGATGAACGTCGTTCCTGACGCCTCGCACAGTCCGGCGAGGTTCTGCTGAGCATCCATGACGTCGCAGTCCTTTCGTTCACTGCCATGATTCTGCGTTCATCAACAGTAGACGGATGCTCATTTCGACCGCGTTACATGAATCGCCGTGCATGTGACGTTTCGTCGACGTTGGACTGGACGCCCCGGGGCACGCCGGCACCGCACTGCGCCGGCGCCGATTGCCCCTCGCGCCCTCGAGGCGCGGCGGCCGGTGTGGACCTCCCCACCCCCGGTGCGATTTACCGACGTCAGGTGGCCCGGGCGGCGTCAGCGGCGTCGTCCTTGCACAGCGGCAGCGCGTGCAGCTCACTAGTCAACGGACAGATATTGCGTCTCCAGGTACTCCTCGAAGTCGGCCCTACTCGCGGCCGATGCCACCCTGCTTGACCCCGCGGAAGGGCGCCGGAGCATGCCGCGGCTGATCCCGACCATGCCCGCCCTGAGACCGCCGCTGAGCCTTGACGCCTCGCGAACTCGCCATAGACGTACGCGGCAAGCCCGTACTCGGTGTCGTTGACCGTGTCGGGAAGGGAGTGGGGGCGCGCCAAAGGACGACCGGCGCGACCGGATCGAAAATCTCCTCCTCGCCGAGCCGGTCAAGCTGGCTCAGAGCGGAGGCAATCGTCCTGCAACGCTCTTGCCAGCGTCCTGCGTTGTGCGGGGCTCGTGAACCGTGTCTTGTGAGCAGCCCGGCGGTTACTTAGGAAAGACGATGTCCTCTTCGGTGACTCACAAACGGTCACCGCGGCTTCGCGCGCTAGCTTGAACGTGAGGTCGTGCTTGCTCGGCGGACATCACTCCCGCCGTCACAGGGCTCCCGCCCGGCGGGGCGCCCAACATGGGCGGGGTCAGCTCCAGTCGACGCTGAAGTACTGCACCTCCCGGAACTCGCGCAGGCCCGCGCGAGCCCCCTCTCGGCCGATGCCGCTCTGCTTCATGCCTCCGAACGGCGCGGAGGGGTCGGACACGACGCCGCGGTTGATGCCGACCATCCCCGCCTCGAGCCGCTCGGCGAACTTCAGTGCGCGCTTGAGATCGCGGGAGTAGACGTAGGACGCGAGGCCGAACTCGGTGTCGTTCACCTCGTCGAGCACCGCCGACTCGTCCTGCCAGGTCACGATCGCCGCGACCGGCCCGAAGATCTCCTCCTGGACCAGCGGCGAGGCGGCCGTGACGTCGCGCAGCACCGTGGCGGGCACGAAGTGACCCGCGAGGTGGTCGGGGACGGCGCTCTGGTGGGTGACCCGGGCCCCGGCGGCGACCGCGCGGGCGATCAGGGACCGCACGCCGTCCACCGCTTTGCGGGCGATGAGCGGCCCGACGTCGGTGGTCGGCTCGAGCCCGTGGCCGATACGTAGAGCCGCCACCTCCGCCCCGAACTTCACTGTGAACTCCTCGACCACGTCGGCGTGCACGTAGAGCCGGTTGGCCGCGGTGCAGGCCTGGCCGCCGTTGCGGAACTTCGCGGTCATCGCGCCTGCGACCGCCGCGTCGACGTCGGCGTCGTCGAAGACCACGAACGGCGCATTGCCGCCGAGCTCCATCGACGTGTTGACGACCCGCTGGGCGGCGTGGCCCAACAGGGTGCGACCGACGTGGGTGGAGCCGGTGAACGAGATCGCGCGGACCTCCCGGCTGTCGAGCCATGTGGCGACCACGTCCGGCGCGTTCGACGTCGGCAGGACGTTGACGACGCCGGCCGGGACGCCGGCCTCGTGAAGCAGCTCTGCCAGCGCCAGCGCCGTGAGCGGGGTCTCCTCGGCGGGCTTGAGCACCACCGTGCAGCCGGCAGCGAGCGCCGGCGCGACCTTCCGCAGGACCATCGCCGCCGGGAAGTTCCAGGGCGTGACCAGCGCCGCCACGCCCACGGGGCGGCTGGTGACGATCGTGCGCGTCCCTCCGGCCGGGGACGCGCCGTACTCGCCTTCGGTGCGCACGCACTCCTCGGCGAACCAGCGCAAGAACTCCGCGGAGTAGGAGACCTCGCCGGCAGCGTCGGCCAGCGTCTTGCCGTTCTCCCGGACGATGAGCTCGGCGAACCGGTCGGCCTGGGCGAGCAACCGACCGAAGGCCTCCATCAGGATGCCGGACCGCGCCCTCGGGGAGGTCGCGGCCCAACCCTGCAGAGCCGAGGCGGCCGCCGCGACCGCGGCCCGCGCCTCGGCGACGTCACCGTCGGCGACGCCGGCGACGACCTCGCCGGAGCCGGGGTCGGTCACCACCAGCTCCCGCCCGTCGGAGGCGTCGCGGCCGGCGCCGTCGATCCAGATGCGCGTGGTCCCCGGCCGGAACCGGGGACCGTTCTCAGCGTGGGTCACCGGGCGTTCCTCGCCTGCCAACGATCGAGCACGACAGCCAAGATGAGCAGGAGGCCGATCACGATCTCCTGGGTGTAGCTGGAGACCCGGATCAGGTTCATGCCGTTGGAGAGCACCACGAGGAACAGCGCGCCGATCGCCACGAACCCCAGCCGCCCCTCGCCCCCGAAGAAGGACGTCCCGCCGAGCACTGCGGCCGCGATCGACATGATGAGGTACTCCGAGCCCAGGTTCGGCTCGCCGGAAGCGACGCGTGCGGTGAGCAGGAGGCCCGCCACCGCGGCCAGCCCGCCGGCCAGGACGAACGCGACGGTCTTGGTCTGGGCGACCGGTACGCCCAGCAGCCGCGAGGCGCTCTGGCTCCCGCCGACCGAGTAGATGTAGCGGCCGAGCTTGGTCCAGTAGAGGACGACGTACAAGACGGCGACGCAGACGAGCGCGATGACGAAGGACACCGGGACCGGGCCCACCGATGAGTAGCCCAGGTTCGTCGTGAAGCCCTCGGGCAGCCCGCTGATCGGGCTGCCGTCCGACAGCAGAAGCGCCGAGCCGAACCCGAGCGACGCGGTCGCGATCGTCACGATGAACGACGGCACATTGAACACCGAGGTCACCAATCCGTTGACCAGGCCCATCAGCAGACCGGTCGCGAGACCGGCGAGCACGCCGGCGAGGATGGCGGTCGAGCCGTCCCCGACCTTGGTCATCACCGTCGCCGACACCACACTGGTGAGCGCGATGTTCGACGCCAGCGACATGTCGATCTCGGCGGTGAGCAGCACGAGCATCTGCGCGACCGCCAGGAGCAGCAGGAAGGACAGCTGCCGGGCGATGTTGATGCCGTTGTCTCCGGAGACGAAGCGCGGCTCCATGAACGCGAAGAGCACGACCGCCCCCAGGAGGAGCACCGGGAGCAGGCCCATCTTCAGCGACGACGTCCTGGCTCGCGACGTCGAGGGCGTCTCGACGGGCCCGGCAACAGCGCCAGTCGTCACCTGCTCGGTGACCGGTTCAGACTGAGCGGTCAACGTTCCCACCTCCCACGGCCACTTGCGGCCGGCTAGTTCCGAAGAATGCATTCACGACGTTCGTCTCGGTCCGGTCGTCGCCACGCAGGTCCGCGACGATGCGGCCCTCGCGGACCACGTAGATGCGGTGCGCCACCCCGAGCAGCTCCTCGGTGTCAGAGGAGATGAGCAGGACCGCCTTGCCCGCCGCGACCAGCCGCTTCATGTGCTCGTAGACGTCGACCTTGGCGCCGATGTCGATCCCGACGGTCGGCTCGTCGAAGACGTGCACACCGAAGTCCGCGGCGAACGAGCGGCCGAGGAGCGCCTTCTGCTGGTTGCCGCCAGAGAACCAGCGGATGCCGAGTTCCTGGTTGGCAGGCTTGATCCGCAGTGCCTGCACCGCGTGGTCGTTGTAGTCCGCGATTGCTCGCTTGCTGAGGAACCCGTTGCTTGTCACCGCGCCCGTCACGACGGGACCGAGCGAGAGCGCCTCCGCGAGGGTCGCCGTCGGCACGAGGCCCTCGGTCTTGCGGTCCGGCGGGTAGTACATGAGTCCCTGGGCCATCGCGCGGCGCGGGCTGAGCTTGCGCATTCGGGCACCGTCGACCTCGACGTACCCGCTCTCCAGCCTCTCCAGGCCGAAGCATGCGCGTCCCAACTCCGACTTGCCTCCACCGACGAGCCCCGCCACCCCGACGATCTCCCCGGCGCGGACCTCGACGCTCGCGTCGTGCAGCCCGGAGCTGGTGGCGCCGCCGACCCTGAGCCGGACCTCGCCGTGACGCGCGTCGATCTGCGGGAACAGCTTGTCCAGGCTTCGCCCGGCCATGAGCTCGACCAGGCGCTGGTCGGTCACGGTGGCCAACTCCAGCGTGTCGACCTTCTCGCCGTCGCGGAGGACCGTCACCCGGTCGGCCAGCGCGCGGATCTCTGCGAGCCGATGGGAGATGTAGACGATCCCGATTCCCTGCGCGCGTAGCTCCACCAAGATTCGGAACAGCTCCTCGGTCTCACCGTGGCTCAGCGAGGCGGTCGGCTCGTCGAGGATCAGCACCGGCGAGCGGTGGTGAAGCACCCGGGCAATCTCGATGAGCTGCATCTCCGCCCGGGACAGCCCCGCTACCTTGCGCCGCGGGTCGACCTGCAGGCCCAGCCGCTCGAGCGCCTCGCGGGCCTCTTTCAGCATGGTGGACTTGTCCAGGAGCCGGCCCACCCGCAGGCGCTCCTGCCCGAGGTGGATGTTGTCCGCCACGCTGAGCTGCGGGATCAGGCTCAGCTCCTGGTGCACGGTGCCGATGCCCGCGGCGAGGGCGCCGGTCGCGGTGAGGCTGCGCAACTCGCGACCGTTGAGCCGAACCGCTCCGGCATCGGCGGGCACGGAGCCCGAGATGATCTTGATGAGCGTCGATTTGCCCGCTCCATTCTCGCCGAGCAGCGCGTGGATCTCACCTCGCCTCAGGTCGAAGGACACGCCGTTCAGGGCACGGGCGCCCCCGTAGCTCTTCGAGAGCAGCTCCGCCTCGAGCAGACTGGACGCGTCTATGGTGGCCATGGGTCGTCCTACCTGGCTCAGTCGGCCTTGACGGTGAAGACGGGCTTCCAGCCCTCGGGAGCGAACGTCGTCTCCGCCACGAACTGGCTCACCGGCTGCGCATTCTCGGTCGCCTCGCCGCACACGAGGTACGGCGCGGGGTAGGCGCGCCGCATCCCCTCGTCGAGCGGGATGCCCTGCAGCAGGCGGACGGTCATGTCGACGGCCACCCGGGCCTGCACGGCCGGCTGGTCGGTCGCCGCGCAGGCGACCTTGCCCCTCTCGATGTTGGCCAGCGTCTCGGGCGTCATGTAGCTGCCGATGATCGTTGCCTTGTCCGCGAAGCCGGCCGCAGCCGCGGCGTCGGCACCGACGGCGTTGCCAGCGATGACCGTGACCCCATCATTTGCCTGAAGCGTGTCCTCGATCAGCCGCAGCTGGGTGTCCTTGTCGGTGTCGCCGTACTTGGTCTCGACGACGTCCACCCCACTGCCCTGGACCGCCTCGGCGAAGCCGTCGTTGGCGTCCTCGGCCCAGCCGGCTCCCGGAGGACCAGGGAACCACGCGACGTTCGCGCTGCCGCCCTGGTTCGCGAGGTAGTCGCCGACGGTCGTGCCGATGCGGCGCCAGCTCAGCACCGAGCGGGCGTCAACGTCGGGGTTGACGATGCCGTTGAGCGCGTCGATAACGACGGTGCCCTGCGCGACGAGCTGATCGACCTTCGCCTTGAGGCCGTCGGCGCTGATGGCGCCGATGATAACGGCGTCGGCGCCGCCGGCGACGCAATCGTCGATCTGGCTCACCTGGGTGGACAGCTCGGTGTACCCGCCGGCCTCGTAGAAGTCGAGGTTGACGCCGAGGCGCCGGGCCTCCTCCACCATGCCGTAGTTGACCGCCACCCAGTAGGCGTCGCTCAGGTGCGGCACGACGGCACAGATCCGCCAGTCCTCGGTCGCCAGGTCACTCGGGATGGCGTTGTAGACGCCCTCGGTTGCCTCGCCCTCGCAGGCCGCGTCATCCGTGGCGTCGCAGTCGACGAAAAGTGACGGCGCCCACCAAGGGTCTGCCTTGAGCCCTTCGCGGATCTCGTCGGGGGACGCGTCGAAGGTGCCCTGGTCGGCGCCCTCGATCGGCGTGCTTGCGTCGAACTCCTCGCTGGCGCCGCGACCGTTGCCGCCGTCGACGCTGCACCCAGCGAGCACGACGGCCGACAGGGTCAGCGCGAGGATCCCGCTCAGCTTCTTTCGGTTCATGAGTCTCTCCTTCACGAGTTCCGAGGACCGACGAGATCGGCGCCGGAGTGGGCTGCGACGTTGACCCGGTGCTGCCAGCTCTCGGAGCGGCCGGCGAGCCAGACGAGCGCGGATCGGACGTCCGCCAGCGGACGCGGCCAGCGGGTGCCGACCCGTCCGTAGAGTCGCGAGTACTTCTGCGTGGCGTCCGAGACGCCGCGCTGGCGACGCTCCCAAGCGCGCAGGCCTGTGGGGACGTCGTCGTGCTGGTTCAAGACGGTGGCCAGCGAGAAACCGTTGACCATCGCGACGCAGGCGGCTTGGCCGAGGTTGGGCGCCATCGCCGTCGCGGCGTCACCGACGATCGCACCGCGACCGCTGACCCAGCTGTGGGTCCGCACGTCGTGAAACGCCGCCCAGCGAGACTGGTCCGGGATCCGGTCGAGGTAGTGCCGGATGTCCGGGAACGACGCGACCCAGGACGCAGAGTTGAACGGCTGCCGCCGACCCTCGAGGTCCTTGGCCGGGCAGCAGGTGTAGATGTAGACCTCGTCGGGGGTGACCGGGACGATCCCGACACGACGTCCGCCGTTCCAGTACTCGAGCGCTTCTCCGGAGACGTCCCCGGGGCGGCGCGGAACCAAGTGGCGCATGCAGCCGTCCTCGAGGTCGCGGACATTGAGGTCGAGACCTAGCGAGCGCCGGACCGCGGAGTAGACGCCGTCGGCCCCGACGATCAAGTCCGCGGCGTACGACTCACCGGTCTCGAGCAGCAGCTCCCCGTCCGGTGTGGCACCCGAGACCTGCGAACCGGTCACGATCTCAACGCCGGAGCGGCGAGCGGCCTGGGCCAGCGCCTGGTGCAGTTCGGTGCGCTTCACGGTGATCAGTCGGGTCGAGCCGTCCTTCATCCAGTCGTTCTGGATGGGGCGGCCGCGCTCGTCGAAGAGCCGCCAACTGTCGATTGCGTCGCCCAGGGCGGTCGCCTCCTCGAAGGCACCCAGTTCCTCAAGCACCCGGAGAGCGTTCTCCCACAGGAAGATGCCGGCGCCGATCTCGCGCAACTGGCTCCCGCGTTCGTGCAGACGCACCGACCAACCGTGCTGAGCCAGGGCCGTCGCGACGGTCAGACCGGCCAGACCGCCTCCGGCTACCTCGGCGTGGCGGGTTGCAGACACAAGTCCTCCTAGGGGGCGCGTGATGATTGGCTGTCCGGAATCACTGACCCCAGACTGTCTGCGGAGACTATTCAGGCGCCAATGGAGCCTGTCAAGGACTTTTTCGTCTTCATTCTGGTTGTTACGGCGGTGTTTCGTCGTTGCGTACATCGCCGAGTCGCATTACCGTGCGGACTCCGCGCACCCCCGACGTCGAGGAGTTCCACCGATGACCCATGGCGACGAGGCAGACCTCGTCCTCCTGTCCAACACCGTGCTCTGGCTGCGCGAGGACGACCCGGTCGCGCCGGGATTCGTCGCCGTGCGGGACGGCGTTATCTGCGGCACGGGCCCACGGCAGGACGCCGAGGACTTCGTCGGGCCGGGCACCGAGGTGCGCGACCTAGGGGACCGCCCGCTCGCCCCCGGCTTCGTGGACGTGCATGCCCACATGGAGGTCGCCGCGCGCATGCGTTACCAGACGGTCGACTGCCGCGCACCCCAGTGCGGCAGCATCCCGGAGGTGCTCGGCCAACTGCGCGCGCACCTGGACGCGGCCGTCGACGGGTGGCTGGTCGGCCAGGCCAACCTCTTCTTCGACCAGAAGCTCGCTGAGAAGCGGCTGCCGACGAGGGGCGAGCTTGACAGCGTCAGCACCGAGGTGGCCATCGCGCTGCGCGCCGGCGGGCACATCACCGTCCTCAACAGCCGGGCCCTCGAGTTGGCCGGCATCGACGCCGGGTATGAGGAAGTCCAGCACAGCATCACCGGCCTGCCCACCGTGGTCCGGGACAACGCGGGCGAGCCGACCGGCGTGGTCAAGGAGATGGACAACATCCTGCCCCTTCCCCAGCTGCCCGCCGACGAACTGGCACCCGCCATTCAGCAGGGCGTGCGCGAGCAATTCAGCCGCTTCGGAGTCACCACGATCGGCGAGATCTCCGAGACCATGGACGGTCTCACCGCGATGGACCGGCTGCACCAAGACGGCATCCTCGGCGCCCGGGTCCGCCTCTATATGTGGGTCCCGGGCACGACCACGTTGGAGCAGGCCTGCGACATGGCGGTCGAGCCGCCCGTCGCCAGCTCGCCGGAGTTGCTCCGCGTGCATGGCGTGAAGATGTTTTCCGACGGAGGCTTCTCGGCCAGCAGCGCGGCCGTCAAGCAGCCCTACGTGCACGAGCACGGCTCCTGCGGTGAGGTCGCGCTGAGCCCGGAGCGGATTGCCGAGGCGCTCTCCGCGACCGCGGCCGCCGGTCTCCAGCTGGCGATCCACGCCAACGGCGACCGTGCCCAGGAGGCGGTCTGCGAGGCGATCGTGGCCGCGGGCGGCGTACCCGACGGCGCCCCAACCACCCGCGTAGAGCATGCGGGGAACTTCCTCCCCGACCCCGAGACGACCACCGGGGCCTGGGCCGCAGCCGGCATCGTGCCGGTGCCACAGCCGGTCTTCCTCTACACGTTCGGCGACTTCTTTCCGACCTACCTCGGAGAGTACGGCGAGCGCGGTCGGTTCCCGTTCCGCGACCTGCTGAACCAAGGGTGGCCACTCACCGGCAGCTCCGATGTGTGGATCGGCTCGGAGCAGCAGGCGACCAACCCGTTCTTCAGCATCTGGTGCACTCTCGCCCGCCGGTCGTTCTTCGGCCAGGTCATCGACGCCGATCAAGCCGTGACGTTGACCGAAGCCCTGCGGATGCACACCGTCAACGGCGCCCACGTCCTCGGCGAGTCACACATGTACGGATCGCTCGAGGTAGGCAAGCATGCCGACATGATCATCCTCGACCGGGACCCCTACGCCGTCGACATCGACGGCCTCCTCGAGATCGCGGTCGAAGAGGTATTCCTGGGCGGACGGACGGTCTTTCTGCGGGACCGGACGGGCGACCGGGCAGAGAGCCAGGCCGGGTGAGCCGCCGCAGGGAACCGGTTTTCGACGGCATGCGCGGTCCCCACGCCTTCACCTTTGCACCTGGCCTGCCCGCGCTGAGCGCGAGCGCCGAGGAGTCGGACCCGGGCCTCTCCGAACTCGATCGGCAGTTGATCCGGATCCTGCAGCAGGACGGCCGACGGTCGTTCGCCGCGATCGCCAGGGACCTCGACGTCCCCGAGAAGACCGCGCGCCGCCGCGTGCACGAGCTCGTCGAGGACGGCGTCATCCACATCACGACCGTGTCCTACCCAGGCCTTCTCGGCTTTGAGACCATCGCGATGATCGGCATCACGGTCGACCCCGGGGCCCGCGTCAAAGACGTCGTCAGCTCGTTCATCCACCTCGAGGCGGTCGACTACGCAGTCATCACGACCGGTCGCTACAACGCGCTGATCGAAGTGCTCTGCCGCGACCGCAACGAGCTGCTGGAGTTCGTCAACGACACGCTGCCCCAGCGACCCGGCGTAACGTCCGCCGAGGTGCTGCCCTACCTCGACCTGTACTACCAGGAGCCGGCCTGGGAGGCGGCGCAGTCGAAGCCCGGCAGCGCCTCGCGCGCCCACCCCTCGACGCTGGACGGGGTGGACTACGAGATCATGCGCGTCCTCCACGACAACGGCCGGCTGCCGTTCGCCACGGTCGGCGAGCAGGTCGGACTGTCGGAATCGCAGGTGCGCAAGCGGGTCGCGCGGCTCATCGAGGCCCAGTCGATGCGAATCACCGCGATTGTGAACCCCCGCAGCCTGAGTTTCGACACCGTGGTGTGGGTGGCGCTCAAGGTCCGGGGCGACAGCGGCGTCGCCGCCGTCGCGGACCGGCTGGCCCGGATCCCCTCGATCACCTACGTGGCGATCACCGCGGGCCGGTTCGACATCATGGCGGAGGCGGTGTGCCGGACCACCGAGGACGTCATGCGCCTCGTCGACGAGGAAGTCCGAGGCCTCGGCGGCGTCGCCGACACCGAGGTCATGCTGTGCTTGGACCTGTACTACGAAGCCGTGCAGTTTCCCCGCCAGGCGAAGACGCCACCTCGCGAGGCCGCGGCGGCGCCCGACGCGGATGACGTGGCGGGCGTGGCAGCCCGGGCCTGACCGGCACTTCACTGAACCCGTCGCAGGCAGTGCCCGGCCCTGACGCGCCCCAGTATTCGCTGGACACACGGCGTGCCTCGGTCTTCTTGATCGCCTCGCCAGCGCCTATATGGGGCTTGCAGTCATTGGATAACACCGACCTGATGAGCTGGTGCTCGGATACATGCCCCTCGAGTCCCGGTCGTGACGCTGCGACGGCCCGCGCACACGGATGGTCCCTTGCAACAACCATCCTCATCTGACGCGATCAGCGCAGTCCGGCCAGACTGCGGCGAGTCACAGGCGGGTGGCGAGTCCCCGGGTCGTCTGGACCGCGGTTCGTACCGATGGACGCTCATGCCGAGAACGCGTACATCCGCGCGCGGTACGCCGCCGCTCGGGCCTGGGAACGCTGGCCCTTGTCGATGTCCTCTGCGTTGGCATCCTCTCGCGTGGCAGAACGAATATTGGCCTGTCGGTACTGGCGTCGTCGCCTTCGGGCCCTGCCGAGTGAATCGTTGGGGACGTCCTCAGTCCGACCTGCGATCGGTACGCGCACTGAGGTCGCGTTCCCGCCGGAAAGTCCCGCCATTGGTACTCGCGTCGCGGCCGACGATGCGGAGCGGTGAATGCGATCGGCTTCGGGCTGAAACCACCCGCAGTAGATAGCGGCGCAGGAAGTGACGCGACGGCGGCCCGCCCCCTATTCCTTCGTAGTCGCCGACCAGCGCCTGGGAAGTTACGGCGCAACCGCCAGTGCAACCGCCGCCGGCCTCGCTGCCGTGACGCTAGCGAGGCGGACGTCATTCAGTCGCCCAAATCCGGCACCCACCCCCCGTCATCGGCACGAGACTCGCTGGCGAGCCGCCGCAGCCTCGTGGCGTCGCGCATCGTCACCGTTTGGCCGCACAACTCGCCGGCCTCGCTCAAGGACAGGCCTTCTCCCTCGGGCAGCTCCGGCTGCGCCTTCCCAGCGCGCTTCTCGGTCTCAGCTACTGCAGCGTCGCGCTCCCCGAGAGCACCCATGACACGCTCTCGGTCCGGCGATCATTCGACGCTCCCGCTCCGCGCGGCGCTGCCGCTTCCGGCCACCTCCCGTGCTGTACGCCGCGCCCTCTGCCTGATCATGAACTCGGACAGTCACCTACGAAACTCGGCCGACCCCGGACGATCACCGAACCGCAGAAGCGTACAAACACGCTTCCCTCGAGCCGATCGTCGAGCCGGTCCAAGACGGACGCCTCAGCCGTCACCTGCGCTCCTCAGCGTCCTCCCGAATTCGAGCGACGGACCAAGTGCCACACACCTCTTGCATCCAGGAGTATGAGTCGTCCGACGAAACTCGGACAGGTACCGCGCCACCGCCGGGAAAGCTCGACCTCTTGCTGCCCGTCCCCCCTGCTCGTGCGGGGCGGG
>NZ_JAANMS010000034.1 GCF_011250565.1 Nocardioides sp. IC4_145
TACGGCGGCGCGGACGGCGGGGGCCACGCCGACGACGGCGGGGCGGCACACGCCGTGACGGACGGCCAGGTCACGGCGGCCCGGGAGCGTGCTCCTCACCGGGTGCTGCGGAGGCACCCACGACAAAAGGCGCGACCATGTACCGACACACCAGCGAGCTGCAGTTCTCGGCGAAGCCGGAGCGGCCCGACGCCCTCTTCGCCGCGAAGCTCCAGGAGCTCGTCGGCGGTCAGTTCGGCGAGATGACCGTGATGATGCAGTACCTCTGGCAGGGCTGGAACTGCCGCATCCCCGGCAAGTACAAGGACATGATCCTCGACATCGGCACCGAGGAGATCGGCCACGTCGAGATGCTCGTGACGATGATGGCCCGCCTGCTCGAGGGCGCCCCGTCCGAGACCCAGGCCCAGGCCGCCGCCGCCAACCCGGCCCTCGCCGCCGTGCTCGGCGGGCAGAACGTGCAGCACGCCATCGTCACCGGCGGGGCCGCGATGCCCACCAACAGCCAGGGCGTGCCGTGGAACGGCGGCTACATCGTCGCCAGCGGCAACCTGCTCGCCGACTTCCGCAGCAACGTGTCGGCCGAGGCGCAGAGCCGGCTCCAGACCGCGCGGGTCTACCAGATGACCGACGACCCCGGTGTCAAGGACATGCTCCAGTTCAACCTCGCGCGCGACACCTTCCACCAGCAGCAGTGGCTGCTCGGCATCGAGCAGCTCATCGAGGACGGCTTCACCGACGGCATCGAGGACTCGTTGGCCGAGGAGGAGAAGGACGAGCCCGGGCGCACGTTCTACAGCTTCCACGAGGGCAGCACCGCCGCCGAGGGCCGCTGGGCCCAGGGCACCACGCTCATCGGCGACAAGGAGATCCAGTTCTCCCCCGGCGTCTCGCTCACCGACGACGTCCAGCAGGTGCCGGCGCCCGACCCGCTGCTCTTCGCGACCTACGACGGCAGCATGGGCCCCGGCAAGCCGGGCAACGCCGCCGGCGCCTACGGCCAGGGCGCGGAGAACCTGCTGAGCAAGGCCAAGGAGAAGCTCACCGGCGAGTGAGCGACGATCCCTGGAGACCGGACCGATGACCGAGCTGCTGCTGCGCCCGCTGGCCGACGCCTTCATGGAGGTCGGCGTGTTCGTCGCCCTCCTGGTGGTGCCCTTCGGCTGGGCGCGCCACCGGTGGGGCCACCGGCTGGACGACGCCCTGGAGCGTCACCGCCGGCTGGGCCCGCTGGTGGCCGCCCTGCTGACGGTCCCGCCGGGCTGCGGCGGCGCGATCATCGTGATGTCGGTCTACGCCAGGGGAGCCGTCAGCTACGGCGCCGCGATCTCCGCGCTCGTCGCCACCATGGGCGACGCGTCGTGGGTGCTGCTCGCGGCCGACCCGGTGCTGACGCTCCAGCTGAAGGTGCTGCTGGTCGCCACGGGCGCGGCGACGGGGTACGTCGTGGACGCTGCGGGCATCGCCCCGCGACGTCGCGTGGACACCGTCGCCCGCCCGGCGGCCCCGGCAGCGGCGACCGGGGCCCCGGTGCCCGTGCCGACACCCGTCGTGGCCGCGGCCGCGCCGGCCCGGCGGCGTACCGTCCTGATGGAGGCCGCCACCCTGCCCGCCCTGATGTGGCTGCTGCTGGGTGCGGGCGCGACGGTCAGCCTGCCGGCGACGTTCGAGCTGGTGGACCCGGCCGAGCTGGGGCACGCGCTGCTCGGAGGCGTCGACCCCTACCTGGCGATCGGGCTGGTCGGCTCGGTGCTGGCGGTCGGCTTCTTCCTGCGCAACGGCTGCAAGCTGGCCGACGACACCGTCGACGGCGAGCCGACGTCGATGCAGCAGGTGCTCGCCGAGGGCGCGGACGAGGTGTCGTTCGTGACCGTCTGGGTCGCCATCGCGTACGTCGCGTGGTCCCTGCTCACCACGCTGACGGGCTTCGACGGCTCGCAGCTGCCGGTGCTCGGCTTCGCCGGCGTCCTCGTCGGCGCGCTGGTCGGGCTGATCCCCGGCTGCGCCGTGCAGATCGTCTTCGCCGGGTTGTTCCTGGCCGGCGGCATGCCGCTGTCGACCCTCGTCGCCAACACCATCAGCCAGGACGGCGACGCGCTCATCCCGCTCCTGGCCCTGGAGCACCGCTCCGCGCTGCTCGCCACCGTGCTCACCACGATCCCGGCGGTCCTCGTCGGGTCGCTCCTGCTCGTGCTCACCTGAACCGACCGGAGGAACACCGATGTCCCACCTCACGCCCGTGCCAGCGACCCGGCCCCGCGCCAGCGTCGTGCCGCTCTCCACGACCCGGCTCCACCTGCTCCTCGCGGCGGTCGCCGCCGTGCTCGGCGCCGCCACCGGCACCCCGGCGGCCCTGGTCGCCGCCGCGGCCGTGCTCGCCGTGGTGGCGCTACGCGCGTGGGTCGTCCACGGAGGTGCTGGGGTCCTCGCCGACCCGCATGACACCCACCCGCTCGACCCGGCCGGCGACCCCGGCCAGGGACTGGCTCAGGCCGCGTAGCCGTCGCGCGGTGGGGGCGGTGGACCGCTCGGCGCCGCGGTCGAGCACGTCGCGGGAGCGGTCGATCACCGTCAGCGGCAGGCCGGCCAGCGCGTTGCCCGGTGGCCGACGCGCGACCGTGGGGTGCGGGCGCGTCGGTGCGGTGCGGCGTACCGCTTCCCACGCGACGCCGAGCGCGCGCAGCTGCGAGGGCGGCACGAGCTCCTGCAGCCGCGGGAGCAGCTCGTCCTCCTCGTCGCGGACGTCCTCGCGCAGCACCTCGATCAGCCGGTCGATGACCGGGCGGCGCTCCTCCTCGCTCAGCTCCTCGGAGTCGAGCTGGACCACCAGGTGGTTGACCTCCTGGTGCTCCTGCTCGACCTGGAGCGTCAGCCGCTCCCCCTCGTCGCCGGGGAGGATCCGGCGCAGCGCCGGCCAGAGCACCGACTCCTCGGCGAACGCATGCGGGAAGACCAGCCGGTTGATCTCGCGGAGCACCGCCCGCTGCTCCTGGCCCTCACTGCCCTCGAGCTGGTGGAGCAGCTCGTCGAGGCGGACGTGGTCGCGGCGCTGACGGTTCAGGATGCTCCACTCGCCCCCGAGCTCGGCCACGGTCTGGTGTGCGATCGACGTCATGCCCTGCGGAGTACCCGCCCCCACCCGGGCCAGTCGCGACCTGCCCGGCGATCGCCTGCCGAGGTGCCAACGGCGACGGACGCGGGGCGCGTGTAACGGACCGTTCACTGCTCTACCAGCACGTTGCAACGTGCTGGTAGAGCGGCGAACAGTCCGTTACATGCCGCGTCGGCCGTCAGCACGGGCGAGCACCCGGCTGGCGAGCCCGGTCAGGCGGGGGTCAGGCGGACGTCACCGAACGACGACGCGGACCCGCTTCGAGCCGAGGACGACCCGGTCGGCGGGGCCGACCACCTTGGTGCGCTCGACGTGCTTGCGACGCTTGTCGAGGGTCAGCTCGACCTCGACCTCGTCGTTGCGGATCATGTTGGCGACGACCTTCTCGGCCTTGGCGACGGAGGTGATGTTGCCGCCGCCGTACATCCAACCGCCGCCCTGCACCGCGAGCCGGCCCTTCATGCCGGCGGCCGAGGCCGGGACCTTCATGGTGAGCGGCACGTACGTCAGGCCCTCGGCGCCGGCGAGGACCGCGCGCAGCACGAGCGTCGAGCCGGCCTTGGCCTCGGCGCGCTCACCCTTGCCGAGGGGGATCCACTTGCCGCCGCGCTTCTGCTGGACGCCGCGCACGCGGTAGGTGGAGCTGTCGTCGCTGACGACCGACTCGCTGGTCACCGAGTCGACGGTGACGCCCGTGATCCGGGTGAGCGCGAAGACGAGGTCGGCGAGCTCGTAGCCGGACTCACCAGAGATGTCGTAGTCCGAGGCGTACCGGTCGTCGAAGGACAGCTCGAAGGCCGACCCGTCGACGTCGGTGCCGCGGATCGTCCAGCTCAGCGTCTCCGAGCCGGGCATCAGAGCGTCGACGACACGGTCGTGGTTGGCGACGATCTGGTAGTACGTCGTGCCCGCCGCCGCGCTGTCGACGGTGTTCTTCGTGGTGCCCGTGCGGGTGCGGCCCTGGTACGTCGTGGTGTTGCTGATCGTGGTCGCGCGCGGCAGGGCGCCGAGGAAGCCGGTGATACCGGTGAGGTGGTCGTCCGAGACGGTGCCGACCGGGGCGCCGAGGTTGGCGACCTTGAAGCCGGGGCCGACCGGGTCCTCCTGGATGTAGATGGCCGACGCGGGGTGCAGGCTCATCGTGGTCTCGCCCTCGAAGGACATCGGGTGGCCGAAGCCGACGACGCGGCCGTTGCACACCGAGGTCGCGGTGCCGACGCCGGCCTGGGTGACGTCGCCGTAGGACAGCGAGGCGGCCATGTTGCCGCCGGCGACCAGGGTCTCGGGCCCGGCGGCCGCGGCCTTGCCGACGCCGGCGGCCTGCGCGCCCCGGGGCAGGTAGGGGCGGTCCTCGGTGGCGGCGAGGCGCTCGGCGCGCACCCCGGACACGGCGACCGGCATCGGCAGCTGGCGGAAGCCCTGGGCGGCCTGCGCCCGGGTGACGCCGGTGGCGCGGGCGATCCGGTCGGCGGCGGCCTTGCCGACGCGGATCCGGGCGGGCGCCTCGGCGAGGTAGTCGTCCATGTCCTCGAACGGCGTGATCCCGGCGACCGGGGACGGACCGAACGACAGCCCGTAGGCGATCGCCCCGATGAGGCGGCCGTCGGCGGCGTACACCGGCGAGCCGGACATGCCCTGCCAGATGCCGGCCTTCTCGACGGCGGGCATGTCGACCTCGACCATGACCATGTCGAGGTCCGGGCCGATGCCGTCCTCCTGGATGCCGAGGACCTCGCCGGTGAACGCCTCGGGGGTGGTGCCGCGGACGACGGTCAGGCCCGTGACGGCGTCGCCCGTCTCGAGCTCGGCGACCGGGAAGGCGGGGGTGCAGTCGCCGGCCGGCTCGGCCGACGTGGCCGGGCCGACGGCGACGGTCGTCCCGAGCAGGAGGCCGGTGGTGGCGGTGGCCGCGGCGGTCAGGGTGACCAGGGCAGGGCCCCGGCGTCGTGTGGTGGTCATGTGGGGCTTCCTCCCGGACGTGGGAGCGTGGATCACGCTCGCTGCAACCTACGACGCCGCGCCGGGCGGTTTGGTTGCCCACACGCAGAAGTGCGTCGCGATCCGGTCACGATCTCCCCGGACCCGGTGACGGTCCGCTCCGTAGGGTGGCGCCGTGAGCACCTACCGGAGCCTGCAGCGGACCGAGGCCGAGGCCCGCGCGGCCCTCCTGACGATCGAGTCGTACGACGTCCGCCTGGACCTGGCCGCGGACGACTCGACCTTCGCGTCGACCACGACGATCCGCTTCGACTCGCTCGGCGGGCCGACGTTCGTCGACCTGAAGCCGGTGCGGGTGCACCGGGTGGTGCTCAACGGCTCCCCGCTCGACCCGGACGCCCTGGACCGCGGGCGGCTCCCGCTGGAGACCGCGTCCGGCCCCAACGAGCTGGTCGTCGAGGCGACCATGCGCTTCCGCAACGACGGCGAGGGGCTGCACCGCAGCGTCGACCCCGCCGACGGGCGGCACTACGTCTACGGCATGTCGTTCATGGACGCCGCCCCGAGCGTCTTCGCCTGCTTCGACCAGCCCGACCTCAAGGCGCCCTACACGGTCACGGTGCTCGCCCCGCACGACTGGACGGTCGTCGGCAACGCGCCCGCCACCAGCCCCGAGCCGGGCCTGTGGCACATCGGGCCGACGCAGCCGCTGTCGACGTACTTCGTCACCCTCGTCGCCGGCCCCTACCACCTCGTCCGCGACGAGCACGACGGCATCGCGCTGGGCCTGAGCGCCCGGCAGAGCCTCGCCGGGGCGCTCGAGGCCGACGCCGACGAGCTGCTGACGATGACGCGGCAGTGCTTCGACGAGTTCCACCGCCTCTTCGGGATCCGCTACCCGTTCGGCGACTACCACCAGGCGTTCGTGCCGGAGTTCAACGCCGGTGCGATGGAGAACCCCGGCTGCGTGACCTTCCGCGACCCGCTGGTCTTCTCCTCCCGCGTCACCCGCGGCGCGCGCATCCGCCGCGCCACGACCGTCGCGCACGAGATGGCGCACCAGTGGTTCGGCAACATCGTCACCCCGCGGTGGTGGGACGACCTGTGGCTCAACGAGTCGTTCGCGGAGTACATGGGCAACCGGGTCACCGCCGACGTCACCGAGTACGCCGACGCCTGGACCCACCACGCCTACGCGCGCCGCCAGTGGGGGCTGGTCGCGGACCAGCGCCCCAGCACCCACCCGGTCGCCGGCAACGGCGCGCTCGACGCGACCGCCGCGTTGCAGGACTTCGACGGCATCTCCTACGCCAAGGGCTCGAGCATCCTCAAGCAGCTCAACGCCACGCTCGGCGACGAGGTGTTCTTCGCCGGCGCGATCGACCACTTCACCCGCCACCGCTTCGGCAACGCCACGATGCACGACCTCTTCCAGAGCTGGGAGGGCGCCGGCGCGGGCGACCTGTCCGCCTTCACCAGCAACTGGCTGCGCACGGCCGGGCCGGACAGCATCGTGCTGGACCGGGCCGCGGGGGTCGTCCGCCGCACCCCGCCGGCCGAGCACCCCGCCGACCGCTCCCACACGTTCCGCGTCGCGACGGCCGCGCCGGGCGCCGGCTGGGAGGTCGCGTCGCTGACGGTGGACAGCCCGGAGACGCCGTACGACGTCGCCGAGGGCACTGCCGTCCTGCTCGACCCCTTCGAGGACACCTTCGCGCTCGTGCAGCCCGACGCGACCACGGTCGCCGCGCTGAAGACCCTGCTGCCGGCCACCGACGACGCCCTCCTCCGGGCCGGGGTGTGGAACAACGTCCGCAGCGCGTTCCACAACGCCGCCGTCTCCCCCGCCGACGTGGTCGACCTGCTCGAGGCGGGCCTCGGCGTCGAGGACAGCGACGACGCGGTGTCGGCCACGCTCCCCTGGGTCCTCGGCAAGGTCGTCCCGCTCGCCGCGGACGGGTCGCTCGAGCGGGTCCACCGCGCGGTGCTGCGCAAGGTCGCCACGACCGACCCCGGCTCGACGTTGCAGCTCTCGGCGTTCCAGGCGGCGATCGCCTCCTCGACCGAGCCCGACGCGCTGCGCCAGTGGCTCCGGGGGGCCGTGCCGGACGGGATCGAGGTCGACCTCGACCTGCGCTGGGCGATCCTGGTCCGGCTCGCCGTGCTGGGCGCGACCGACGCCGAGGAGCTGGAGGCCGCCCTCGACGCCGAGCCGACCGCGACGGCACGGGTGGAGCACACCCGCGCCCGGGCGTCGCTGCCGACGGCCGAGGCGAAGGAGTTCGCCTGGCAGCGCTTCACCGGCGAGGTCGACGTGCCGAACTACGAGCTCACCGCGGCCGGGCACGGGATGTGGCGCTCGGGCCAGGAGCACCTGACCGACGCCTACGTCGACCGGTACGTCGCCGACCTCCCCGCCACCGCCGGAGCCCGGAGCGGCTGGGTGCTGGCAGACGCTGCCGACGCGTTCTTCCCGGGCACGTCGCTGCGCGAGGAGACGCTCGCCTCGGTCCGCAGGCTGCTGGACCTCGCCGGGCTCGACGCCTCGATCCGCCGACGCGTCGTCGACCAGGTCGACGAGCTCGAGCGCCGGTTGGCCGTCCGCAAGGCCTACCCGGCGTGATCGACCGTCCGCGTCGCCCCGGGCCGACGGTCCGGGCGAAGGTGCGCGAGCTGACCGAGGCCGGCGAGCGCCGCCACGACGACCGGCTCGCCACCGAGGAGCCGCTGGAGATCCGGCTCGCCTGGCCCGGCTCGCCCGCGCGGCGGGTCTGGGTCACCATGCGCACGCCGGGCCACGACTTCGAGCTGGCGGCGGGCTGGCTGGTCCACGAGGGTCTCGTGCGCGGGACGGGTCATGTCGCGAGCGTGGCCTACTGCACCGACACCGACCTGTCCCCCGAGCAGGAGTTCAACGTCGTCACCGTCACCCTCGACGCCCCGCCGCTCTCCGACCCGGGTCACCGCCACGACACGCTCGGCTCCGGCTCCTCGGCGTGCGGGGTCTGCGGCAAGGACTCGGTCGCCTCGGCGCTCACCGTGAGCGCGGCGGCGCGCTGGACGGGCGACCTCCCGGAGCCCGACGTCGTACGTGGCCTGCCGGACGTGCTGCGCGAGCAGCAGCGCGTCTTCGACCGCACCGGCGGGGTGCACGCGGCCGGACTGTTCACCGCCTCGGGCGAGCCGCTCGTGGTGCGCGAGGACGTCGGCCGCCACAACGCGGTGGACAAGGTGACCGGTGCCCGCGTCCTGGCCGGGGACCCGCCGGCCGAGGCGGCGATGGTCGTCAGTGGGCGGGCCGGCTTCGAGCTCGTGCAGAAGGCGCTGGCCGCCGGCGTCGGTGCGCTCGCCGCGGTCGGCGCGCCCACGAGCCTGTCGGCGAAGCTGGCCGGCGAGGCCGGCCTGGTGCTCTACGGCTTCACCTCCGCGCGGCGTTGCGTGCGCTACACCTGAGCCAGCCCCGGCGTGGGTCCGAGGGACTGTCGGCGCCGGCTCCTACGGTCCTCGCATGCGCATCCTCCACACCTCCGACTGGCACCTGGGCCGGTCGTTCCACCGTGAGGGGATGCTCACCCACCAGGCCGCCTTCGCCGACCACCTGCTCGGGGTCGTCGAGTCCGAGAAGGTCGACCTCGTCGTCGTCGCCGGCGACGTCTACGACCGCGCGCTGCCGCACGTCGACGCCGTCCGGCTCGCCGACGACGTGCTGGTCCGGCTCGCCGCCTCGCGAGCCCGGGTCGTCATCTCCAGCGGCAACCACGACAGCGCCCAGCGGCTCGGGTTCAGCTCCCGGCTGATCGACGCGGCCGGTGTCTACATCCGCACCGACCCGGCCGGCGTCGGCACGCCGGTGCTGCTCGAGGACGAGCACGGGCCGGTCGCGGTCCACGCGCTCCCCTACCTCGACCCGCACGCGGTCGCCGCCCCCTGGGACCTCCGCTCCCGCTCCCACGAGGCCGCGCTGACCGAGGCGATGGTCCGGGTCCGCGCCGATCTCGCGACCCGACGGGGCACCCGCTCGGTCGTGCTCGCCCACGCCTTCGTCGCCGGCGCCCAGCCGAGCGACTCCGAGCGCGACATCTCGGTCGGCGGCGTCTCGATCGTCCCGACCACGCTCTTCGACGGCATCGACTACGTGGCGCTGGGCCACCTCCACGGCCGGCACACCCTCACGGACCGGGTGCGCTACAGCGGCTCGCCGCTGGCGTACTCCTTCTCCGAGGCCGACCACCACAAGGGCTCCTGGCTCGTCGACCTCGCCGCCGACGGCGCGGTGACGGCGGAGTACGTCGACGCGCCGGTCCCCCGCCCGCTAGCCCGCCTCACCGGCACCCTCGACGAGCTGCTCACCGACGCCCGCCACCAGCGCCACGAGGGCTCGTGGGTCCAGGCCACCCTGACCGACGAGGTGCGGCCGCTCCAGGCGATGGACCGCCTGCGCCGGCGCTTCCCGCACGCGCTCGTGCTCGGCTTCGCGACCCCGCCGCCGGGCATCGGCGTCGCCCCCGCGGCCCGCACCGCCGGCCGCACCGACCACGACATCGCCCACGAGTTCGTCCGCGACCTGCGCGGCGCGCCTCCCACCGACGCCGAGCGGATGCTGCTCGACGCCGCCATCGACGCGTGCTGCGACGACGCCGACCTCGACCGCGCCGTGCTGGGGGTGGCGGCCCCGTGAGGCTCCACTCCCTCGAGGCGACCGCCTTCGGGCCGTTCGCCGACACCGTGCGCGTCGACTTCGACCACCTGTCCGCAGCGGGGCTGTTCCTCCTGTCCGGCCCCACCGGCGCCGGCAAGACCAGCGTGCTCGACGCGGTGTGCTTCGCGCTGTACGGCGACGTCCCCGGCGACCGGTCCAGCGCCAAGCGACTCCGTTGCGACAGCGCCGCGCCCGGTGTCGCGCCCCAGGTCACCCTCGAGGCGACCCTCGGCGGCCGGCGGTTCCGGATCGTCCGGTCGCCCGCCTGGGAGCGCCCGAAGAAGCGCGGCACCGGCACCACCACCCAGCAGGCGTCGGTGACCCTGTCGGAGCTCGTCGCCGCTGACTGGGTGCCGCTCTCCTCGCGGCTCGACGAGACCGGTCACCTGGTCTCGGAGCTGCTGGGCATGAACCTCACCCAGTTCACCCAGGTCGCGATGCTCCCCCAGGGCCGCTTCCAGGCGTTCCTGCGCGCGAGGTCCGAGGAGCGGCACGAGCTGCTCCAGCGCCTCTTCCGCACCGGCCGGTTCGCCGACGTCGAGCGGTGGCTGCGCGACCACCGCCTGGACCTGCGTCGGCGCTCCGAGTCGGCGCACCAGGGCGTCGCCGACCTCGCCAGCCGGGTCAGCGAGGTCGTGGCGACACCGCTCCCCTGGGACGTGCGGGACCTGACCGAGCCGTCCGGTGACGGCACCCTGCTCGCCTGGGCCGGCGACCTCGCCGAGTCCGCCGCCGCCTCGGCGACCGCGGCCGAGGTCGAGGCCGCGGCCGCGGTCTCCGCCGAGGCCGACGCCCGGAAGGCGCTCGAGGCCGGCCGCGCGCTCGCCGAGCGGCAGGCCCGGCTCGCGGACGCCGCCCGCGAGCACCAGGCCCTCCTCGCCGAGGCTGACGCCGTCGAGTCCGACCGGGGCGTCCTGGAGGCGGCGCGGCGCGCGGCAGGCGTGGCACCGGTCCTGCGGCTCGTGCAGCAGGCCCGCACCGCCCGGGCCGCCGCCGCCCGAGCCGTCACGCGTGAGGATCGCGAGGCCCTGGTCGCCGAGGTCGACGTCGCCGTCACCGCCGCAGCCCGGGTCGAGGCGCTCCGCCCACGCGCCGCCCGCCTGGCGACGCTGCACACCGAGTCGGGCCGGCTGGCCACCCGCGCCACCGAGCTCGAACGGCTGACCACCGCCGCCCGCGCCCGCTGCGAGGCCGTCGAGGTGCAGTCCGCCCTCGACACCGTCGTCGAGCGGATCGCTGCGCACGCGACGGTCGCCCGCCTGCGGACCGAGCTGGCCGCGGCCCGGGAGGCGTGGCACGAGTCGCGTGAGGCGACGCTCGCCGCGCGCGAGCACGCCATCGACGTACGCCGCGCGCGGCTGGACAGCATGGCCGCCGAGCTCGCCGGTGCCCTGGCTGTCGGCGCCTGCTGCCCGGTGTGCGGCTCCGACGACCACCCGGCCAAGGCCGTCGCCGGCCCCGACGCCCCGGACGACCACGCCGAGAAGGCCGCCCAGCGCGCCGTCGACGACGCCGCCACCCTCGAGCACCTGCGCGACGGGAAGGTCCGCGACCTGGTCATCCGACTCGAGCACGCCGAGGACGCAGCCGGGCCGGGGGACGTCGACGACCTCGAGGGCGAGCGCGCCGGGCTCGCCACGTCGCTGGAGCGGCTGCTCGCCGCAGCCGGCGGTCGCCCGGCCCCCGACGCCGCCGGGGCCGCCCGAGCCGTCGAGGAGCTCGTGGCCGAGTCCGCTTCCGTCGAGGCCACCCGGCGCTCGCTCGCCGAGGAGGCCGAGGTGCGGGCCGACGAGCTCGAGCAGGCGATGGCCGACGCCGGCGAGTACACGACCGGCGACGCCGCCGCCGACCTCGACCGCCTGCTGCGCCGGCACCGCACCACCGAGCGGGAGTGCCGCGCGGCGCTCGACGCGCTGGACCGCCTCGCCGAGGCCGACCGCGCCGTCGCCGAGGCGGAGGCCGCGCTGGCCGACGCCGTGGCCGCCGCCGGCTTCGACACATCCGACGAGGCGTACGCCGCCCTCCGCGACGCCGCTGCCTGCGCGCGGCTGGAGCAGCGGCTCGCCCGCCACGAGCAGCGCCTCGCGGCGGTGACCGAGGTGCTCCGCGACCCGGGCTCCGAGGAGCTCGCGGCCGCCGCTCCCCCGGACGTCGACGCCCTCGCCGGCGCCCACCGCAGTGCCCTGGGTGCACTGAACGACGCCCGCACAGCCGAGGACCGCTGGACCACCCGCGCCGGCCGCCTCGCATCGCTGCACTCGTCGCTGTCCGAAGCCCTGGACGACTGGGCGCCGCTGCGGGCCGAGCTCGAGCTGGCCACCCGCCTGTGCGCGTTCGTCGAGGGCAAGTCCGCCGACAACCGGCTGCAGATGCGGCTCTCGGCGTACGTCCTGGCCTACCGCCTCTCCCAGGTCGTCGCTGCCGCGAACGAGCGCCTCGCCCGGATGAGCGACAGCCGCTACTCCCTCGAGCACACCGGCCGCCGCGGCGCCGGCGAGACCCGCGGCGGGCTCTCGCTGCTCGTCCGCGACGACTGGTCCGGCGAGACCCGCGACCCCGCGACCCTCTCCGGCGGCGAGACCTTCGTGGTGTCCCTCGCCCTGGCCCTCGGCCTGGCCGACGTCATCACCAACGAGGTCGGCGGCGCCGCCCTCGACACCCTCTTCGTCGACGAGGGCTTCGGCTCGCTCGACGCCGACACCCTCGACGACGTCATGGACACCCTCGACTCCCTCCGCGACGGCGGCCGCGTCGTCGGCGTCGTCAGCCACGTCGCCGAGATGCGCGACCGCATCCCCACTCAGCTGCTCGTCGCGAAGTCCCGCCGCGGGTCGACCGTCTCGCTCACGGGCTGAGTCAGCCGTTCGTCTCTCGGGCACGGGCACACGCTCGGGCCGCTCCGCCGCCTGGATGGGAACGACGAGGTGACGCGGCTCTGACGCGTTTGGCACAGCGAAGTACTCGAAGGCGTCGACACTGACGATCGCGTCGAACTCGTCGTCGTCACCACGTCAGCTTCGCACTCACGCGCCAGGAAGACCGACGTCGCACCCTTGCCGCAAGCGAGGTCCAACACCGTCGCGCCAGGACGGACATCAGGATGCAGGACTGCTGGTGCCCGGCGCACACGGCTCCGTCGTGGCGCTTGCGGGTGCAAGAGCCTGCCCGCACGTCGTCACGCGGTGCAAGTGCTCGGAGCTACACGCACGAACGCCGATGTGAGCCTGCGGTCGGCGAAGGCTCTGCCTCGCGCTCGCCGAGCATCTGGAGAACACCTGCTCCTCGCTTCGGCCCCCGTCCAGAGGGCCCTGCGGCCATCTGAGGCTCGTGCGGGTGGGCGCCCGTCCCGCCGCGACCGTCTCGACACGGGTGGCCGGCCTCGACCCGGCGCGGGCGCCTGGGGGCGAGGTCTCCACTTCATCGACGTGGGAGCCGTCGGCCCGCGTTCCGTCTCAGCGGCGTGGGTCATGCCAGAACGGCAGTCCTGCTCCGGCGTCGACCGCCTCCTGCGAGGTGGTCACATCCACCCTCGGATCGTTGGCGATCGCGAACAGGTCATCGGTCGAGACGGGCATGTCCAGCTCGCGGGGGTCGCCGGTGATGGGCGGTCCGGCGTAGAACAGCAGCGCGGTGGTGTCGCCCTTGTCGACCGACACGTAGACGACGCCTGGATCCGACTCGGGGGCCACGTCCTCCCACATGAGCATGCCCTGGTCGGTCTCCACGCAGCCCGCAAGGTACTCGCTGGTCTCGACACCACAGTCGCTCGGTGTCTTGTCCATGCCCCGGCCTACCGCCACCACGAGCATGTCGCCGTCGTACTTACCATCCGAGCCGTACCGCAGCTCCGTCCCGACCGCGTCCGAGCCCAGCTCCTCGGCCGCGTCGCTCTCCTCGGTCGCCGAGGAAGGTGTCCCGACGTGCTCAGCGGCCACGAAGGCAAGTGCCCGTGCCGTGGTCGGCACGTCACCACCCTTGGGCGACCCCGGTGGGCTCCCCCGCTCAGTCGTGGTCCCACATCCGGTCAACGCGAGCGTGAGCAGCGTGCTGGCCAGGCGGAGGGGAGGCGTCTGCATGTGCTCCTCCTCGGCGCCAACCTGGCGGTTCGTGGCCCCGCGATCGGCTCGCTCGGGCACCCCTGCACGAGCAGCAGGACAAGCGGAGTGTCCGCACCTGCCCCGTCCAACGCTGTACGGGCCAGTGAGTGATTGTGCCCCGGCTGGCGCTGCGGGCGCGCCAGGCCGGGCCGGGCCAGGCCGCGTTATGCGGTGAGGACAGCACAGACCGTGGTGCTGTGGCCTGGTTCGGCCCACCAGCGGTCGCTGATGGTCGCGATGAGGGCGAGGCCGCGTCCGCGCGGCCGGGTCGGGTCGGTTGCTGCTGGCTGGAGGTGTGCGCCGGAGCCTCCGTCGGAGACGCAGATCTCGACGGTCTTGTGGTCGAGGGTCCAGGAGACGGCGACGGTGTGGTCTTCCAGGGGTTGACCGTGCTCGACGCCGTTGGTGATCAGTTCGCTCACCACGAGCGCGGCGTCTTGCTGCAACCTCCGCGGCGCTCCGGCGCGTTCGAGGTCATCGGTGATGAGGTGGCGTGCGGTACCTGCGCTGGCCAGGTCGTACGGGAGCCGAAGCGCTTGCCGACGGGGGTCTGGTGTCCGGTTCGCGTCGGGCGGGTTCGGCACGCGCTTCCTTGGTGTCGGTGGCGTGCAGGGCATGGTGCAGGCCGTGGGGGCTCGGGTACGCGGACTCGGTACCCGCGTTGCGACTTGCTTACGGCCTTCTGAGCGTCAGGAAGTCGCGCGCTGTGCAGCGTCCAGGGTCTGCTGTCCTGCAACGAGGGCTAACACTTCTTCGCGGATGGGCGTACATTCGTGATTACTGAGGGTTTCTCGTGTCACGCCACTTCGGCGTCTCCGTCTTCGGCGAACGATGACGATGGACTGAGCCTCAGATGCCTTTCTTCGATATACGCATGATGCCCATGCTCGATGGGGCCGGTTGCCGACTTGTGGTCGTTGGTGAGATCGATGGCCTCACCGCGTCCGCTTTCGCCTCAGCGCTTGTGGATCTGTTCGAGGCAGGCACCCGTTTCGTGGAGGTCGATCTCAGCGAGGTCACGTTCCTGGGTTGTGCTGGTGTCACCGCCCTGGTCGAGGCGAAGGCCACTGCGTCGACCCGTGGCGTGTTGATGCGCGTGATCGACCCGAGCGAGCCCGCCGGACGGGTCCTGCGGCTGACCGGGGCAGAGGCCCACCTGAGAACGGCCGCGGGTCAGTCAGCCGACTCAGGGGTTTGATCTCCGATCGCCCGGGGTCCTTTGCCGACCCTGGGCTGCGGAGCGTCGCCGCAACCCCACCCGGTCGGCCGTCCTCGTGGGTCTCAGGGCCCGGGTCCTAGCCGCAATCACGCCCATCAGGGTGTGTGTTGCTGGCCCACCTGTTGGATACCGAGAGTATGTCCGGTACGCCGGGCATTCCCCCGACGTGCGTGACGACGGTATCGACATGGGGCCCGTTCGTGCGCACACCCGAAGGAGCATGACCATGGCAGCGACCCACAGCAGCGACCACACCTACACCACCTCCCGACGCATCAGCACCGAGACCAAGGCCTCGATCAAGACCACGGAACTCGTCGCCTACGTCGCAGCCGTCATCGGTGTCCTGATCGCCTCCGCGGTCGTGGACGCATCGGACTTCGGTGCGCAGGAAGCATGGTTCTACGTCACCTTGCTGACCATCGGATACATGGTCAGCCGTGGCCTGGCGAAGTCCGGCAGCCGCGACTTCTACGACGACGACAACCGCGATCGCAGCAACGGCGCGAACCAGCACTGATCGCAGCCTCACAAACGGACCGCCCTTCCGCTCACCCGAGCAGGAGGGCGGTCCCGTCGTTCGGCGCTCTCATGAGGAGCAGTCCGGACACCCGTGCTCGTCGCCCGGGGCCCGTCGGGGGAACCCCGGGCGACGACTCTTGCAAGAAGGATCCGCGTGTTGCTGTTGCACGGCCACACCGGCCAGCGACCGCGGCATGTCGCCGCCTGTCAGGGACAACTGGTCCGCTCGTGCCGGGACGGCCGGACGAGACGTGTCCTCGCCGTCCGTGGGACAACACACCGTGGCTGCCCGGGAGCGCAGCCGCTCAGTCGACGACCGATCGGACGATCTCGGCGATCCGCTTCTCGGTGGCGTTGTCGACCGTCTCGAAGTACCACGCCGCCGGCATCAGCTGCCCGTCCGCGCCGCCCGCTGCGCGAAACGGTGCCTTCTCGGTGATGGCGAGGTTGAGCCGTTCGTCGTTGCGCAGGGTGATGAGCGCGGGCGTGCTCGCGGACATCGCGTAGGCGGGCATGCCGTACCAGATGCGCGGCTTCAGAGTGGGAGCCACGGTCATGATGACGTCGTGCACCCGCTGCATGGTCGACCGCCGCGGTTCGTCCATCTTCGCGATCTGGTCGGTCACCTGCGTCAGGTTCTTCTCGTCCTTCGACGACATGTCATGTCCTTCCGTCGGCCGATGCTGAGGCATCGGTGGAATGAGTCGGCGCACCAGTGCGCCGCACCCCATCCGGACATGTCCTGAGCTGGTCAGGTCTCTCCGCGATGATTCACGTGGATGGCCACGTGGAAGCGCAGTCGGCGGCGTACCGCCAGTGGTGAGGCTAACGGACTCGCCCTCGACGGGTCACCTGGATCAGCGCGGCAGCGGGGCGTCGGTGACGGTCGTGCCGGGATCGGGCGGGTCCGTCAGCGCCGTTGCGAGGGCGGGATCCGTCGGAGCGCCGGCGCGGGCGTCGGCGAGGACGTCGGGCGGGACGTGCTGCTCGAGGTAGCGCCGTCCGGCCCGGGTCGCGGGGTGCATGGCGGCCGCGGCGGCGGCGACGATGGCGGCGATGGTGAGCCAGCCGGAGGCGCCCCACTCCATCGCGAGGAAGCCGTAGACGGCCGGCGCCCAGAACCGGCCGAGGGTGTTGCCGAGCTCGGAGACGCCCTGGTAGTCCCCGCGGCGCCGCGGATCCATCAGCTCGGCCTCGAAGGTCCACCCCGAGGCGGAGAGGTAGAGCTCGGCCCAGGTCAGCACGATGTGGCCGACGAAGAACAGGACGACGGTGATCCAACCGACGGTCTCGTGGGTGGCGAGCGTGACGAGGCACGTGAGGGCGAAGAAGAGTGCGGAGAGGCGCACCGCGCGCAGGGCGGTGTCGATGTCGTGGATGCCGCGCGCGGTCAGACGGGGCAGCACGATGCACATCACCGTGTTGGTGGCGAAGAGCATGGCCACCAGCTCGTGCGGGGCGTCGGTCTCGATGACCAGCCACAGCGGGATCACCGTGTGCAGCAGCACCTGGTTCGACCACAGCACGCCGGTCAGGAAGGTCACCGCGAGCCAGGTGCGGTTGCGGATGGCCGGCGGCCCCTCCGGCTGCCGGCGGGGCTCGCTCGAGCGGACGTCGTGGGTGGCGTTCGGGAGCCGGAGGATCGCGACCGCGTTGACCAGGAAGAGCACCGAGGTGAGGAGCGGGGCCCAACGCAGCACGTCGGCGCCGAACGCGATGGCACCACCGCTCAGGAACGCCCCGAGGCTGAACCCGACGTTGAGCGCGGAGTACATGTAGGCCCGGGACTCCACGCGCTCGGCCGGAGGGAGCACGTCGAGGACGTAGGCGCCGTGGGCCGCGCCGGCAAGGCTGCCCGCGATCTCCATCGCCACCGCGATCGCGACGAACTGCGGGAAGCTGTCGATGAAGGGCCAGGCGAGGAACAGCGCGCCCTGCACCACTGCGCTCAGGGACCACATCCGCTTGGGACCGAACCGGTCGACGAGCTTCCCGGCCGGCACCGCGACGAGGAAGCTGGCGATCGCCGCGACCGTGAGCCCCACGCCGACCTGGCCCAGCGACAACCCGAGGATGACGCCGAAGTAGACGGCCGATCCCGCCAGGAACGCCCCGTCGCCCGTGGCGAAGAGCAGCGACTGGACGGAGAGACGCCCCGCGAGGGTGGACGGGGGCGTGACGTAGGTGCGGAGCGCGGTGAGCATCGCCGCTGATTCTCTCCCGCGCCGGCCGCGGAGGTCGCGCGCTTTTCCCCCGACCGGACGAGCGTCACAGCGCCGGAACGGAGCGCCGCCACCAGACCGGCCGGAGCCGCCGCTAGCGTCCGGGGGTGGCCAGGTCTCGCCGTTCCAGCGCGCCTCGGCGCACCGCGTCACCGCGTCGCAAGGGCACGCGACCGTCGCAGCGACCGCTGCCGACCGCCGGGCCGGGCGAGCGGCTGTGGGTGCTCGACGTGCCCTACGGGACGCAGGTCGACGGCGCGACCTGGCACCCCGCGGTCAGGACCCACCTGTACGTCGGGCGCGCGCTGCCCGAGCACCTCGCGGCGTACTCCCCCGGCCCCCACACCCTCGGCCGGTTCATCGAGAACACCCTCAACCCCGACGACCCCACGCCGGCACCCGAGCCGACCGAGGCGCTCGAGCCGCGGCGGATCCAGTTCGAGGCGGCCGACGCGATCGCGGAGCGGGCGGCGGCGGGCGGGCGGCTGTTCCTGCTGGCCGACGAGCCCGGCGTGGGCAAGACCATCTCGGCGGTCCTCGGTGCGACGGCGGTCGGTGACCTTCGCGGCGCGCGACGGGTGCTCGTCGTGGCCGACCGGCCCGCTGCGATCACCATCGGACACTGGTGTCGCACGATCACCGCGCTCGGCGACGGCGGCCTGGAGTGGGTCGTCGTCACGTGGGACCGGCTGGAGAAGGTCACCGATCACGAGTGGGACGTGATCATCGCCGACGAGGCCCACGCCCTGCGGCGTACGACGACGAAGCGGTGGAAGCTCTGGGCGCGGATCTCGGGGCACGGGCGGCCGCACGACAAGGCACCGTTCGTCATCGCCACGACGGCGACCCCGGGGCACACGCCGCTCGAGCTGCCGTACCTCGCTCCCGCCTACGCCCAGGTGCTCGACGAGCCGATGCGGGAGTGGACCTCGGCCACGCAGCCCGGCACGACGTTCGCCGCCGCGCTCGAGCGGCACGGCGTCGCGGTGGAGCAGGGCCGGTACGGCGCGACCTGGACCACCGATCCCGCGCGACGGGCCGCCGACCTCAAGCTGGTGCGCGGCTGGCTCGCCGAGGAACGGCCGCCGGCGATGCTGCACCGCGCCGCGCCGTGGGGGCCGGTGCCGATCTCCGGCATGCCGGTGGCGCTGACGCCGGCGGAGCGGACGGCGTACGAGGCCGAGTGGGGTGAGTTCTGCCGCGAGATGGACATCGCCCGCCGTGGCCGCAACGTCGCCAAGGGACGGGCCGCCCTGCTGCGGTTCCGGCAGAAGGCCGGCCTGATCCGCGTCGACTCGACCGTCGCGTGGATCGCCCAGCAGGTCGAGGCCGAGCGGCAGGTGGCGTGCTCGGTCGAGTTCGTCGCGACCGCCGCCGACCCCATCGCCGACCGGCTCCGCGATGCCGGCATCGAGGTGGCCACGATCTACGGCCGCGACCGGTTCGACGCCGAGGCCGAGCGGCTGAGGTTCCAGACCGGCGAGGCGCAGGTCTGCGTCTTCACCACCGTCGCCTCGATCAGCCTCCACGCCGGTGAGACCCTCGCCGACGGCCGGCAGGCGAGCACCGAGCCCCGGGTCGGGCTCTTCCACCAGGCCCGCTTCTCCGGCATCGCCGGTCGGCAGGTCACCGGCCGCACCCACCGCGACCACCAGGTCTCGCCGTGGCACATCGCGTACGCCGAGGGCACGGTCGAGGAGCAGGTCGGCAAGGTGATGGTCGAGCGGATCGCCGCCGCGTCCGACACCGTCGGCAGCGACACCACCGGGCTCGCGGACCTCGCCCAGCTGCTCGGCGCCGACTGGCTGCCGCCCGCGAGCCTCACCGAGGACGGCGCCTGAGGGACGGGACGGGCCGGGCCGGTTCAGCCGGTCACCAGAACGTGCTGGCGGGCCCGTCCTCCGGCATCCGGTAGCTCTGGACCCGACCCTCGACCTGCCGGGCGCGCGACTCGTGGTCGCCCCGGAGCTGGTACGCACCGCGCGAGCGGTACCAGGACACGAGCGAGCCGACGATCAGGAAGGTCGCGACGGCGACCCAGAACCACATCGGGGCCTCCTCGGTCGGCGTGCGTCCGATGCTCCCACGGATCGGGGGCTTCCGACAGGGTTGAGGCTCCGGCGACGCGGCCGCAGACGAGCACGGCGTCGCCCGGTCAGGTGCCGGCGTCGGCCCGCGACCTGCTCGCGAAGTACCGCTCCAGCTCGCGGAAGCGCTCCGGCTCCAGCGCGACCTCCGGGTCCGCCACGATGTCGCGCTCGATCCGCTCCCGCGCCGCGGCGTACAACGGCGGGCTCAGGGCGCGCGGCAGGTTCCGGACGTACCACCCGCGGAAGGTGACCGCGCCCCACCGCTGCAGGCTCCGCGCGACGAGCCCCGGACGGCCGCGGCGCACCCAGAAGCCGACCGCCCCGCCGAGCACGAACGCCAGCCCGAGGGCGAGCGCCATGACGAAGAGCGTCCCGACGATCTCGTCGCTGGAGAAGTTGTCGACCACGGCGAGCAGGCCGCCGTAGTAGACCGGGGTGAGCACCTCCACCTGGTCGACGTACGGACCCACCTGGCCCGCGACCGCAGCCAGGTCGGAGATCGCCGCCAGGTTCGGCTTCGCGCCCCACGCGTCGCTGACGTGGCCCCACGCGTCGCGAGGGTTCCAGGGGAGCGCGTCGCGGGCCTCCAGCACCTCGCTGTACGTCGTCTCGATGCCCTCGAGCGTCTCCGCGCTCCGGTCGATCGCGTCCTCGAGCTCCGCCCGCGGAGGCGTCTGCTCGTTGACGTGGTCGAGCGCGACCTGGATCTCCGCACGGTGGTCCACGACGTACTGCGTCGCGCGGTAGCGCTCCTCCAGGCTCGGGACCGCCGCCACCGCGTCCTGCGCCTTGCCGCCCACCGTCTCGGCATCGCTCAGCGCCACGGCCACCGCCGCGCCCGCGCCGTACGCCTTGATCCCCAGCTCCAGGATCGAGCCGAGCAGCAGCCGGCCGGTCTCGAGCCGGCGTCGCAGCGACGGATGTGCAGCGGCAGGGCTCACAGGGTCTCCCGAGGTCGTCGCGGCACGCCGCAGAGGTCTGTCGCCCTCCCCTGTTGCCCGCGGCGGCGATGTCAACTACCCGTCGGCACGGCCAGCCCGTCGCGTCCCGCCCTCCAGCCGGCGCGATGGCTCGTCGCCCGCTGCCTACGCTCTCTGCATGACCCAGGTCGTGCGGCTCATGAGCGACTACAACGCCGACTGGCCGTTGTGGCACCGGGGCGAGACGAGCCGCGAGGACTGGCCGCAGGTCTCGGACGCGCTGGCGAGGGAGCTCGAGCACTGGAACGCGTCGTGGCACCACGACCACCGGCACGGGTGGTCCGACGAGCAGGCTCGTCGGCGGTACGTCGACGCGGCCGGGCCACTCGCGGAGCGGGTCCGAGCCGAGCTGGGTCCGGACTGGGTCGTCGAGGTCGGTCCGCTCGGCTGAGCGCGGCGCGTACCTCCTCGTCAGGCCCAGGGTCGGCCGGTCGGTTCATCAAGGTATGCAGGGAAGTCGACACTCCCCACGGTGAACTCGACGTGGGAACTGCCGGTTCGGCTGCATACCTGGATGAACCGACACCCGGTCGACGGCCCCACCCGAAGGATCCCGGGCTCTACTGCAGGCCGGTCCAGGCGGAGACGTCGAGCCCCCAGTCGTCGGTGAGGCGCCGGGCCTGCGGGCGGTACATCACCTGCAGCGACTCCTTCAGCCCCGGCGTCCAGTCCCACTCGGCCTGGGAGGAGGAGCCGGAGGCGCGCTCGACCTCGGCGAGCGGGACGGGGTCGACGCCGATGAGCCGCCACACCTGGTCGACCGCGGCCTGCGGGTCGCGGCGCACCTCCTCGTAGACCATGACGTGCATCCGCTCGCGCCCGACCGCCGCCGCCCACGCGTCGAGCTGGTCGGCGTAGAAGCCGCTCCAGGTCTGCACCGTGATCGGCACCGGGTAGGGCCACGACTTCCCGCGGGTCGCGGCCAGGCGCATCGCGGAGCGGAACCGCTCCACCGGGTCGCGCAGCAGCACCAGGATCGGCGCGTCCGGCACGAGCCGGGCGGCCGTGGCGGGGGCCGAGGCGTGGCGCAGCGACTGCGGCGTCCACTCGCCACGGTGGACGCCGTCGGCGGGGAAGAGGTCGAGGTACGCCGACGCCTCGGCCCGGCCGTCGCCGACCTTGTGCAGCAGCTGCTGCTCCTTCTTGCCGTTCGTGCCGAGCCCGACGGCGGGGTGCTGCGTCAGCAGGTCGGTGAACCACGTCGTCCCGCTGCGCTGCGCGCCGATCCCCAACCACGCCGGTGAGCTCATGGGCAGCACCCTAACGACGGCGGTACGCCGTCGCGGACGGGCCGGGGGCGGCCGTCGGAAATGCGGTGGCGGCGCGGTCGGCGGTCGGCACTAGGGTCGCGCCATGAGCGAGCCGGGTCTCGATCCCACCTTCACCGCCCTCCCCCACCACGACCTCGGCGAGGTCGCGCTGAGCCGGGCGCGCGAGCTCGGTGCGAGCCACGCGGAGTTCCGCTTCGAGCGCGTGCGCTACCAGCACCTGGGCGTCCGCGACGGCGCGCTCCAGGGTGCGAGCGACGCCGAGGACCTCGGGTTCGCGGTCCGGGTCGTGCACCGCGGCGCGTGGGGGTTCGCGTCCGGGGTCGTGCTCACGCCCGAGGAGGCGGTCCGCGTCGCCGACACGGCCGTCCAGGTCGCGCAGGTCGCCGCCGCCATGACGACCACCCCGGTCGAGCTGGCGCCGGAGCCGACGTACGACGACGTCACCTGGGTCTCCTCCTACGAGATCGACCCGTTCACCGTGCCGGTCGCGGAGAAGGCCGCGCTGCTCATCGGCTGGACCGAGCGGCTGCGCGCCGGCGCGGCCGTGGACCACGCGAGCGCCAGCCTGCAGCAGGTCGACGAGCACAAGTACTACGCCGACCTCGCCGGCACCCGGACCACCCAGCGCCGGATCCGGCTGCAGCCGTCGTTCGAGGCGATGGGCACGGGCGCGGACACGTTCGACTCGATGGCGAGCATCGCGCCGCCGGTCGGGCGCGGTTACGAGTACCTCGTCGGCGGCTCCACCGGCCCGCTGTGGGACTGGGACGCCGAGCTCACCGAGCTGCCCGAGCTGCTCGCGGAGAAGCTCGCGGCGCCGAGCGTCGAGGCCGGCACCTACGACCTGGTCATCCACCCCTCCAACCTGTGGCTGACCATCCACGAGTCCATCGGCCACGCCACCGAGCTGGACCGGGCGCTCGGCTACGAGGCCAACTACGCCGGCACGAGCTTCGCCACCTACGACCAGCTCGGCACGCTGCGGTACGGCAGCCCGGTCATGAACGTCACCGGCGACCGCACCGTCGAGCACGGCCTCGCGACCACCGGGTACGACGACGAGGGCGTCGCCACCCAGCAGTGGGACATCGTGCGCGACGGCGTCCTCGTCGGCTACCAGCTCGACCGGCCGATGGCCGCGATGAAGCCGGAGCTCGCCGGGCCCGACCACCCGCAGGGCCGCTCGAACGGCTGCGCGTACGCCGACTCCCCCGGCCACATCCCCATCCAGCGGATGGCCAACGTCTCGCTCCAGCCGGCGCCGGACGGCCCGAGCACCGAGGAGCTGATCAGCCGGGTCGAGCGCGGCCTCTACGTCGTCGGCGACAAGTCGTGGTCGATCGACATGCAGCGCTACAACTTCCAGTTCACCGGCCAGCGCTTCCACGAGATCCGCGACGGCGAGGTCGTCGGCCAGGTGCGCGACGCGGCGTACCAGTCCACGACCACGGATTTCTGGGGCTCGATGGAGGCCGTCGGCGGCCCGCAGACGTGGGTGCTCGGCGGCGCGTTCAACTGCGGCAAGGCCCAGCCCGGGCAGGTCGCCGCCGTCAGCCACGGCTGCCCCACCGCGCTCTTCCGCGGCGTCCGCATCCTCAACACGACCGACGAGGCAGGCCACTGATGTCCGGCACCACGATCACGGGGGCCACCCCGCAGGACCTGGTCGAGCAGGCGCTCGCCGCGACCACCGCCGACGACTGCGTGGTCGTCGTCCGCGACCGCACCAGCGCGAACCTGCGCTGGGCCGGCAACACGCTCACCACCAACGGCGTCATGCGCGGCGTCGACGTCACGGTCGTCTCGTTCGTCCGCCGTGCCGCCGGGACCTGCTCCGGCTCGGTCTCCGGCAGCGCCACCGACCGGGCCCAGATGTCGGGGCTGGTCGCCGCGGCCGACGCCGCCGCCCGCGCCGCTTCCCCCGCGGAGGACGCCGCCGAGCTGGTCCGCGACCGCACCTCGCCGGACTGGGCGGACGAGCCGGTCCGCACCGGCATCGAGGTGTACGACGCGTTCGCGCCCGCCCTCGGCGAGGCGTTCGGCCGCGCCGGCGCGGCCGGCCGGGTTCTCTACGGCTTCGTCAACCACGAGCTGACCACCACCTACCTCGGCTCGACGACCGGCCTGCGCCTGCGCCACGTGCAGCCGACCGGCCACTACGGCTGCACCGGCAAGACCGCCGACCTCACCTCGAGCGCCTGGGTCGGCGGTGCCACCCGCGACTTCGCCGACGTCGACGCGCTTGTGATGGACGCCGAGCTCGAGCGCCGACTCGGGTGGGGCAGCCGCCGGGTCGACCTCCCCGCCGGCCGCTACGACACCGTCCTGCCCCCGAGCGCGGTGGCCGACCTGATGATCGACGCCTACTGGTACGCCGGCGCGCGAGTCGCCCACGAGGGCCAGTCGGTCTACAGCCGGCGGGGCGGTGGCACCCGCGTCGGCGAACGGATCGCCCGCGAGGGCGTCCACCTGCTCAGCGACCCGTCGTACCCGGGACTTGAGTGCTCGCCCTTCGTCGTCGCCTCCTCCTCGGGCAACGAGTCCTCGGTCTTCGACAACGGCCTGCCGCTCGAGCGCACCGACTGGGTCCGCGACGGCGAGCTGGCCGCGCTGCTGCAGACCCGCCACTCCGCCGCGATGACCGGCCTCCCGGTGACCCCGGCGGTCGACAACCTCGTGCTCGACGTCGACGGCGGGTCGGGCAGCGCCGAGGACCTGGTGGCGGGGGTCGAGCGCGGGCTGCTGCTCACCTGCCTGTGGTACATCCGCGAGGTCGACCCGCAGACGCTCCTGCTCACCGGCCTCACCCGCGACGGCGTCTACCTCGTCGAGGGCGGCGAGATCACCGGCGCGGTCAACAACTTCCGCTGGAACGAGTCCCCGGTCGACCTGCTTCGCCGCTTCACCGCCGCCGGCGAGACCGTGCCCAGCTTCAGCCGAGAGTGGGGCGACGACTACTTCAGCCGCACCGCCACCCCCGCCCTCCGCGTGCCGGACTTCAACATGTCGAGCGTCTCCCAGGCCATGTGAGGGAACCCGCCGGCCGACCCGCTCGTCGCACCCACATGCGCGTCCCGCACCCCGCTCGCCCGGCCTCGGCCACAGCCCTGGCGCTCGGCGCCGCCGCCTCGCTGCTCGCCGGGTGCGCCGGGCCGCGGTCCGACGAGGGCCCGGGGTCGAGCGGCGGCGAGGCAGAGGCGTCGTGCGCCGCGGCCCTCGAGCTCCACGGCCGCACCTACCTCGGGCACGGCGACCTCCGGCGGGATCCCGAGGTCACGGGCCGTCGGCTCGACGTGCTGCTGCCCGGCTGTGCCAACAGCGGTGGCCAGGACGACCCCGTGCCGGAACGGACCGCGGAGGCGGAGGAGCTCGCGGAGGTGCCGGCCGAGGTCGCCGTGCTGCTCCACGACGGCCTGTACGTGCGGGAGGGCGCAGACCTGCCGCGGGCCGCCCGGGCCTGGTTCACCGCACCCAGCTGCGAGCACGGAGGCGAGGTCGACCTCGCCGGCACGTGGCTCGGCGTGACGGGACCGCGCGAGCCGCGGTCCGACGGCGACATCCGGCCGCCGTACCGGATCGACGTCGAGGTGACCGCCGGCCCCGCGGCGTACGCCGGCGCGAGCGTGACCATCCGCGTCACCGGCGACACCGACCCGGTCCTCACCGCGGACGACGTGCGCGACACCCTGTGGGAGGGCGGCCAGGTCCGCGCCCGGGTGGGCTGCGACGGCGAGAAGTTCGTGGCGTCGTCGGTGCGCTCAGCCGGCTAGGCGCACCTCGAGGCGAGCGTGGAGCCGCCCGAGCAGGAACGCGTCACCGGTCGTCCGGGCGGTCCTCGCCAGTGCTCGGACCTCCTGCTGGGCCCGGCTCCGGAGGAGGGCGTCGTCGAGCGCGCCCGCGAGCTCGCCGGCCCGGCGCAGCGCCCGACGGGCGTCCTTCCCGACCACGGCCTCTGCCAGCGCCGCGACGTCCTCGAGGCGCTGCGCGGCCGCGAGGAGTCGAGCGGGGTCGAAGGCGTCTTCGTCGTTCCGCATCTGCGCCGTCATCCTCCGCTCCGCCTTCTCCAGCCGGCGGCGAAGCTGCTTCTTCGTCGCCGGGCCGGCGGGCGGTGGTTCCCGCACCAGGCCGTCGAGCGAGCGCAGCAGCGCCAGGTAGCGGTCCGTGCGCAGCTGCTCGAGCAGCCGCTCCACGCTCGCCCGCTCCCTGTCCTCGAAGCTGGAGCGGACCATCCGGCGCACCGGTGCGACGCCCTCGCGCTCCTCGTCGAGCTCCGCCAGCACGCGGTCGCGCACCGTGCCGACACCCGCGGCCTCGCCCACGCCGTCGGCGAACCAGGCCAGCTCGGCACGCAGCGGGTCGGTCATCGTGCGTCCCCAGGTCGGGCGCTGCACCCAGAGCGCCGACCGGAGCCGGCGCGCGACGACCGCGAGCTCGCCCGCGACGGGTTGGCCCAGCCGGAGCCGACCGTCCAGGCGCTTGAGCTCGTCGACCTGGTCGGCCACGACGCCCAGGAGCGGGTCCTCCGCCGCCGTCCGTCGGGGCCACCGGTCCCCGAGCGTCACGGCGATCTTGCGCGCGAGCGGGACCACCTCGGCACCACGCAGCACGAACAACTCGTCCGCCGCCGCCAGCAGGGCCTCGCCGCCCTCGACGAGCTCCAGCTCCCACTCGCGCCAGGAGACCGGGGCGCCGTCGACCGGAGTGCCGGTCACCTCGTCGTCGGCGAGCTCGGCGAGCACGGAACCGTCCTCGCCGAGCAGCTGTCGGACCGTCCGACGGGTCGTGACGACCGCGATCGGCGCCACGGCCTCGCCACGCGTCCAGGCGAGGACGAGGTCGCGCCACCGCGTCGGCACGGACTCGCCCCGACCGAGACGGTGGTGCAGCTCCTCCCGACCACCCGGTGCCGGCAGCTTGAGATGCCACCCCTCGTCCGGTCCGCCCCTCCGCGCACGCAGGGTGACCCCGCCGGCGGTCAGGTCCAGCCCCGCTGTGTCGTGGTACGTCGCGTGCAGCTCGTGCACGACCGGCTCGCCCACGCGCGCCACGCCGGGCAGCCCCGCCAGCCCGTCGGGACCGGTCAGGTCCGCGACGGCCAGCCCGGCCGGCGGCGCGTAGGTGTGCTCGACCTCGAGGTGCGTGCGCGGCATGGCGGTCCGGTACCCACGACCCGGTCCAGACCAGGCGATCGGCGTGCAACCGGGGTGGATGGGGCGGCGTATCCCCGGTGTCACCCACACACCCACAGGAAGCAGCACCACCATGCGCACCCCCCTCGCCCTCGCCGCCGTCGCCACCGCGATCGTCGGCCTCGGCTCCCCCGCCACCGCCCTCACCGCAGACACGCCGACCTCCGAGACCAGTCGCGAACGCGGCGTCGTCATCGAGTGCGGCGGCACCTACCGCAGCGACGACCTCTACGTCAGCGTCTACGAGAACAACCTCTACGCCAACGTCTTCCAGGTCGTCGTCGGCGACGACGGTCTCGGCAACCTCCGCGAGTCCGCCAAGGGCTTCGTCGAGAAGAAGCAGGTCCGCGCGACGCTGGAGCTCGACGGCCGGAAGGTCCTCGTCAGCGGCACGGCCAAGCCCTACGGCAAGAAGGTCGCCGTCCACGAGGAGCACGACGACGCCGGCCAGCACATCGTGGTCGACGGCGTCCACCGCCAGCTCCGCACCGACCTGACGATGCGGTGGAAGGGGCGGACGGTCGACCTGACCTGCGCCGACGCCTTCCGCTACGACCTGCGGGTCACCAAGACCGACACCACCGGCGACTGACCGCCACCCGACAGCACGGCACGCGCAGCGGCGTATCCGTCAGCGACCCGGATGTCCCCCAGGAGCGGGGGCATCCGGGTCGTACGGCGTCCGGGTGAGCACGAACGTCGCCACCTCCAGGTGGCTCACCGAGCCGTCCGGGCGTCGCACCACGTGCAGCTCCTCGCCGTGGTGGTAGCCCCGCGTCCCCACGATCCGGCCGTCGGCCACCGCGAACCGCCACTTCTCCGCACCACCCGGCCCGGTCGCCACGACCTCACCACCGGGCCCACCCGCGAGAGCCAGCACGAAGGGCGTGTTGCCCCAGTGCCAGACGCCGAGCACGCCGTCGAGCTCGGGCGGCACCGCCGTCGTCGGCACCCACGGTGGCGGCAGCGTCGGCTCGCCCGCCTCGAGCTCCTCCAGCAGCACCCGGGCGAGGTCGCTGGGCGAGAACCCGGTCGTCGCCGGCGCCACCACCACCGCGCCGGTGCGCCGCTCGCGGTCGACGAAGCACGACGCGAGGAAGCCCGGCATCGACCCGCCGTGGCCGAGCAGCGTCCCCGAGCCGCCCCGCAGCAGCTGGAACCCCAGCCCGTGCGCGGAGGCCAGCGCGTCGCCCGCCGAGCCGGACTGCGGGACCGACGCGGTCGTGAGCCACGACGCGTCGAGCACGTCGGCGTGCCCGTCGACCAGGAACGCGGCGTACGTCGCCAGGTCGGCCACCGTCGACCACAGCTGGCCCGCGGGCGCCATGGCGCGGGTGTCCGTGGCCGGCTCCGGCACCAGCTCGCGGGTGTACGGGTGGACACTCCACCCGGAGGCGGCCGGCCCGGTCGGCAGGTAGGACGTGCGGTCCATCCCCAGCGGCTCGAGCACGAAGGCGGAGACGCACTCCGCCCACGGCCGGTCGTGCACCCGCGCGACGAGCTCGCCGAGCAGCGCGTAGCCGAGGTTGGAGTAGTGGAACCGCGACCCGGGCGAGGTGACCGCCGGCGCCGAGGCGTGCGCGGCCGCGAGCGACGCGAAGGACACGCCGTCGGTCCGTTCCCACCAGTCGCCGGCCGGCTCCGCGGCGATCCCCGAGGCGTGGGCCAGCAGCGAGCGCACCGACCGGTCGCCGTACGGCACCTCGCCGAGCACGACCGAGACCGGTGCGTCGAGGTCGACCCGCCCGTCCCGCACGAGCTGCAGCACCAGCACCGCGGTCAGCGTCTTGGTGATCGACCCGATCCGGTGCTGCACGTCGGTCGCGTCGTGGTCGGGCACCGGCGGCGTGCCGTAGGTCCCCGACCAGACCAGCGCACCGTCGCGCACCACCCCGGCCGTCACCGACGGCAGCCGACCGCCGGCCTGCGCCTGCGCGAGGTGGACGAGGAGCCGGCGGCCGGTGCTGTCAGCGACGTTCATGGGGCCATCCTGGCGGGGCTACTCCGCGAACGCCTCGAGGGGCGGGCAGGAGCACTGCAGGTTGCGGTCGCCATAGGCCTGGTCGATGCGGGCGACCGGCGGCCAGTACTTGTCCGGGTCGATCCCCGTGGGGAAGACGCCGAGCTCGCGCGGGTAGGCGCGGTCCCACTCCCCGACGAGCGCGCGCGAGGTGTGCGGCGCGCCGCGCAGCGGCGAGTCCTCCGGGGCCCAGTCCCCCGCGGCGACCCGGTCGATCTCGCCCTTGATCGCGATCATCGCCTCGCAGAACCGGTCGATCTCGGCCAGGTCCTCGGACTCGGTCGGCTCCACCATGAGCGTGCCCGCGACCGGGAACGACATCGTCGGCGCGTGGAAGCCGTAGTCCACGAGCCGCTTGGCGACGTCGTCGACGCTGACGCCGGTCTCCTTGGTGATGCCGCGGACGTCGAGGATGCACTCGTGCGCGACGAGGTCGCCGTGCCCGCGGTAGAGCACCGGGAAGTGCTCACCGAGCCGCGCCGCGACGTAGTTCGCCGACAGCACCGCGCTCGCCGTCGCCCGGGTCAGGCCGGCGCCGCCCATCATCCGCACGTAGGCCCACGAGATCGGCAGGATGCCCGCCGAGCCGTACGGCGCCGCGCTGATCGGGCCGATGCCTTCGCGCTTGGTCTCGTCGGGGTGCATGCCGTGCGAGGGCAGGTACGGCGCCAGGTGCTCGCGCACCGCGACCGGGCCGACGCCGGGGCCACCGCCGCCGTGCGGGATGCAGAAGGTCTTGTGCAGGTTCAGGTGCGAGACGTCGCCACCGAACTCACCCGGCTTGGCGTGGCCGAGCAGCGCGTTCAGGTTGGCGCCGTCGACGTACACCTGGCCGCCGTGCGCGTGCACCACCTCGCACAGCTCGGTGATCGTGTCCTCGTAGGCGCCGTGCGTCGACGGGTAGGTCACCATGATCGCGGCCAGGTCGTCGGCGTGCTTCTCGCACTGCGCGCGCAGGTCGTCCATGTCGACGCCGCCGTCGGCCGCGGCCTTGACGACGACGACCCGCATGCCCGCCATCACCGCGGACGCGGCGTTGGTGCCGTGCGCCGAGGACGGGATGAGGCAGACGTCGCGGCCGGTGTCGCCGTTGGCGTGGTGGTAGCCGCGGATCGCCAGCAGGCCGGCGAGCTCGCCCTGGGAGCCGGCGTTGGGCTGGATCGAGACGCGGTCGTAGCCGGTCACCTCCGCCAGCCAGCCCTCGAGCTGGTCGACGAGCAGGTGGTAGCCGGCGGCGTCCTCGGCCGGCGCGAACGGGTGCAGGTCGGCGAAGCCCGGCAGCGACACCGGCTCCATCTCGGTGGTCGCGTTGAGCTTCATCGTGCACGACCCGAGCGGGATCATCCCGCGGTCGAGCGCGTAGTCCCGCGCGGAGAGCCTCCGCAGGTAGCGCAGCATCTGCGTCTCGCTGTGGTGGGCGGAGAACACCTCGTGGGTGAGGTACGCCGTGGTGCGGCGCAGCGCGTCGGGCAGGGCGTCGGCGGTGGACCGGTCGACGTCGTCGATGTCGACCCCGTCCACGCCGAAGGCCGCGAGCACCCGGTCGACCGTCGAGCGGGTCGTGCACTCCGACGTGCTGATGCCGACGGTGTCGGCGTCGACCAGCCGCAGGTGGATCCCGCGTTCGCGGGCGGCTGCGACGACCTCCGCGGCCCGGCCGGCGGTCGCGACCTGGATCGTGTCGAAGAACTCCGCGTGACGCGGCTCGTGCCCGGCCGCACCCAGCGCGGCGGCCAGCACGGCGGCGTACCGGTGGGTGCGGGTGGCGATCGCGCGCAGCCCCTCGGGGCCGTGGTGCACGGCGTACATCGAGGCCACGACGGCGAGCAGCACCTGCGCGGTGCAGATGTTGGAGGTCGCCTTGTCGCGGCGGATGTGCTGCTCGCGGGTCTGGAGGGCCAGGCGGTACGCCGGCCGCCCCTCGGCGTCGATCGACACCCCGACCAGGCGGCCGGGCAGGTGCCGCTCGAGGCCGGCGGCGACCGCCATGTAGCCGGCGTGCGGGCCGCCGTAGAACAGCGGCACGCCGAACCGCTGGGACGAGCCGACCACGACGTCCGCGCCCATCGAGCCGGGCGACTCCAGCAGGGTCAGCGCCAGCAGGTCCGCGGCGACGACGGCCAGGCCGCCACGCTCGTGGACCGCCTCGATGACCGGCCGGGGGTCGAGCACGCGCCCGGACGCACCCGGGTACTGCACCAGCACGCCGCAGGCCTCGCCCTCGGGCAGGCCGTCGGTCAGGTCGGCGACGACGACCTCGATGCCCATCGCCTCGGCCCGGGTGCGCACGACCTCGATGGTCTGCGGCAGCGCGTCCGCGTCGACCACGAACGGCCCGCTGCCCTTCTTGTTGCCGCGACGCACCAGCGTCATCGCCTCGGCCGCAGCCGTGCCCTCGTCGAGCAGCGACGCGTTCGCGGTCGGGAGTCCGGTCAGGTCGCCCACGACGGTCTGGAAGTTGATGAGCGCCTCGAGGCGGCCCTGCGAGATCTCCGGCTGGTACGGCGTGTACGCGGTGTACCAGCTCGGGTCCTCCAGGACGTTGCGGCGGACCACCGGCGGGGTGATCGTCGCCGAGTAGCCCAGCCCGATCATCGCCTCGAGCGGGTTGTTCATCGCCGCGATCGCGCGCAGCTCGCGCCCGGTGGCGTCCTCGGACTGCGCCGGCGGCAGGTCGAGCGCCGCCTCGGTGCGGATGCCGCCGGGGACGGCGGCCGCCATCAGTGCCTCGAGCGAGTCGAAGCCGAGCCGCTCGAGCATCGCGGCCTCGTCGGCCGGCCGGAGACCGATGTGGCGGTCGACGAACGGCAGCGCCTCGTCGAGCTCGGAGAGTGTGGGGCGGTCGGACATAGGGCGAGGGCTCCTCGGACGCGGGGTCGGGTTCCCTCCCCCTCTGTCACGCCGTCGCCGGTGCTCCAGAGTCGCCTGCTCCGCACGGTCCGGGCGCCTGAGAGGTTCCGGGGAGGAATTGCCCCTTCGGCGCTCCACTCCGGCTGGTCGTGCTGGGTCCTGCCTGCCGGGCGGAGACTCTCCCGTGCGGGATCGTCAGCGTCCCCGAGGCTAGCAGCAGCCCCCGGCAGTCCCCCGAAATGACGACGGCCCGCTGCCCCCGGTGAGGGGCGGCGGGCCGGCTCGTCGTACGTCGTGTGGCCGGCGTCAGCCGATCTTGCGCGCGGCGCGGCGCGCGGCGAGCTCGTCGCTCGCGGTCGGCGCGGCCTCGTCGGCGGTGCGCTCGCTCGGCAGCTCGGCGAGGGTGCCCTCGATCTCGCGCCAGACACCGCCGATCGCGATGCCGAAGACGCCCTGGCCGCCCTGGAGCAGATCGATGACCTCGTCGTTGCTGGTGCACTCGTAGACCGAGGCGCCGTCGCTCATCAGCGTCACGCGGGTCAGGTCGTCGGTGCCGCGCTCGCGCAGGTGCTGGACCGCGGTGCGGATCTGCTGCAGCGAGATGCCGGCGTCGAGCAGGCGCTTGATGACCTTGAGCAGCAGGATGTCGCGGAAGGAGTAGAGCCGCTGCGAACCGGAGCCGCTGGCGCCGCGCACAGTGGGCTCGACCAGGCCGGTGCGGGCCCAGTAGTCCAGCTGGCGGTAGGTGATGCCGGCGGCGTTGCACGCGGTGGGGCCGCGGTAGCCGGTGTCACTGGGCAGGGGCGAGACGTCGTCGGTGAAGAGAAGACCCTGCTCCTCGGCCACCTCGGCCGCGACCGCGGCCTCGGGGTGCTCGCCCTGCTGCTCCTGCTCGTTCACACGGTCCTCCGTGGGTCTACTCCGTTGTGCGTAACTACCGGGGAAGGTGCCGTGATCGCGGAGCGCAACCACAACGGTGGAGTTACAACAGAGACAGTTCAAGGTAGGCCCCACCAACGGAGCCGTCAAAGATCCTGGCGGCGTGTCGGAACCCTCAACCTGAGGTTGAGGGTCAGCGTCTCAGCGGGACTCGAAGTCCTCGGGCGTGACCTGGTCGAGGAACTCGCGGAACTTCTCGACCTCGTCCTCCTGCTCGGCAGGCACGGCGAGCCCGGCCTCGTCGAGGACCTCCTCGGCGCACACGATGCGCGTGCCGGTGCGCAGCGCGAGCGCGATCGAGTCGGAGGGACGAGCGCTGACCTCGGCACCGGTGCCGAAGACCAGCGTCGCGAAGAAGACGCCGTCCTTGACGTCGGTGATCCGGACCTCGGTGAGCTCGTTGCCGGTCGCCTCGAGGACGTCCTTCATCAAGTCGTGCGTCAGGGGGCGCGGCGGGACCACGCCCTGCTGGGCGAACGCGATCGCGGTGGCCTCGACCGCACCGATCCAGATCGGGAGGTACCGCTCCCCCGTCACCTCGCGCAGCAGCACGATCGGCTGGTTCGACGGCATCTCCACCCGGACACCCATGACATCGACTTCGCGCACACCTTCACCCTACTCCCGCCCGGTGAGCCCGGACGGTCGCGCCGGGACGGACCGCGGTGTGCGTCGACGGCAGCGTCGCCCGGCGGTCAGGAGGAGCGGAGGCCGGCCTTGACCAAGGTGGCGTGGAGGCGGACGGAGAGGGCGGCGATCTCGGAGACGGCCTCCTCGGCGCGGGCCCGGGCGGCGGCGTCGCGACCGCGCTTGTGCGGGGCGACGACCTGCTCGACCAGGCCGACCTCGCGGTCGGCGGCGGTCTTGAACGCTCGGAGATGGCGCGGCTCGAAGCCGAAGTCGGCCAGCTCTCGAGCGGTCTGCGCGATCACCAGGGCGTCGGTGTCGTAGTGGCCGGTGCCGGGCTTGGCGCTGATCAGGCCGTACTGCTCGAGCTGGTCGAGCAGCTCCTCGGAGATCTCGGCGACCTTGACCAGCTCGCGGCGCGAGAGCCGCATGCCGTCGTGGCGTCGGAACGACTCCGGGCTGGGCAGGCCGTCGGCGGAGAGCGCGACCTTCGGCACGGTGGGCACGACCGGCTCGATCGCCGGCGGCTCGAGGCCGCGGTCGATGGCGTCGAGGTGCTCGCCGATGACCTTGAGCGGCAGGTAGTGGTCCCGCTGCATGCGCAGGACGTACCGCAACCGGTCGACGTCGTCCGGCGAGAACTTCCGGTAGCCGGCCGGCGTCCGCTCGGGCTTGATCAGCCCCTTGTCCTCGAGGAAGCGGATCTTGGGGATGGTGACGCCTGGGAAGTCCGGTCGGAGGTGGTCGAGGACCTCCCCGATGTTCATCCGGGCGCGCGGCGCCCCGGCGGCGCCTGCGGCGGCCGAGCCGATCGAGCTCATGTGCGGGCGGCTCAGCCGGCCTGGTGCCCGGCGAAGAACACCAGGCGGTACTTGCCGATCTGCACCTCGTCGCCGTCCTTGAGCTGCACCTTGTCGATGCGGTCGCGGTTGACGTACGTGCCGTTCAACGAGCCCACGTCGCTGACCGTGAACGTGTCGCCGTCGCGGTCGAACTGCGCGTGGCGACGGGAGACCGTCACGTCGTCGAGGAAGATCTCGCTCTCGGGGTGCCGCCCCGCGGTCACCACGTCGGCGTCGAGGAGGAACCGGCTGCCCGACCCGGGGCCGCGCTGCACCACCAGCAGCGCGTGGCCGGCCGGCAGGGCGTCGACCGCGGCGGCGTCGACGGGGTTGAGCTGCCGGTCGGAGGTCTCGGTCTTCTCGCCGAGCCCGATCTGGATCGTGGCGGTCGAGTCACCCTGGCCCACCGGCGGCGTCGCCGGAGCCGTGGTCTCGTCCGCGGTCACCAGCTTGGTGCCGCACTGCGAGCAGAAGCGGGCGTCGTCGGGGTTCTGCCTGCCACACGCGGTGCAGAACGGCATCGGGCATCCTCCGGGGTCCGGCATTCGGGCGGTGCGAGTAGTGGTGCAACCCTCACCTCGGGGCTGAGGTTGACGGTTGTCCGAACCTATCAGCCGGGGACGGTCGATCAAGCCGTACCGGAAAGGCCGCGGTCGGCGGGAGCGGGCCGGTGGCGGGGTCGGCATCCCAAGTGAACTTGGGATGCCGACGCTTCTCGGCCATCGCAACGGCCGACAAGCGGTGAGAAGGGCCGAGAAGTGGGGCGCGGGACGCCGACTCAGGGGTCTTGCGGGGCTCTTGAGGAAACGTCGGGGATGAGCCGGGGGGTGCCTTGATCTGGGCTCGGCAGAGTTCAGGTCATCAAGCAACAACGGCGTCGGAGAGACCGGCGGCCCCCTCCCGAAAGGCTCCCCCCGATGACGAACACCACCGCCGCCCGCAAGAACCGCAAGAACCGCAAGACCGCCGCCAAGCTGGTCGCCTCGGTCGCCCTCGTCGCCGGCGCCGCCTCCGTCGCGGGCCTCGGCACGTTCGGTGCGTTCACCTCCACCACCTCGGCCTCCGAGTCCGTCGCGGCCGGCACCATCGTCCTGGGCCAGGGCACCTCCACCCAGGGCCCCGCGATCGCCGCCACCGGCCTGGTCCCCGGCGACACCGTCGAGCGCGACATCGTCCTGACCCGCGGCGCCAACGACGAGAAGTTCGGCACCGTCTCCCTCACCACCACCGCGACCGCGACCAACCTGCTCTCCACCGACACCACCAACGGCCTGCAGATCAGCATCGACCAGTGCGCCACCGCCTGGACCAAGGCCGACCCCACCAAGACCAACGGCAAGCTCCAGTGCGCCGGCCCCACCACCCAGGTCCTCGCCCCCCGCCCGGTCATCGGCGCCAACCTCGCCCTCGAGAAGGCCACCACCACGCTCAACGACGCCAAGGTCTCCAACCTCCGCGTCACCCTGAAGTTCCCCGAGGCCGCCGACAACAAGTTCCAGGGCCTCGCCAACACCGTCAACCTCACCTTCGACGCCACCCAGCGCACCGCCGAGAACCGCTGACCCAGCGAGGACCGGAGAAGAACGCCGGCGCACAGCACGAGACCCCGGTCGCCGAACGGCGACCGGGGTCTCGTGCGTGTGCGTGGATCAGGAGTCGAGCGAGGCCTCGTACGCCGCGGCGTCCATGAGGGCGTCGACGTCGCCGCTGTCGGCGGGCACGACCTCGAAGAGCCAGCCCCCGCCGTACGGATCGCTGTTCACCAGCTCGGGCGTCGCGTCGAGGGAGTCGTTGCGCGCGACGACCTCGCCGGTGACCGGGGCGTAGACGTCGCTGACCGACTTCGTGGACTCCAGCTCACCGCAGGTGGAACCGGCCTCGATGGTCGCGCCGACCTCGGGCAGGGAGACGTAGACGATGTCGCCGAGCGCGTCCTGGGCGTAGTGCGTGATGCCCACGCGCACGGAGCCCTCGGTCTCGCCGGGGGTGCGCAGCCACTCGTGCTCGCTGGTGTACTTCAGGTCCTCGGGGTACAACGCGGTCTCCAGTCGGTGGCTCGGTGGACAGGTGGGTGGACAGGTCGGTGGCTCGACCCTACTGGCCGGCCGGGTCGAGGTCGGGCGAGGCGTACTCGGGCTGCCGCGGCTCGCGCACGCTCTCGATGTCGAGCGAGGACAGCTCCTGGATGTCGACCTCGGCGTTGGCCTCCTGCAGCTCCGACACCACGCCGCGGGCGATGGAGATCGCGCCGCTGAGCGTGTCGGGTGCGCCGATGGCGTCGAGGACGTACGGCGGGCCGAGCAGCTCGCCGTCCACGACGAGGCCGCCCTCGGCCTCGGCGAACGACGACTGCGCCACCAACCGCACCTTGCCGTTGAGCTGCATCGCCTCCGCGTTCGAGGTGCGCAGCTCCTGGATCAGGTCGATGAAGTCCTGGACCCCGACGGCCGTGTCGGTCTCGGTGATGGTGACCCGGATGCCGGGGCCGGTCACGGGCACCGTGCCAGCGAGGATCGCCAGGGTGTCGGCCTGGGTCTGCGCCTCCTCCAGCGCCGTGCCGACGCGCCGGGTGTCGGTGCGCAGGTCCTCGCGGGCCTCCTCGAGGCGCTCGATCTCCGACTCGGCCCGCTGAGTGGTGCCGGCGAGGCCGTTGAGGACGTCGATGAGGTCCTGCTCGCGCAGGCCGGCGTAGGTGGTGTCGACCTCGGTCGACCGCACCTGGACGATGCCCGCGAACCCGACGAGCGCGAGCAGCACGCCGACGACGACCTGGCTGCGCGAGGGCTTGAGCACCGCGTGCAGCAGCCGGGTCCGTCCACTCGACGGCGTCGGGTCAGGCATGGAACAGGTGGCGGCGGATGGCCGCGACGTTGGAGAAGATCCGGATGCCGAGGACGACGATGACGCCGGTCGAGAGCTGGCCGCCCACGCCGAGCTTGTCGCCCAGGTAGACGATCGCGGCGGCGATGACGACGTTGGAGACGAACGAGACGACGAAGACCTTGTCGTCGAAGATCCCGTCGAGGTAGGCCCGCAGGCCGCCGAAGACCGCGTCGAGCGCGGCGACCACGGCGATCGGCAGGTAGGGCTCGAGGCCGAGCGGCACGTCGGGCTGGAAGACCAGTCCCAGCACGATGCCGACCAGCAGGCCGAGCGCGGCGATCACGGCGTCTCCTCCGGGGGTCCCTTGTCGTCGTCCCCGAGCGGCCGCACGGAGCGCAGCTCGCGCAGCCGGGCGGCCGGCAGCTCGAGGTTGTCGTCGTTGTCCATGTCGAAGGCTATGCCGTAGTCGTCCCTCAGCTGCAGCATCCAGCTCCCCTCGGTGGAGTCGAGGAAGCGGGACTGGAGCGTACGGGTGTCACCGATCGCCTCCACGCGGTACGGCGGGGACAGGTTGACTTTGTTCACCCGCACCACCAGGCCGGAGCTCCGGATGGCCGACAGCGCGGTGAGCCGCTGGCCGTTGACCGCGATCGCCTCGGCGCCGACCCGCCACAGCCCGTTGACGGCGATCCGCAGGTCGAGGTCCTTGACCTCGCTGTCGATGATCTCCGGCGGCCCGTCGTCGAGGGTGATGACGACGCCGGGGCCGCGCACGGCGACGTACCCCGTCCGCGTCTGCACCCGTCGCAGCCGCGTCACCTCCGCCTCGTGGCTCGCGCGGGCGCGGGTGAGGCTGTCCTCGAGCTCGGCGTTCTCCTCGCGCAGGTCGACGATCCGGTCCTGGAGGCCGGCCACCCGCTCCCGCTCGTCGGTGACGCGGCGGACCAGGGTGGCACGGCTGGCGGCGTCGACGTCCTCGTTGCGCGAGGTCTGCACGAAGGCCGTCGTGGCCAGCACGCCGAAGACGACCGCGACGACCGCGGCGACCCGGTGCCGCGCGTGTGCCGGCCGAGCGGCCTGCTCGCTCGCGTCCGGGGCGGCTGTCCGGGCCGCGAGCGCCCGGCGCTCGGCCGCGTGGAGGTAGTCCTCGTCGAGCGACTGCTGGGTGATGAGCGTCAGCAACGGGAGCCGCACCCGCTCCGGCGTCAGCCGGTCCGGCTCGGGCGTCCCCTCGCGCTCGTCAGGCATCGAGCGCCGTCCGGCGCCGCGGCTCGGTGGTGGCGAGCAGCGTCCGCACCTGCCAGGCGTAGAGCAGCCCGGCCCACCAGTAGAGGCCGATCCCCCACAGCGCGAAGGCCCAGCCGAGGACCTGCGCCAGCGCGGCGAGCGTGCCGTCGCCGTCGCCGAGGAAGAGCAGCGGGAACGCGTAGAGCAGGTTGAACGTCGCGGCCTTGCCGAGGAAGTGGACCGGCAGCGCGGTGTAGCCGCGGGTGCGCAGGAACGGCACGAGCACCCACAGCAGCAGGTCACGCAGCGGCAGCGAGATCGCCAGCCACCACGGGATGACGTCGCGCATCGCGAGGCCGACGACCGCGGCGAGGATGTAGAGCCGGTCCGCGATCGGGTCGAGCGCCTGGCCCAGGACGGTCACCTGGTCCCACTTGCGCGCGAGGTAGCCGTCGAGCCAGTCGGTGACCCCGGAGACCATGAGCACGACCAGCGCCCACACGTCGGCCTCGGGGCCGAGGACCAGCCACAGGAAGAGCGGGACCCCGGCCAGCCGGAGCATGCTCAGCACGTTCGGCAGCGTCCACACGCGGTTCGTGCGGGGACGGTCGGCTGCCACGCGCCACACCCTAACCGCCGCGGGAGCGGCCCCGAAGCAGCAGGTCAGGCGCGGTGTGGCGGCCGTCAGACACCGGTCGTCGGGTTCGGCACGGGCTCCTCGTGGTGGGCGGCGTCGCGGATCTCGCCGACCAGCTCCTCGAGCACGTCCTCGAGCGTCGCCAGCCCCAGGGTGGTGCCCGCGGTGTCGACCACCCGGGCCATGTGGGCGCCGCGCCGCTGGAGCGTCTCCAGCGCGTCGTGCAGCGCCTCGTCGGCGGTGACCGGCGCGAAGGGCCGGACCCACTTGTCGTCCACCGGTCGCTCGCGGCGCTCCTCGTCGGGCTCGAGGACGTCCTTAATGTGCAGGTAGCCGACCAGGTCGCCGTCGGCTCCCGCCACCGGGAACCGGCTGAAGCCGGTCGCCGCGCACAACGCCTCGACCTCCGCGGCGGTCGAGCCACGGCGTACGACGGTCAGGGTGTCGGTCGGCATGAGCACCGAGGCGACCGTCTTCTCGGTGAAGCCGAGCGCGCCGGCCAGCCGGTCGTACTCGTCTGCCTCGAGCAGGCCCTCGCCGCGGGACTCCTCGACCAGGGCCGCGACCTCCTCGCGCGTGAACGTGGACGTCAGCTCGTCCTTGGGCTCCACCCGCATCAGCCGGAGGATGCCGTTGGCCGCGGCGTTGAGCACCACGATGAGCGGCTTGAGCACCGTGACGACACCGAGCATCGGCGGTCCGAGGACCATCGCGGAGCGCTCCGGGCCGGCGATCGCGATGTTCTTCGGGACCATCTCGCCCAGCACGACGTGCAGGTAGGTCACCAGCGTCAGCGCGATGAGGAACGCGATCGGGTGCAGGAAGGCGTCGGGCACGCCGAGGGCGTGGATGCCCGGCTCGATCAGGTGCGCGATCGCGGGCTCGCCGACGGCGCCGAGGCCGAGCGAGCAAATCGTGATGCCGAGCTGGGCGCCCGCCATCATCAGCGAGACCTGCTCCATGGCGCGCAGCGTCGTGCGCGCCATGCGAGAGCCGGCCAGGGCGTGCGGCTCGACCTGGCTGCGGCGCGCGGAGACCAGGGCGAACTCCGCGCCGACGAAGAAGGCGTTGGCAGCCAGGAGAACGACGACGAGGACGATGCCGGCGGTGTCGCTCATGCCTGCTCACCGCCGTCCGCGGCCGGGTCGGACGTCGACGAGGCCGGCTCGCCCTCGTGCAGGCGCAGCGAGAGCCGGTCGATGCGCAGACCGTCCATGTGCTCGACGGTCAGCACGGCCAGCCGCTCGCGGGGCTGCTCGGGGTCGCTGGTGTCGGGGACGGGCACCTCGGCGATGTCGCCCGAGGCGGGCACCCGGCCGAGCACGCGCAGCACCAGTCCGGCGACGGTGTCGTAGTCCTCGTTCTCCGGCAGCTCGACCCCGGTGAGGTCCTCGACCTCGTCGGGGCGCAGCAGCCCGGAGATCAACCAGCTGCCGTCGCGGCGCTGGCGGGCGCGGGAGCTCATCCGGTCGTGCTCGTCGGCGATGTCGCCGACGATCTCCTCGACGACGTCCTCGAGGGTCACGATGCCCGCGTGGCCGCCGTACTCGTCCAGGACGACGGCCATCTGGAAGCTCTCGTTGCGCAGCTGGGCCAGCAGCGGGTCGAGCCGCAGCGTGTCGGGCACGACGATCGGCTTGGCCATCAGGTGCTTGACCTTCGTGGTGCTGCGCTCGTGCAGCGGCAGGGCCACGGCGTTCTTGACGTGGACCGTGCCGACCACGGCGTCCTCGTCGTCGAGCACGGGGAAGCGGGAGTGGCCGGTCGAGCGGGCCAGCTCGATCACGGCCGAGGCGCGGTCGTTGGCCTCCAGGCTGTGGGTGCGCACGCGCGGGGTCATGATCTCCCCCGCGGTGCGCGTGCCGAACTCCACCGAGCGCTCCATCAGCTCCGCGGTGTCGGCGTCGAGGGTGCCCTCGTCGGCCGAGCGCGCGATGAGCGAGGCGAGCTCCTGGGAGCTGCGCGCCGAGCGCAGCTCCTCCTGGGGCTCCATGCCGAGGCGGCGGACCAGCGCGTTGGCGGAGTTGTTGAGCACCCGGATCGGGCCGCGGTTGACCGCGGTGAACAGCCGCATCGGGCGCTGGGTGGCGCGGGCGACCTGCAGCGGCAGCGCGATCGCGAGGTTCTTGGGCACCAGCTCGCCGAAGAGCATCGTCAGCACGGTGCCGATGACCAGGCCGAGGGCCACGGCGACCGGCGAGACGGCGCCGTCGGGCACGCCGAGCGCGCCGAGCGGCTCCTTGATCAGGTCCGCGATCGCCGGCTCGGCGAGGAAGCCGATGCCGAGGTTGGTGACCGTGATGCCCACCTGGGCGCCGGAGAGCTGGGTCGACAGCGAGCGGAGCGCGGTCTGCACGCCGCGGGCGCCGGCGTCGCCGGCCTCCGCGGCCTGGGCGACCTTGTTCCGGTCGACGGTGACGAGCGCGAACTCGGCGGCGACGAAGATGCCGCAGGCGACCACGAGCAGGAGCGCGATCGCGAGCAGGACGAGGGGGGTCACGGGAGCTCTCCGTCGGAGGAGAGCGGGCTACTTTGAGAGCCGTCCATCGGGGGTTCTCTGGGTCCTTGTCGTCTCAGGGCCGGGGAGCCGACCACGATACAGGCGCCGCGCGGGCGCGGCACAGTCCTGACGGCCGTCTTCCCGTCGTCCTTCCGCCGCCCCCCACCGGCTCCTCGACCGTTCGCCGACCGGGCATGACCCGGCCGGGCCATGACGCGCCGGAGGGTCAACGGAGGCGCGACGGCGGCTCGACGCGCCACACTGGTCGCCGGCGGCGGGGGGCTGCCGGTCCGACCCGTCGCGCGACGGGACCGTCCGAACCCCTGGGAGCATCACCGTGACCCACGCAGCCACCCGAGCCCGCACGGCGTACAAGCCGGCGCGGTTCCCCGGGGCGCCGCTGCTCGGGACCCAGGCCCGCCACCTCGTCGGCCGCTTCTCGTACGGCGTCACGCCGGCGCTCGCGGCGCAGGTGCGGGCCGCGGGCGGTGCCCACCGCTGGTTCGAGCGGCAGCTGGAGCCGGGCCGGGTCGCGGACCGCCGCGCCGCCGGCCTGCGCGCGTGGTGGCCCAGCTTCGACCGCGGGCCCGCGGAGCTCTGGCAGCGCCAGGACCGCGAGATCGAGGGCGGCTGGGAGGTCATGGAGGACTACGCCCGCTGGGCGCTCGTCCGCCGGATCACCTCCGACCGGCAGGTGCTCGAGGTGATGACCGAGCTGTGGGAGAACCACTTCAACGTCCCGGCCGTCGGCGACGCCCAGTTCACCTACCGCGTCTCCTACGGCGACACCATCCGCAGCCACGCGCTCGGTCGCTTCGACGACCTGCTGCACGCGGCGGTCACGCACCCGGCGATGGGGATCTTCCTCGACAACGCCGTCTCGACCGCGCGGCACCCGAACGAGAACCTCGGCCGCGAGCTGCTCGAGCTGCACACCGTCGGTCGCGGGCAGTACTCCGAGGACGACGTGAAGGCGTCGGCGCGGATCCTCACCGGCTTCCGCGTCGACCTGTGGGACAGCTGGGAGGCGTCGTACTCCCCGCGTGACCACTGGACCGGGCCGGTGGAGGTCATGGGGTTCCGCGACCCGAACGCCGAGCGGGACGGCCGCCCCGTCGTGCGCCGCTACCTCTCCTACCTCGCCCACCACCCGGCGACCGCGCAGCGCGTCGCGCGCCGGCTCGCGGTGAAGTTCGTCCGCGACGACCCGCCGCAGGCCCTGGTGGACCGGCTCGCGAAGGTCTACCTCGACGCGGACACCGAGATCCGACCCGTGCTTCGCGCGCTGGTCGCGAGCCCCGAGTTCAAGGCGTCGGTCGGCAGCAAGGTGCGCGACCCGGGCGAGGACCTGGTCGCGACGTACCGGGTGCTCCGCGCCGAGCTCGCGCGTCCGCCCGCCGGTCGCGCGGGTGACGAGCACGCCGTCAAGGCGATGCTGTGGCAGGTCGGCAACCTCGGCACGAGCCCGTTCTCCTGGCCGCGCCCCGACGGGCAGCCGATCGACAGCGAGTCCTGGTCCTCGCCGTCGCGCGTGCTGGCCTCGATGGACCTGCACTGGGCGATGGCCGGCGGCTGGTGGCCCTCGAAGGGCATCACCTACCGCACCCCGAGGCAGTGGCTGCCGCGCAAGAGGATCCGCTTCGACCTGTTCGTCGACCACCTCAGCCAGCAGCTGCTGCACCGACGTTCCACCGCCACCCTGCTCCGCGCGTGCTGCGAGATGTGCGACGTCGCGCCCGGCGACGTGGTGAGCGCCGACCACCCGATCATCAAGTGGGACTTCCACCGCCTGCTCGGCACCGTCCTCGACTCCCCCGCCCACTTCACCCGGTGACCGCCATGACCTCTGCTGCCCTGCCCGGCTCCCCCGCCGCCTCCGGTGCCTGCTGCGAGGAGTTCGCCCGCGTCTCCCGCCGCGGCCTGCTCGGTGGCGCGCTGGCCCTCGCCGGAACCGCCACCGCGATCGGCTCCGCCGTCGTCACCGCCTCGCCCGCCCGCGCCGCGAGCGCCGACTCGGTGCTGGTCGTGCTGTCCCTGCGCGGCGCCGCCGACGGGCTCTCGTTGGTCGTCCCCCACGGCGACCCCGTCTACTACGAGGCCCGGCCGCGGATCGCCGTGCCGGCCGCCAGCCTGGTCGCCAAGGACGACATGTTCGGGCTGCACCCGAACCTCGCGCCGCTCCTGCCGCTGTGGCGCTCGGGCCGCCTCGCCGCGGTGCACGCCACCGGGCTGCACGCGCCGAACCGCTCGCACTTCGCCGCCATGGAGGAGGTCGAGGACGCCAACCCCGGGTCCGCCGCCCGCCAGGGCTGGCTCAACCGGCTGATCGGCACCGACGCGAACCGCTCGCCACTGCAGGCGGTCAACCTCGGCGGGGGCGTGCTCCCCGCGAGCCTGTACGGCGTCGAGCCGGTCATGTCGACCGGGTCCGTCGACGCGGTCTCCATCCCCGGCGACGACAAGTGGGACACCAAGGGCGGCCGCGTCCGCTCGCTGCACACCCTCTGGGACGGCGAGTCCGGGCCGCTCGGCCGCGCCGTCGGCTCGGCGTTCTCGGCGGTGAAGTCCTTCGGACCCGCACGCGAGACACCCGACCGTGCCGCGTCGTACCCCCGCAGCGACCTGGGCCGCGCGCTCGCCGAGGTCGCCCGCGTGGTGCGCGGGGACGTCGGCGTCGAGGTCGTCACCGTCGACCAGGGCGACTGGGACATGCACTCCGACCTCGGCACGCTCGAGTGGGGCCGGATGAAGCGCAACGCCGAGGACCTCGCCGCCTCGATCGCCGCGTTCTTCGCCGACCTCGGCGGGCTCGCCTCCAAGGTCACGCTGGTGACGATCAGCGAGTTCGGCCGCCGGGTCGTCGAGAACGACAGCACCGGCCTCGACCACGGCTACGGCAACGTCATGCTGCTGGCGGGCGCGGGGGTCAAGGGCGGCCGGTACTACGGCACCTGGCCGGGCCTCGCAGGCACCCTCGACGCCGACCTGCTGGTGACCACCGACTACCGCAGCGTGCTCGCCGAGGTGGTCTCCACCCGGTTTGGCGCGTCCACCGCGAAGGTGTTCCCCGGCTTCCGGCCCGAATCGGTCGGGGTCATGACCTCCCTCTAGGCGCCGGGTCGGTCGAGCCGAGCAGCGCGCGCGTGAGCGCCGCCGAGTCGGACTGCAGCGCGGCGCTGGCGGCGACGAGGTCCTCGTCGCCGGGCTCGCGCTCGTCGACCGCCGCCAGGAGCACCGCCCGGCGTACCAGCTCCTTGGCGTACGACGCCGTGGTGCCGGCGGAGTCGCGCGCGGCGCGCGCCACGGCTTCGGGGCTGAAGCCCACCTGGGTGCCGTAGAGCTCGATCAGCGCCCGGCGTGCCGGTTCGTCCGGCAGGGGGACCTCGACGGCCAGGTCCACCCGACCGGGACGCTGGGCCAGCGCCCTCTCCAGTGCCTCGGCGCGGTTGGTGGTGAGCAGGAAGACGACGTCAGCATCGGCGTCGAGCCCGTCCATGGCGTCCAGCAGGGTGAAGAGCATCGGGGACGGGCCGCCGCCGTAGTGGTGGTCGCGGTCCTCGGCGATGAGGTCGCAGTCCTCGATCACGACGATCGCGGGCTGATGGGCGCGGGCGATCTGGGCCGCCGCGGCGACGTGCACCATCTGGGTGCCGCTCAGCAGCACCACGGTGGTGTCCGACGTCGCCCCCACCAGGTGGCGCACGGTGTGGGTCTTGCCCGTGCCGGGCGGGCCGTAGAGCAGCACGCCCCGCTTCAGGTGCTGGCCCTTCGCCAGCAGGCGGTCGCGGTGCTCGGCCAGGCCGACGACGTGGGCACGCACCTGCTCCAGCGTGCCTTCGGGCAGGACGACGTGCTCGGCCGGCACCAGCGGCCGGTGGTGGAACGTCACGCCCGACAGCGACCGCTCGTAGGGACTGCCGCTGAAGCTGACCACCTGGCGCCACAGGACGCTGTGGCGCATCGCCTGCTCCCGGAGCTCCGACAGCAGCGAGGTGACCGCGTCAGGCTCCGCGCCCAGGACCTCCAGGCGAGGCTCCGAGCCGTGCTGCGGGTTGCCGGTCCGCTGGAGGACGACCACCGGCGAGCCGTCGTGGTGGAACAGGTGCATGCCGAACGCGACCGTGGCCCGCTCCGTGTCGGGCCCGGTGGCCACGTTGAGCCGGTCGACCTGGCCGGTGCGGAAGCGGCCCCACTCCGCGTGGGCCATCAGGTCACCCAGCGAGCTGTGGTGGCGCTGGTCGCCGCCCCCGACCCCCACCAGCCGTGCCGCGGGGTCGCGCGCGGCGACCGCCGCCAGCGCGATGTCGGTGTCGGCCCACCGGTGGGCCGGCACCGGCTCCACCACCACCGGGAGCGTGTCTGCCGTGACCCCGAGGTGCGCGTCGAGGACCGGCATCAGGTCGTCGCCGCGCCGGGCGGCGGGCTCCTCGCGGACGAGCTGCCCCAGCACCCGCGTCAGGGCTGCTCGCAGCTCGGCGTCGTCCTGCTCGCGGGCCTGGTCGTAGGCCTGGTCGCGTTCCTCGTGCTCAGCGCTGGTCACGACCGCGAACCTAGCGGCGCACGACGTCCGCGCGCGCTCGATCTGCGGGAGGCCGACGGTCCCGCCGGCGAGGTCGGCCCGGTCGCCGCCCCTGGACGAGAACACGTTCTACCCGTCACAGTGGCGCCCATGCGCGTCATCCAGTGGGCCACCGGCGGCGTCGGCCGGGCCGCGATCGAGACCCTGCTGCTCCACCCCGACCTCGAGCTCGTCGGGTGCTGGGTGCACTCCGCGGACAAGCACGGCCGCGACGTCGGCGAGCTCCTCGGGCGCGAGCCCCTCGGCCAACGCGCGACCTCCAGCAAGGAGGAGGTCCTCGCGATGGACGCCGACTGCGTCCTCTACGCGCCGCTCGTCCCCGACCGCGACGACGTCGCCGCGCTGCTGCGGTCGGGCAAGAACGTCGTCACGCCGGTCGGCTGGTTCTACCCCTCCGAGCGCGACCGCGCACCGCTCGCCGCCGCGTGCGAGGAGGGCGGCACGACCCTGCACGGCACGGGCATCAACCCCGGCGGGATCACCGAGCTGCACCCGCTGATGTTCTCGGCGCTCTCGTCGGCGGTGACGTTCGTGCGGGGCGAGGAGTTCTCCGACATCCGCACCTACGACGCCCCCGACGTCGTGCGGCACATCATGATGTTCGGCGGACTGCCCGAGGAGGCGATGGGCGGGCCGATGCTGAAGCTGCTCTCCGGCGGCTTCCGCCAGTCGGTGCGGATGTGCCTGGACGCGCTCGGCTTCAGCGCGGACGCCGAGCTCCGCACCTCCCAGGAGATCGCGGTCGCGACAGCGCCGATCGACTCCCCCATCGGCACCATCGAGCCCGGCCGCGTCGCGGGTCAGCGGTTCGTGTGGGAGGCGGTCGTCGGCGACCGGGTCGTCGTGCGGGTCGCCGTCAACTGGCTCATGGGCGAGGAACACCTCGACCCGCCGTGGTCGTTCGGCCCCGAGGGCGAGCGGTTCGAGGTCGAGGTGCAGGGCGACCCGCCGGCGTACGTCACGATCAAGGGCTGGCAGCCCGACTCGGTCGCCGCCGGGCTGGTCCGCAACCCCGGCGTCGTCGCCACCGCGGCCCACTGCGTCAACTCGATCCCGTACGTCGTCGCCGCTCCGCCCGGCATCCGGACCTACCTCGACCTCCCGCTCGTCGCCGGCCGCGCCCACCCCGACCTCGCCTAGCCCGCCGCAGACGCCGCCTCGGCCGATCTCTCCACAGGCGCGGGACCGGCGGCGGCGTAGTCCGTGACGTTCCGCAGGGCGATCGGGCCGATCCGCCTGCCGGACGTCACGGACTACCCAGGCACGCAGTCGTCACGCAGCCGGTGCTCAGCCGTCGGCGGCCGAGTCACCGGCCGAGTCACCGGCGTCGCCGAGTGGCTCGTCCCGGAGGCGGCCCCCGCGCCGCTCGGCGCGGGCGTCGGCCGCCTCGTCGCCGTGGAACAGCCCCGAAGAGCGGTCGTCCCGGTCGGTGTCAGGCGCGCCGGCGGCCGGTGCGACGCGGTCGACGAGCTCGACGCGCTGGCGCGGGAGGCCGGCGTCCTCGTGCTCGCGGACCCAGGCGACCAGCTGCTCACGGACGAAGCACCGCAGGTCGAACAGGCGTGGCGCGTCGGCGGCGGTCACCAGCACCCGCACGCGCACCCAGCCCCCGACGGCGTCGGTCACCTGGAGCACCTTCACGCGCCCGTCCCACAGGTCGGTGCGGTCGAGCACCCGGTCCAGCTCCTCGCGCATGCCGGCGACGTCGACGCGCCAGTCGACGTCGAGCTCGACCGCGCCCAGCAGCTCTGAGCTGTGGCGGGTCCAGTTCTGGAACGGCGTGCTCGTGAAGTACGTGCACGGCAGCACCAGCCGCCGATCGTCCCAGGCGCGGACGACGACGTAGCTGAGCGTGATCTCCTCGATCCAGCCCCACTCCTCGTCGACGATGACCACGTCGTCGATGCGCACCGCGTCGCTGAAGGCCAGCTGCAGCCCGGCGAAGACGTTGCTCAGGGTGCTCTGCGCCGCGACGGCGGCGACCACGCTCAACAGACCGGCCGAGGCCAGCACGCTCGCGCCGACGGCCTCGACCCCGGGGAAGCTGAGCAGCACCGCTCCGGTGACGATGACGACGCCGGCGGCGATGGTGAGCCGGCGGATGATGAGGACCTGGGTGCGCAGCCGACGCGCGTGGCGGTTGTCCGGGACGTCGGTGCGGTTGCGCCGCAGGCTGACGTCCTCGACGAAGAGGACGGCGGCGGTGAGCAGCCAGCCCACGGCCGCGATCGTGAGCACCTCCTCGACCTGGTGCAGCCAGCCCCAGTCGGCGTCCTGCGAGCGCTCGACCCGGTTCAGCACGGGTCGCAGTGCCAGGACGACGACCAGCACGCGGAACGGGATCCGCACGACGCGGTGCAGGTGCGCGGCGGGCTGCCAGCGGCGCCCGAGCAGCGTCGCGGCGAGCCGCGACAGCACGATGACCGCCAGCGCGACCGCCAGCGCGATGCCGCCGGCGACCATGTCGTCGCTCCAGCGGTCCACGGCTCAGAGGAGCATGAGCACGGCGACGAGGACCGCCGTGATCACCAGCGACACCAGGATCGACCCGGCGCAGCCGAGGCGGTTGCTGAAGAAGAAGAACACCGGCTCAGCTCTCCAGGGCGTTCTTCGACGGCTCGGCGTCCTGGTCCTCCGCGTCGGGGTTGCCGCCCTCGGCGGCCCCGTCCGTGGCGGGCTCGTCGACACCGGTGGGGCCGTCGAGCCCCGGTGCGGTGAGGGGCGGCTCCGCGTCCTGGTCGTGGCCGTAGGACGGGTCGGTGCTGGGCTCGTTGCTGGAGTCGGTCATGGCCGGGCGGTACCCCAGGCGACCCACGAGCACCGGTCGCCCCTCCGGGTGAGGTTCTCGGCCCGAGGCGCCGGGCACTTCACGTCGGCACAGCGCGGCCGACACCGGACCGCTCGTCGAGAAGAAGGAACACCCGTGAAGCGAGCTCTCATGCTGTACGTCGTCCGGCTGATGTGGGCAGGTCCCCAGCGCAGCGGCAACTGACGCACCGACCTCCTCAGCACGACCCGCACGCACGACGAGGCCGTCCCCGCTCGGGGGACGGCCTCGTCCGCGTCGGGAGGAACCTTGCGGGACTAGTGCTTCTTGCCGGTGCCGGACCGGCGGGCCTTGACCTGGTCCACCGCCGACTTGATCTTCGCCTGGTTGTGGGGCTTGCGGGCCTCGTCGTACACCTTCTTGGCGACACCCAGCAGGGCGGCCGACCTCATGATCTTCATGGCCCTCAGGTACCCCGTCCGCCGCCGAACGAGTCACTCACCCGGTCGTGGCCGAGCACCCGCGCAGCGAGCGCCCCGCCGGCCGCGCGGGCGGCCAGCGCGTCGGCCAGCGAGTCGTCCGGCCCGGCGACGACGGTGAGGTTGCCGGCCCTGCGGGCCCGCAGGGTGGCCGGCTCGGCCGCGACCAGCGTGCGCGCGAAGACCGTGCGCAGGCCGGCGACCGCATCGCGGGTGGCGCCGAACGGCGCCCGGTCGCTGAGGTTCAGCAGGAACCACCCGCCCGGGGCCAGCACCCGCCCGACGTCGGCGAAGAACGCGGTGGTCACCAGCTCCGCGGGCACCTGCCCGTCGTCGTACGCGTCGAGGACCACGAGGTCGGCGCAGTCGTCGCGGAGCGCGGCCATGCCGGTGCGGCCGTCGACCGGCCGGACGCGGATGCCGCTGCGGCGCGGCAGCGGCAGCAGCTCGCGCACGCTCGCGGTGAGCGCCTCGTCGGGCTCGAGGACGACCTGCCAGGAGCCCGGCCGGGTGGCGGCGACGTACCGCGGGAGCGTGAGGCCGGCGCCGCCGACGTGGACGACGCGGGTGGGCTCACCGGCGGGTCGGTGCAGGTCGACGACGTCGCCGAGGCGGCGGACGTAGTCGAAGGCCAGGTGGGTGGGGTCCGCGAGGTCGACGTGGGACTGGTCGCGGCCGTCCCGGCGGACCAGCCAGGTGTCGGGCCGGTCGGCGGGGACGACCTCGTGGTGCGGGGCGCTCACGCGCCGCGTGGGGAGTACATGATCACCGCCACGCCGACCAGGCAGATGAGGGCGCCGGCGACGTCGTACCGGTCCGGTCGGAAGCCGTCGGCGACCATCCCCCAGGCAAGCGAGCCGGCGACGAACACCCCGCCGTACGCCGCGAGGATCCGGCCGAAGTTCGCGTCCGGCTGGAGCGTCGCGACGAAGCCGTAGGCGCCGAGCGCGACGATGCCGGCGCCGATCCAGAGCCAGCCGCGGTGCTCGCGGACGCCCTGCCAGACCAGCCACGCGCCACCGATCTCGGCGACGGCGGCGAGCGCGAAGAGCAGCAGCGAGCGGGTGACGGTCACGCGCGTCGCTCCCGGAGGAGGACAGTCATCTCGGGGAGCTCGAAGACCTCGGCCACCGCGAGGCCGGACTGCCGGCCGAGGGCGGGGTCGGCGCCGGCGTCGAGCAGCCGCACCACGGTGTCGGTCTGCTTGCGGAAGACCGCCGCCCCGAGCGCCGTCTGGCCGCGGTCGTTGACGCGGGCGTGGTCGGCCCCGCGCTCGAGCAGGCCGGCGACGAGGTGGGCGTGGGCGTGGTAGGCGGCGAGGACCAGGAGCGTGTCGCCCGCGCTGTTGGTGAGGTCCACCGGCAGCCCGGCGTCGACGTGGTCGAGCAGCACCGGGTCGCCCTCCCGGGCCAGGTCGAACATCGACTGCAGGAACGCCAGCTCCTCGTCGGTGAGCGCGTCGGTCATGGGGTCACCGTAACGACGGGGCATCGCTCGCCGGGCCCGGGACGCGTGGCACGATCGCGGTCATGACCGCCTACTGGATCAGCACGTACGTCGAGGTCACCGACACCGCGAAGCTCGAGGCGTACGCCGTGCTCGCCGGCCCGGCGCTCATCGGGGCAGGCGGCAGGTTCCTCGCGCGGGGGCTGCCCGAGCAGGTCTACGAGGCCGGCCAGGAGACCCGCACGGTGCTCATCGAGTTCCCGTCGGTCGAGGCCGCGATCGCCGCGCACGACTCCGCGGCCTACCAGGAGGCGCTCGCCGCCCTCGACGGCGGTGCCGTGCGCGACCTGCGGATCGTCCCGGGCGCCTGACCCGATCCGGGCGGGTCAGCAGCCGGAGTACGCCCGACGGGTGAGCGCCGGACCGGACGTGACCTGCTTCCCACGGGCCAGCGACCAGCCGCGCTGCCAGTCGGAGTCGACCTGGGCGCCGTTCATCTCGCGGTCGGAGCCCACCAGGCTGAGGCGCGGGACCAGCGCCCTGCCGAGGTGGGCCGACCGGCCCTTCACGGTGCCGACCGGCTTGCCGTCGACGAACCACGTGGTGTGCTTCGGACCGACCTCGACCGCCATGTTGAAGGGCGACTCGGCCAGCCGGAGGCCGCCCAGGCTGCGCTGCCAGACGGCCTTCGCGGCCTGCGAACGCACGCCGATGCGGACCCCCGGCTGCCCCATGACGACGTCGGCGACGACCACCGCGTCCGCCGGGCAGGCGGTCGCGCGGGTGCCGACGGGGACCAGGTCGAGGCGGAAGCGGAACGGCCGCGGGCCGGCCTCCCAGGCGTGGCCCTGGAGCCGGAACTCCCACCGGCCCGTAGCCCGGGCGTTGCCCCGCATGGTCGCGGCGGTCGTGCCCCGGTCACCGTCGCCGGCGTGGCGCAGCTTGCTCTGCAGCACGAGTCCGCCGTTGAACGGGGTCGCGCGGCCGGTGCCGTCGGAGGTGTCCAGCCAGGTGCCGCGCGGGCGGGTGCCCTTGGACGGCGGCGAGGTGAGGTCCTGGCCGCGCTCCCAGGCGAAGTCGAAGAGCGTCGTCCCCCAGCGGTAGCGCTCGCCGGCGGTCGGCCGCACGGCGCTCCGCTGCGTGGTCGTCGGGGACGTCGGCACCGGTCGCGGCGCTGCTGCGCGGGCCGGCGTCGAGGTGGGCGCCTGCTCCTTGCCGAGGCCGAGCACGGAGAAGTACGCCGGGAACGAGGCGTACCAGCCGATCTTGCTGCCGCCGCGGGTCCAACGCTCCTGCCGCGCGCGCAGCACGCGGTGACCGAGCACCGGCGCCGCCACGCGGAACGTCGCGTGCCCGGCGCTGTCGGTGACGCCCCGGTCGATGGTGCGCCAGCGGTCGCCGTCGGCCCGCTCCTGGAGCAGGACCGTCCGGCCGGGGATCGGCGGCGGGGTGCCGAGCGCGGAGCGGACCGCCGGGGTGGTGTCGGCGACCACCGTGAACGGCAGGAGCGGCGCGACCGCGTGGAACGGCGAGTCGGCGTCGGCGCCCCGGAGGGTGAGGGTGATCTCCTGCGGGCGCGCGTTGAACAGCCGGCCCCGGGTGACCGCCCCTCCCCCGGCGACGCGGTAGCTGATGCCGAACATCGAGGGCGCCGTGAACCTGAAGTCGAAGCTGCCGTCCGCCGACGTGCGGAACGTCGAGTCCGGCACGTCGAGCCACCGGTCGCCCGGGCGGTTCATGTGCGACTGCAGGTGGACCGTGCGGCGCCCCGGCCTGCCGACGTTGCCGCGGAAGCGGACCGCCTGGCCGGCCACGTAGATCGACGGCGTGACCGTGAGCGAGGCCGCCCGGGCGGTCGGCGTCGACACGACGGTGCTCGGACGGGCCGCAGCGGGCTGGTCGGGCTGGGCAGGCTGGTCGGCGACGGCCGTGGCGGCGACGGTGGTGGGCAGCAGGAGGCCGGCCGCGAGGGCGGCGAGGCCGCGTCGGGCCCGGGTCCAGGGAGCGGTCACCGACCGAGTGTGCGGCCCGTCGCGGCCGGATCCCGAACCCGTCGTCCGAACGGGTGGTGGGCCTCCCCCGGGTGGGTCAACCCGCCCCGGCCGCGGGTCGGACCACGGTCGGCAGCGTGCCCCGTCGGCGCGCACGGACAGGCATCAGGGGGCGTGGAAGTCGTCCTGGCACCCGCAGGGCTGGGACCAGCCCTCCAGGTCCGGCACCCACTCCCGGCAGTGCAGCCTCTGCCGCAGCAGGCGGCCCAGCACCGCCTCGACCGATTGCGGCGCGACCCGGTCGTCGTGACCGCACTGCGGACAGCTGGCCCATTCGTCCCCCGACTCCATCGACGAAGGATGCCGCCGACCCGCGCCTCGGTGACCGGAGGTCCAGACCGGTCTGTCCGGCCCGGCCCGGACCGCAGGTGTCGCCGGACGCGGGGGCCGACCACGGGCGCCCGGTGCCGGATCGCCGAATTCGACGATGACGCCGGGACGCCGACGTACTTGCCTGCCAAGGGACGCGTCGCACCCACCGAAGGAGACCTCCATGCGTCCTGCACTCTCCCGCCTGCTCGCGGCAGGCGGCGCCGCTTCGCTCGCCCTGTCCCTCCTCGGCCCTCCGGTCGGC
>NZ_JAANMS010000035.1 GCF_011250565.1 Nocardioides sp. IC4_145
TGGGTCGCGGACTGGGTCACAGGGAGCCTCCGGGGACGAGAGCGAGCGCGCGCCGGGTGGCGGCGGCGTTGGACAGGTGGACCTCGGCGCCGGCGTCGGCGAGCGCCTGCGCCTGGCGCTGGAGGCCCTGCGGGTCGGCCGAGGTGCCGACGCAGGCGACCACGACGGGTACGTCGCGTGCCGCTCGCGCCGCGGCGATGGCCGGCGCCAGGTCGGCAGCCGGGTCGTCCTGGGCGCCGTGGCCGAGGACGACGTCGAGCAGCACGACGGCGGTCTCGGGGTCCTGCGCCACCTTGGTGAGCTGGTCGAGGCGGAGCGTCGGGTCGATCATCGGGTGCGCCCGGCCTCGGGTGAGGCCGTCGTCGCCGAAGTCGATCATCAGGTGGCCCGGCGCGGTCAGGTCCGAGCCGAGGGCGAGCTCGGGGGAGAGCGGGATGTTGCTGCGGATCCCGCCGAGGGACTCCGCGGCGATGAGCATCGCCTCGTCGCAGAGCGTGCCGCCGACGAACAGGCCGCGCAGCGCGGAGCCGCCGACCGACGTCGCGGGCGAGCCCCACGTGGGCCACTCCGGCACGGCTACCCCGAGGTCGGCCAGGAGGCGCTCGACCTGGGTGGTGATGTCGGGCTGGCCGGCGCCCAGCAGCGCGAACCGGACCGGCGTGCCCAGCCCGGCGGCGTACTCCTCCACCGCGGCGGCGACCTCGGCGGCCGGCGGCTTGGAGACCACGATGACCTGCTCGATCGTCGGGTCGGCGTCGAGGCGGTCCAGGGCGGTCATCGTGGAGATGCCGCCGATCGCGGACGACAGGTCGCGCCCGCCGACGCCGAGCGCGGCGGAGACGCCGACGCCGGCGTGGTCGAGCAGCGCGAGCACCTGCTGGCAGCCGGTGCCGGACGCGGCGACGATGCCGACGCGGCCGGGCTCGGTCGTGTTGGCGAAGCCGAGGCCCACACCGCCGACGACGGCGGTGCCGCAGTCCGGGCCCATCACGAGCAGGCCGCGGTCGCGGGCGATGCGCTTCATCGCCAGCTCCTGCTCGACCGGCACGTTGTCGCTGAAGACCATGACGTCGGAGCCGGCGTCGATGGCGTCCATCGCCTCGACCAGCGCCGAGGCGCCGGGGACGGAGACGAGCGCGAGCCCGCCGCCGGCGCGACGCAGGGCAGACCCGGTCGTGCGCGGCGCCGCGAGGGTGGTGCCGCCACCGCCCGCGGCACCCTTGCGGGCCGCGGCCAGGGCCGCGTCGACCGCGGCCAGCGCGGCGGGCACGACGCCCTCGTCGTCGACGCGGAGCGCGACCACCATGTCGTTGGGGGAGGCCGGCGGGAGCGTGAAGCCCATGCCGGCCAGCACCTCCAGGTTCAGCTCGGTCGCCATCGCCACCTGGGCGGCGACGACGCCCGGCGTGGCGGCGACGTCGCGGCTGACCTGCAGCAGGGCGACGCTGTCGGCGTACGCGCCGGCGCGGATCTCGACGTGCTCGACTGTCATCGAGTGGTTCCTCCGTGTGAGGTGGATGTGGCGGGGGACGTGGTCGTGGGAAGAAGGGAGCGGGTCAGCTGCGGAGCGCGAGGGTGGTCCCGAGGAGCATCCCGGCGCCGGAGGTGTGGCCCACGGCGAGCAGCCGGTGGGCCGCGGCGGGGACGTCGCGACCGGTGGCGAGGGCCAGCAGCAGCGACCGGAACTCCGGGATGCACCCGCCCTCGACGGCCTCGAGCAGCAGGGTCGCGGACAGGGCGGTGGTGCGGCGGGCCGAACGGCGTACGGCGTCGGCGACCGCGTCGCGCGGGCGGCCGGCGCCGCGGGCGGCCACGAGCCACCCGGCCACGACGTCGTCGCCGACCGGCGTGAGGCCGTCCCCGCGGCCGAGCAGGGACGCGACCGCGTCGGGGTCGCCGGCAGCGAGCGCCTCGAGCGCCGCGGCGGGCAGCTGGTCGCGGGCGGGGCCGAGGTCCGGCGCGACCGCCTCGAGGCGGGCGGCGGCCTCCGGCGGGAGCGCAGGCAGGTCGGTGGGGACAAGGCGGTCGACGGACACGCTCAGGCCGGCGACGTGGAGGGCACCGTCGGCGACCTCGGCCGGAGCCCCGACGGCGACGTCGGGCAGGCGGCTGAGCGCGGTGGCGATGGTCGCCGGCACGTGCACGGCCCCGCGTGCGGCCACCCCGACGACCCGGTCGCGGAGGCGGACGTAGATCGCGGACGCCCCGGCGTGGACGACCTCTCCGGTGCCCGGCTCCTCGTGCAACCGGCGCCGGAGGGCGGCGGTCCCGGCCCCGGCGACGCGGGTGCGGGGCGAGGTCGACAGTGGCACCTCTCGGACGCTAACGGATGAACTAGGGTGCGCCGAATGGTGAGCCTTGCCAACCCCGACCGAGGCGGGGAACAGAAGTTGACATCGGGTCCACCGGTGTCGACGGACGACGCGACCCAGCAGTCGGACCAGCAACCGGACCAGCAGCAGGATCCGGCGCCGGCGCCGCTCGACCCCGACGACCTGGCCGAGGACCTCGCCCAGCAGGTGCTCGCCAACGCCGACCTCGGCCAGATCGTCGACGCCATCGCGTCCGCCCTGCGCGCGGACGCCGCGGTCACGACCACCGACGGCCGGGAGCGGGTCACGCGGCTCTCCGAGGACCGTCGCGCCGACCTGGCCGCCGGCGACCTGCTCGACCACACCGGCCGGGTGCGCGTCGAGCGGCTCGACCCTCAGGGCACCCTGCTCGCCGGCGGCGCGCGCGTCCACCGCCTCCCGGTCGCCACCCCGATGCAGCCGCTGGGGCACCTCGTGCTGATCGTCGAGCGGGAGCTCAGCGCGGTCGAGGCGGTCGCGCTGCGGCGCGCCGGGCTCGCGGTCGCCCTCTCGATCAGCCGGGAGCAGGCCGTGTCGGCGGTGGAGAACAAGTACCGCGGCGACTTCCTGCGCGACGTGCTGCTCGGGCGGGCCGGCTCGGAGGAGTTCGTGCGCGAGCACGTCGCGGGCTTCGGCTGGGACCTCGGCGGCCCCTCGATCGTCGTCGTCGCGCAGCTGGACCCGCAGCCGGCCGGCGAGCCGTCCGGCACGGTCGAGGAGCAGCGGCAGTGGCAGGAGCGGTTCGCCGACGCCTGGCGGCAGGTCGTGGGCGGGGTCTCGCGGTCGGTCCCGGTCGCCGACTTCGGCTCCGAGGTGGTCACGGTCCTCCCGGCGGACGGCAGCCAACCCGGCTCGGACGTGGTCATGCGCCTGGTCCGGGCGGTCGCGGGGGACAAGGGCGGCGGCCGGCGACCGTTCTCGGTCGGCGTCGGGCGGGCCGCGAGCGACGTGCGCGGCCTGCCGGAGAGCTACGCGCAGGCCTACCGCGCGGTGGCCGTCGGACGCCGGGTGCGCGGCGGCGGGACCACGACGTGGTTCGACGAGCTCGGGCTGCACCGGCTCATCGCGATGGTCCCCGACGACGTGGAGCTGCGTGCCTTCGCGGTCGACGTGCTCGGCGAGCTGGCCGGGCAGGGCGAGGAGGCGGCGGCCCTGCGCGAGACGCTCCAGGTGCTGCTGTCGACGAACTTCAACGTCGCCGAGGCGGCGCGGCTGCAGTTCTTCCACTACAACACCATCCGCTACCGCGTGACCAAGCTGGAGCGGCTGCTGGGCCCGATCACCTCCGACCACAACCTGCGCCTCGACGTGGCCGTCGCGCTCAAGGTCCTGGAGGTCGTCGGCGGCTGAGACCCAGCCGAGCAGACGACCGCCCCCAGGCCGTAGGCATGATCTGTCGACGTTCCCGGCACCCTTTCGGCGGAACTGGCCAGTGAGGGTGTGGTGTGGGCCTCAATAGGCTCGCTCTCTCTCGGTTCCACCGCTGGCGAAGGGAACTTCCGCATGTCGATGTTCAAGTGGACGCAGGTCGATCCTGCGCCCGGTGAGGCTGTCGGGCCGCAGGAGCGGCTCAGCTGGGGGAAGACCGTCGGCCTCGGCGCCCAGCACGTGGTGGCGATGTTCGGCGCCACGTTCGTCTTCCCGCTCATCATGGGTCTGGACGCGAACCTCGCGATCCTGTTCTCCGGTGTCTGCACGATCCTGTTCCTGCTGGTCGTCAACAACAAGGTGCCCAGCTACCTCGGCACGAGCGGCTCGTTCGTGTCCGGCGTCTTCGCCATCCGCGCCCAGGGCGGCGACTCCGCCGACGTGACCGGCGCGATCCTCATCGCCGGTGTGATCCTGGCGCTCGTCGGCGTGGCCGTGCACTTCCTCGGCTCGGGTGCCCTCAAGCGCCTCCTGCCGCCGGCCGTCACCGGCGCCGTGGTCATGCTGATCGGCTTCAACCTGGCCCCGGTCGTGGCCAACACCTACTGGCCCCAGGACCAGTGGATCGCGCTCGCGACCGCCGCGTTCGTCGTGGTCGCCACCGTGCGGTTCCCCGGCTTCTGGTCGCGGATCTCGATCTTCCTGGCCCTGATCTTCGGCTACGTGCTGTCCTTCCTGGCCGACACGATCTTCGGCCAGATCACCTCGCCCGACGGCACCGGTGAGGTCGTCACCCGCGACCGGATCAACCTGACCGGCCTCGGCGACGCCGCCTGGTTCGGCCTGCCCACCGGTGACCTGGCCGACGGCGTCAGCAAGGTCCACGCGCCCGACTTCTCGCTCACCTTCGCGCTCCTGGTCATCCCGGCCGTGATCGCGCTCATCGCCGAGAACACCGGCCACGTCCGCGCCGTCGCCGAGATGACCGGCGACGACCTCGACCCGTACATGGGCCGCGCGCTCGGCGCCGACGGTGTCGCCACGGCGTTCGCCAGCGCCTTCGGTGCGTCCCCGACCACGACGTACGCCGAGAACATCGGCGTCATGTCGGCCACCCGGGTCTACTCGACCGCGGCCTACTACGTGGCCGCCCTCGTCGCGATCATCCTCGGCCTCTGCCCGAAGTTCGGCGTGCTCCTCAACGCCATCCCCGGCGGGGTCCTGGGCGGCATCACCGTGGTGCTCTACGGCATGATCGGTCTCATCGGCGCCAAGATCTGGGTGGACAACCGGACCGACTTCGGCAACCCGCTCAACATGGTGCCGCTGGCCGCCGGCCTCATCGCCGGCATCGGCAACGTGACCCTCAAGATCGGCGACGACTTCGAGCTCAGCGGCATCGCGCTCGGCACGATCATGGTCATCGTCTTCTACCACCTGGTGAACGTCGGTCGCCCCCGCGGCGAGCAGGTCCGCGCCAGCGACGTGACGCACACGCACTGACGGCTCCGGCGGGCCGGCCGGGCAGCACGCCCGGACCGGCCCGCCGGGCCCCCTCTCGGAACAGCAATCGGAAAGGCCGGCTCCCCTCGTGAAACCCACGGCGTTCGACTACGCCCGTCCGGAGACGTTGGAGGAGGCGGTCCAGGCCCTGGGCAGCCACCCCGACGCCAAGGTGCTCGCCGGTGGCCAGAGCCTCGTGCCGCTGATGTCGATGCGCCTGGCTGCTCCGGCGCTCATCGTCGACATCAACCACCTGCCCGGGCTCGACCACGTCACCGCCGACGCCTCGGGCGTCCGGATCGGTGCCCTGGCCCGCCACGCCGACGTCCTGGCCTCCGCCGACGTACGCCGCGTGCAGCCCCTCGTCTCGCTCGCGCTGGCCAACGTCGCGCACCCCACCATCCGCAACCGCGGCACCACCGTCGGCTCGATCGTCCACGCCGACGCCGCCGCCGAGATGCCGATGGTCCTGCAGCTGCTCGGCGGCAGCGTCGACGTCGTCGGCTCGGGCGGTCGCCGCACGATCACCGCCGACGAGCTCTACGTCGCGCCGCTCGAGTCGAGCCTGGCGCACGACGAGGTCGCCGTCGAGGCGTTCTTCCCCGCGCTGCCCGCCGGCTCCGGCGTGGCCTTCGAGGAGATCTCCCGCCGCCACGGCGACTACGCGATGTGCGGAGTCGCCGCCGTCGTCGCCGTCGAGGACGGCCGGGTCACCTCGGCCCGCGCCGGCTACCTCTCGGTCTCCGACGTGCCGACGGTCGTCGACCTGACCGACGCGCTCGGCGGCTCCGTCGACGAGGCCGCGCTGGCCCGGGCCGCCGAGGCGGCCCTCGCGCAGCTCGAGCCGGAGACCGACATCCATGCCACCGCGGCGTACCGCGCGCACCTGGCCAAGGTGCTGACCGCGCGCGTGCTGACCGCGGCCCACGACCACGCTCGGGAGGAGTGACCGTGGCTGAGAACACCGCAGCAGGAACCGCTGAGAGGACCCACGACGTCCGGCTCGAGGTGAACGGCGTGACCCACGAGGTCACCGTCCCCGCCCGCCGGCTGCTGTCCGACGCCCTGCGCCACGAGTGCGGCCTCACCGGCACGCACGTCGGCTGCGAGCACGGCGTCTGCGGCGCGTGCACCGTGCTGGTCGACGGCCGGCCCGTGCGCAGCTGCCTGATGTTCGCGGTCACCGCTCAGGGCAGCGAGATCACCACCGTCGAGGGCCTCGCCGAGCCCGACGGCTCGCTCAACCCGGTCCAGCAGGCGTTCCGCGAGTGCCACGGCCTGCAGTGCGGCTTCTGCACCCCGGGCTTCCTCACCACGGTCACGGCGGGCATCAAGGAGAACCCGTGCCCGACGCACGAGGAGGCCCGCGAGATGGTCGCCGGCAACCTCTGCCGCTGCACCGGCTACCAGAACATCGTCAAGGCCGTCGAGCGCGCGGCGGAGATCGCCCGCGGCGACACCCCCTCCGCCCCCGCGCCGGACGGTGACGACGGCGGGCTCGAGGCGGCGACCGGGGAGACCGAGGTCGCCCGCGACGACGACGCATCGACGACGGGACTGGGCGCATGACCACGAAGCTGATGGGTGAGGCCGTCCAGCGGGTCGAGGACGACCGGCTGGTGCGGGGCGGCGGGCAGTACGTCGACGACATCGATCTCGACGCGCTCCACATCGCGGTGCTGCGCAGCCCGCACGCGCACGCCCGCATCATCTCGATCGACGTCGACCCGGTGCTGGACATCGAGGGCGTCCACGCGGTGTGGACCTACGACGACCTCGAGGGCGCGATGGCCGAGCCGCTGCCGCTGCTCATCCCGCACCCGACGCTGACCCACGGGCGCACGCAGTACGCCCTGGCCCGCGACGAGGTCAACTACGTCGGCGAGGCGATCGCGATGGTCGTCGCCGACGACCGCTACCTCGCCGAGGACGCCGTCGCGCAGATCGCGGTCGAGTACGAGCTGCTGCCCGCCGTCGTCGGCGTCGAGGCCGCCCGGGCGGCGGAGAACCTCGTCCACGACGACGTCCCCGGCAACATCGCCGCCCGCTCGGAGCAGAGCAACGGCGACGCGGAGGCCGCGATCAAGGCCGCCCCGCACACGCTGTCGTTGGACCTCGACATCGAGCGCAGCGCCTGCATGCCGATGGAGGGCCGCGGCGTCACCGCGCGCTGGGACACCGCCAACGGCCGGCTCCAGGTGTGGACCTCCACCCAGACCTCGACCGGCGTCCGCGCCGCGGTCGCCGCCAAGCTCGGCCTCGACCTGCTCCAGGTCGACGTCATCACCCCCGACGTGGGCGGCGGCTTCGGCGTCAAGATCAACCACCCCTGGCCCGAGGAGCTGCTGGTCTCGCTCGCAGCGCAGCGGCTCGGTCGCCCGGTGAAGTTCACCGAGGACCGTCGCGAGCACTTCATCTCCTCGGCCCACGAGCGCGCCCAGCTGCACCACGTCGACGTCGGCTTCGACGACGAGGGCCGCCTGCTCGGGCTCGACGTGCGGTTCTGGCACGACCACGGCGCCTACACGCCGTACGGCCTGATCGTCCCGATCAACGCCTCGACCCAGCTGGTCGGGCCCTACAAGACCGGCCCCTACCGGGTGACGTTCGACTCGCTCTACACCAACACCGTCATCGTCACCCCCTACCGCGGCGCCGGCCGGCCGCAGGGCTGCTTCGTGATGGAACGGACGATGGACGCGATCGCGGCGTACCTCGGCAAGGACCGCGCCGACGTCCGCGAGGTCAACCTGATCCAGCCCGACGAGTTCCCCTACGACCACGGCCTGGTCTTCCAGGACGGTCGCGAGACGATCTACGACTCCGGCGACTTCCCGACGATGCTGCAGAAGATCAAGGCGCTGGTCGGTTGGGACGACTTCGAGTCCTACCGCGCCGAGATGGCCGCGCAGGGCCGGCGGGTCGGCATCGGCCTGGCGGCGTACGTCGAGGGCACCGGCGCCGGGCCCTACGAGGGCGCGCACGTCAACATCGAGAGCTCCGGCAAGGTCAAGGTCGCCACCGGTCTGACCAGCCAGGGCCAGGGCCACCAGACCGCGTTCGCGCAGATCGTGGCCGACGAGCTCGGCGTGCCGTTCGAGGACGTCGAGATCACCACCGGCGACACCCGCCGCATGGCGTACGCCGTCGGCACCTTCGCCTCCCGCGCCGCCGTCATGAGCGGATCGGCGATCCACCTGGCCGCCAAGAAGGCCAAGGAGAAGGCGCTGCGGATCGCCTCCGACGCGCTCGAGGCGGACCCCGAGGACCTGCAGATCGTCGACGGGGTCGTGTCGGTCAAGGGGTCCCCGGGCACCTCCATCAACCTCGGCACGGTCGCGGTGCTCTCCAACCCGCTGCGCTACGCCTTCGACGAGGCGTCCAAGGCCGCCACCCAGTTCTCGGTCGGCGACGCGACCAAGCCGCCGGTCGCCGAGGGTGACGAGCCGGGCCTGGAGGGCAAGGACTTCTACTCCCCGACCCGCTCGACCTTCGCCTCCGGCATGCACGCCGTCATCGTCGAGACCGACCCCGACACCGCAGAGATCACGATCCTGAAGTACGCCGTCGTCCACGACTGCGGCACCGTCATCAACCCGATGATCGTCGAGGGCCAGATCCACGGCGGCGTCGCGCAGGGAATCGGTGGGGCGCTCTACGAGAAGATGGCCTACGACGAGTCCGGCCAGCTGCTCAACGCGTCCTTCATGGACTTCCTGATGCCCTACGTCACCGAGGTCCCGGACGCGATCGACGTCGACCACCTCGAGACCCCGTCCCCGCTCAACCCCCTGGGCATCAAGGGCGCCGGCGAGGCCGGCGTCATCCCCGGGTCGGCCGCGATCGCGGCTGCCATCGAGGACGCCGAGGGGCTCCCCATCACCGCCATGCCGATCTCGCCGTCGGAGCTCTTCGAGCTCCGCGCGCAGCACGCCGTGGCCGCCACGACTCCTGAGGAGAACTGATGAAGATCGCCGGCCAGAACACCATCGCCGCCCCCGTCGACAAGGTGTGGGAGGCACTGCTGGACCCGCGCGTGCTGGTCGCGACCATCCCCGGCTGCGAGCAGCTCCAGACCACCGGTGAGAACGCGTACGCCATGACGGTCACCGCCGGCGTCGCCGCGATCAAGGGCACCTACCAGGGCGCCTGCACGCTCTCGGACCTGAAGCCGCACGAGTCGCTGACCATGGGCCTCAAGGGCGCCGGCGCGCCGGGGACGATCGACGCGACCGTCGGCGTGCGCTTCGAGGCGCAGGGCGACCAGACCCTGCTGTCCTACGACGCGGACGCGGTCGTCGGCGGGATGGTCGGCGGCGTCGGGCAGCGGATGCTCACCAGCGTCTCGCGCCGGATGGCTGCGGAGTTCTTCGGCAACGTCGAGAAGGTCATCGCCAACGGCCTGCCCGCCGAGGCCGCTCCGGCTGCTGCCCCGGCCGCGGGTGGCGGCGAGGTGGCCGCGGCCGGCGCCGCGCCGGCCGAGCAGACCGTCTTCGCCGCCACGCCCGCCGCCTCGCGCGGCGCGGCCGCCGGTGGCGACCAGTCGTTCCTCGCCGGGGTCGCCCTCGGTGGTGCGCTGGTGCTCGCCGGCGTCGTCGTGGGCGGGCTGCTGGGCCGTCGCCGATGAGCTCCAGCCCGGTCTCGGTCGACTCCACCGCGCGGTCGATGGCCGCGGCCGTCCGGGAGCGCGAGATCTCCGCGCGCGAGCTGCTCGACCTCCACCTCGAGCGGATCGCCGAGCGGAACCCCCAGCTCAACGCGGTCGTCTCCCTCGACGAGGAGCGGGCCCGCGCGGGCGCCGCGGCCGCCGACGAGGCGCTCGCCCGGGGCGAGCGGGTCGGGCCGCTGCACGGCCTGCCGTTCGCCTTCAAGGACACCCACGCCGTGGGCGGGTGGCGGACGACGTACGGCTCGACGCTCCGCGCGGACCACGTCCCCGACGCCGACGAGCTCATCGTCGAGCGGGTGCGTCGCGCCGGTGCGGTGACGGTCGGCAAGACCAACGTGCCGGAGTTCGCGGCCGGGTCGCACACGTTCAACAAGGTCTTCGGCACGACGCTCAACCCGGTCGACCCCTCGCGGTCGGCGGGCGGCTCGTCCGGCGGCGCGGCGTGCGCGCTGGCCGCCGGCATGGTGCCGCTCGCGGACGGCTCGGACATGGGCGGCTCGCTGCGCAACCCCGCGTCGTTCTGCGGCGTGGTCGGCATGCGGCCGAGCCTCGGCCGGGTGCCGGAGTGGCCGCTCTACAACCAGTGGGAGACCACCTCGGTGGGCGGCCCGATGGCCCGCAACGTCGCCGACCTGGCGCTGCTGCTGTCCGTCATGGCCGGCCCCGACCCGCGGGCGCCGCACGCCCTGGGTGACGCCGGCTCGTCCTTCGCCGACCCGCAGCCGGCCACGCTCGGCGGGCTGCGCGTCGCGCTGAGCACCGACCTCGGCGGCGCCTTCGAGGTCGACCACGAGGTCGCCGGCGTCGTCGAGGCGACCGGTCGCGCGCTCGCGGGTGCAGGCGCCAGCGTGGCGGGGGAGCACCCCGACCTCGGGCTCGCCGAGGACACCTTCCGCACGCTGCGCGCCTGGCACTTCCAGGCGAAGCTCGGCGCCCTGCTCGCGGAGCACCCGGAGGCGTTCAAGCCCTCGCTGGCCGACAACATCCGGGCGGGGGAGTCCCTCACCGGCGCCGACGTCGCCCGTGCCTACACCCAGCGCACGGCCCTGTCGGAGACGATGCGCGAGTTCTTCACGGCGTACGACGTGCTGGTGCTGCCGGTCTCGCAGGTGCCGCCGTTCCCGGCGGACCAGGAGTTCCCCTCGGCCATCAACGGCAAGCCGATGGAGACCTACCTGGACTGGATGCGCTCGGCGTACTTCATCACCGTCACCGGCTGCCCGGCCATCTCCATCCCTGCCGGCCGCACCCGCGACGGCCTCCCCGTCGGCGTGCAGCTCGTCGCCCCCCACGGCGCCGACCTGCGCCTGCTCGAGGTCGCCCGGGCCGTCGAGGCCCTCGTCAGCCCCACCGCTGGTTGATCTGCTCGAAATCGCTCACGCTGCGACGTCAGCATCCCAAGTCAACTTGGGATGCTGACGCTTCGCGGCTGTTGCGGAGGCCGCGAAGCGTCGGCATCCGCCGTGGAGTGCCGCCGGGAAGGCTCAGCCGGGCGGCGCCGGTGGCCCGGTGAGGGCGCGAGGCGACGGTGACGTCCGCCGTGGTTGCATGACCGCATGCGGGACCCGCTCGGCAGCCTGGACACCACGGCGCTGAGCGGGCCGCTCGAGCCGGTCGGGCCGGGGGACGCCGCAGCGCAGGACCGTCGGCGTCGCTCGTCCTCCCGGTCCGCACGGTCGATGGCGCTCTTCGTCGCCGCGTGCGTCGTCCTGGTGACGGCCGTGGTGGTCGCGGCGATGGCGGCGCGCAGCGACACCAGCCTCGGCGAGGCGGCCGGTGATCCCGTCGTCCTGGGATCGCTCGCAGCCGCGGTCGTCCTGGGCCTCCTGGTGTGGCTGGGCCTGTCCTGGGCGTCCCGGAGCGCTGACCGACGGTCACGGCGGCTCACGGCGTTCGCCGAACGCAACGGGATGACCTACCAGCACCATCGCGACCAGGCCGAGCTCCTCCCGCCGACCGCCTTCTTCGTGCAGATCTTCGGCGAGCCGCAGCGCAGACTGGTCAGCGACGTCGTCGTCGACCACCGCACCCGCCACGTCGAGCACGGCCAGGCCACGGTGATGCGCGGCGGCGACGAGAACGGCGCGATGCGGGAGCCGTGGGGGTACGTCGCCGTGCGCACGGCGGTCCCGTTGCCGCACGTCGCGATCCTCCGCCGGCGGGGGCTCCGCCGCCGCGTGCGCCGCTTCCGGGGCCTGCGCGACCTGCAGCGCGGCCTGCCCCGGCTGCCCGGCTTCGACCGGCGGTTCGTCGTGCTGTGTCCCCCCGAGCACGAGTCCGACGTCGCCGCCATCGCCACCCCGGACCTCCTCGACCGCTGGGCGGAGGGCAGCTTCGACGTCGAGATCCTCGGCTCGTGGCTGGTGCTCTTCCGCCGCCGTCCCGTCGTCACGCTGAAGCCGAAGCGGTGGCGTGAGCTCGCCGCCATGACGTCCCTGCTCGACGCCCGCCTGACCGACTGGGAACGCCGGGCAGCCCTGCCCCCGCTGGTTGAGCAGTGAGGGCCGCCAGGCCGGAGCGTGTCGAAACCCGGTGACGTGCCCAGAGTCGTGCGTGGGTGCGGGGGTTTCGCCATGGCTCGCTGGCGCTCGCCTGCTCAACCAGCGGCCGGGCTCGCCGGCGCTCGCTTCTCGACCAGCCGAGGCGGGCTGGCAGGATCTGACCACGATCAGACGTTCTGTCGGCAGACCACGACATCGTGCGGGCCGGGTCGGTCGAGTTGAATGTCCGTCATGACAGCGAGGCGGATGAGGATCGGCATCGACACCGGCGGCACGTTCACCGATGTCGTGGCCTTCGACGAGGACAGCGGCGCGGTGGTCACCACCAAGACGCCGAGCACGCCGGGCAACCCGGCGGACGGCTTCCTGGCCGGCATCGACAAGGTGCTGGACCTGGCCGGGGCGAGCTTCGACGACGTCGTCGCGGTCAGCCACGGCACGACGGTCGCGACCAACCAGCTCCTCGAGGGCAAGGTGGACGCGCTGGGGTTCATCACCACCGAGGGCTACGAGGCGATGCTCGAGATCGCCCGCCAGTCGGTGCCGGACGGCTACGGCAACTCCTACTTCTGGGTCAAGCCGGACCGGATCGTGCCCCGTGACCTGGTCAAGGGGGTCGGCGGCCGCCTCGACCACACCGGCGCGGAGATCCGCCCGTTCGACGAGGACGGCGCGCGCACCGTCGCCCGCTGGTTCAAGCAGCAGGGCATCGACACCCTCGGTGTCTGCTTCCTGCACGCCTACGCCAACCCCGTCCACGAGGAGCGGATGCGCGAGATCCTCCTCGAGGAGCACCCCGAGGCGGTCGTCTCGATCTCGAGCGAGGTGCTGCGCGAGTACCGCGAGTACGAGCGCTCGATGACGACCCTCGTCGACGCTGCGGTGAAGCCGAAGCTCTCCCGCTACGTCAACAACATCAAGGACCGCCTGGCCGCGCAGTCCGGGCGGACCATCCCGTTCTACGTGATGAAGTCCAACGGCGGCGTGCTCTCGGCCGACGAGGTCGTGCACCAGCCCATCACCACCGTGCTCTCCGGCCCCGCGGCCGGCGCGCTCGGCGCCGCGCTCATCGCGAAGGTCGCGGGCTTCGACAAGGTCCTCACCTCCGACGGCGGCGGCACCTCGACCGACGTCTCGGTCGTCATCGACGGCGAGCCCACGCTGACCACCGAGGGCAGCGTCGGCGTCTACCCCTCGAAGATCCCCATGATCGACGTCGTCACCGTCGGCGCGGGCGGCGGCTCGATCGCCTGGCTCTCGCCCGAGGGCACCCTCAAGGTCGGCCCGCACAGCGCCGGCGCCGACCCGGGCCCGATCTGCTACCGCAAGGGCGGCACCGAGGTCACCATCACCGACGCCCACGTCTTCCTGGGCCGGATCCCCCCGCACCTGCTCGGCGGCGAGATCCCGCTGGACGTCGACTCGGCGTCCGCGGCGATCCGCGAGCTCGCGGCGAAGCTGGAGATCACCCCGGAGGCCTGCGCCACCGGCATCCTCGAGATCTCCGCGTGGAACCAGGCCAACGCGCTGCGCCAGGTCACGGTCAAGCGCGGCCTCGACGTCCGCGACTTCACGCTGACCACCTTCGGCGGCTCCGGCTCGCTGCTGCTGTGCCGCCTCATGGACGTGCTCGGCGTGCCGACCGTCCTGGTCCCGCCGAACCCGGGCAACGTGTCGGCGTTCGGCCTGCTGACCGTGGACGTCAAGAACGACTACGTGCAGACCCACGTCGCCCTCCACGAGGACCTCGACCCGACCGCGCTCCAGGCGGAGTACGACGTGCTCGCCGAGCGCGCCGCCGCGGCGCTGGCCAAGGAGGGCTTCGCCCCCGAGCAGCACGTCTTCGTGCGCACCGCGGACGTCCGCTACTTCGGCCAGGCCTTCGAGGTCCGCGTCGCGGTGCCGGACGGCCCGCTGACCCCCGAGACCCTGCAGACCGTCGCGGACCGGTTCCACGCCGAGCACCACACGCTCTACGGCTACGACTTCGCGCAGGACCCGACCCAGCAGGTCGAGGTCGTCAACCTCCGCGTCTCCGGCGTCGGCCCGATCAAGCGCCCGGAGATCCCGAAGGCCTCCAGCGACCAGTCCGCGCCGCAGCCGACCGGCAACCGCCAGGTCTGCTTCGACGCCGAGGCCGGGTACGTCGACACGCCGGTGTACTGGCGCCCCGACCTGCCCGCCGGGCAGGAGCTCGTGGGCCCGGTGATCATCGAGGAGTTCGGCTCGACCGTGCCCATCCACCCCGGCTTCACCGCCCGGGTCGACGACTACGCCAACATCGTGGTGACGAGGAGCGACGCATGACCACCGACACCCACCCGGGCACCTTCGCCGGGGCACCGGACCTCGGCAGCAGCCGGGCACCGACCCAGTTCCCCTTCGGCGCGCTGACCGACGACGCCGGCCGCAGCGCGGACCCGGTCCTCGTCGAGATCGTCCAGGGCTCCCTGGCCGCGGTCGAGCACGAGGTCGAGACGGCCATCGCGCGCACCAGCCGCAGCCCGATGATCCGCGACGCGCACGACTTCCGCGCGGGCATCCACGACCGCAAGCTGCGCAAGCTCACCGGTCGCTCCTACTCGGCGCTCGTGCACCCCGTGGCGCGCGACTTCCCGCTGGAGGAGATGAAGGAGGGCGACGTCTTCTTCCACAACGACGTCTACATGTCCGAGGGCGGCATCGGCCACCTCCCGGACCTGTGCGTCACCGTGCCGGTCTTCGCCGGCCCGGAGGGCGACCGTCGCGTCGTCGCGTTCGTCCAGGCCTTCGGCCACCACGACGACATCGGCGGCGCCGTGCCGGGCTCGATGCCCTCGCACGCCACCAGCGTCTACGAGGAGGGCCTCGCGGTCCCCCCGATCAAGCTGTGGGACGCCGGCGTCCCGAACCGCTCGGCGCTCGCGATCATGACCCGCAACTCGCGCATGCCCGAGTCGCTGGCCGCGGACCTCGACGCCGAGTGCTCGGCCTGCCTCATGGGTGCCCGCCGCCTCGGCGAGCTGTTCGACCGCTACGGCATCGAGACCGTCGAGGCCTGCTTCGACGCGATCATCGACCGCTCCACCGAGACCTACCGCCGCGAGATCCTCTCCAAGATCCCGGTCGGCACGTGGACGTGGGAGGACTACGCCGAGCACGACGGCGTCGACGACCCGCAGCTGCACACGCAGCGGATCACCCTGACCCGCACCGCGGCCGACGACCCCGAGGGCGAGCGCCTCGTGCTCGACTTCGCCGGCACGTCCCCGCAGGCCAAGGGCCCGATCAACCACTGCGGTGACTACTCCGACGGCGTCTTCCTGAAGAAGTGGCTCGCGCCGATCCTGCGCAACCTCGCCGACACCCCCGAGCGGATGGCCGAGCTCGACGTCAACGAGGGCGTGGTGCCGCTCATCGAGATGCGCTTCCCGGAGAAGGGCACGCTGCTCACGCCGATCTTCCCGGCGCCGACCAACGCCCGCACCTTCGTCATCCTCCGCCTGCTCGGCGTGCTGGCCGGCGTGATCGCCAAGGCGGTCGACGGCAAGATGCCGGCCGACCAGGAGACGATCCGCTACACCGGCGTCTACGGCGAGGACCTCGAGGGCCGCCCGTACCTCATGCGCGAGGTGCTCGGCGGCGGCTCCGGCGGTCGCTACTACGCCGACGGCGAGGACACCATCCACGTCGTCCCGGACAGCCGGAACCTCCCGACGGAGTTCACCGAGTCCCGCTTCCCGTTCATCGTCGAGTCCCTCAGCCTCGCGGTGGACTCCGGCGGCGCCGGTCAGTTCCGCGGCGGCCTCGGCTACGAGAAGCACATCCGGATGCTCAAGGACGCCCACTTCATGTCGATCGCCGACCGGTCGATCCTGGCGTGCTGGGGCGTCAAGGGCGGCAAGGCCGGCACGCCGTTCCAGGTCGTCATCGACGCGGGCGGCCCGAACGAGCGCGAGGTCGACGCGCTGGCCGATGCCGAGGAGGTCAAGGCCGGCGAGGTCATCCGCATCCGCACCACCGGTGGCGGCGGCTGGGGCAACCCGCTCGACCGCGACCCGGAGCTCGTCGTCCGCGACGTGCGTTGGCGCAAGGTGTCGACCGAGGCGGCGCTCGCCGACTACGGCGTGGTGCTGACCGGCTCGGTCGACGACGACACGCTGTCGTACGACGCCGAGGCGACCGCCGCGGAGCGGGCCGGCCGGCCGGCGCCCGAGGTCGAGGACGCGTTCTTCGACCGCGGCCCGGGCTACGGGACGCTCGCCGGGGGCGCGGCCTCCGCCGAGGTCGACCACCTCTGAGTCGAGGACTGGAACGCTGATGCACGTCGCCGTCCTCGGCGGGACCGGCAAGACCGGTCGCGCCGTGGTCGCGGCACTGGCCCAGGGTGGCGTGTCCGCACGCCCCCTGGGCCGGTCCGCGTTCGAGGACCTGCCGGCCGCGCTCTCGGGGGCCGACGCCGTCCACGTCATCGCGCCGAACCTCTACGCCGACGAGCCGGCGTACGTCGCCTCCGTGCTCGCGGCCGTGCACGAGGCCGGGGTCGGCCGGCTGGCCTACCACTCGGTGGCCTCGCCCTACGCGCCGTCGATGCCGCACCACCTCGGCAAGGCGGTCGCCGAGGACCTGGTGCGCCGCTCGGGCCTGCGCTGGACGATCCTCCAGCCCTGCGCCTACGTGCAGAACTTCGTCGCCGCGCTCCGCGCCCTGCCCGCCGACGGCGGCGACCTCGAGGTGCCGTACGCCGTCGACACCCCCTTCGGCCTGGTCGACCTCGACGACGTCGCGGCGGCCACGGCCGTGGTGCTGACCGAGCCCGGCCACGAGGGTGCGACCTACGAGCTCGGCGGTCCGGCCACCGTGACCGTCGCCGACGTGGCCGCCGCGGCGAGCGAGGTGCTCGGCCGCCCGGTCACCGCGCGGCGTACCGATCCCGGAGCCTGGCGCGGCGACGGGCTCGACGACCGCGAGCGGACGTGGCTGCGGGCGATGTTCGCCTACTACGACGACCACGGCCTGCCGACCGGCCCGCTCCCGCTCGCCGCGCTCCTCGCGACGGCCGGGCGGACGCCCACCGCGGTCGGTGCCACCCTGGCCCGGGAGCTCGCTGGCACAAGTTGACATCGCTCGTGCTCGGGTTCGGCCGATCCGCACGATGAACGCAGGTGAGGCCGCTCACTAGGTTCGTTGCATGAGAATCCTCCTCGCGCTCGGCGGCAACGCGATGACGTCGCCCGACGGCAAGGCCCGCCCGGAGGACCAGATCGCGGCCGCGGAGAAGGCCATGGAGGCCGTCGCGGACCTCGTCGCCGAGGGCATCGACGTGATCGTCACCCACGGCAACGGCCCTCAGGTCGGCAACCTCCTGGTCAAGAACGAGGTCGCCGCGCACGTCGTCCCGCCGGTCCCGCTCGACTGGTGCGGGGCGCAGACGCAGGGCACGATCGGTGACATCCTCGTCAACGCCCTCGACCGCGCCCTCGCGCTGCGCGGCATCAGCCGCCCCGCCGCCGCCCTGGTCACCCGCACCCGTGTCGACGCCGACGACCCCGCCTTCAGCAAGCCCAGCAAGCCCGTCGGCCGCTACCTGCCCGCCGACGAGGCGCAGCGGATGACGGAGCACGGCGAGACCTGGGAGGACCGCGGCGAGCGCGGCTGGCGACGTGTCGTCGCCTCGCCCGAGCCGCTCGAGGTCCTCGACGCCCCCGCGGTCGTCGCCCTGGTCGACGCCGGCTTCGTCGTGGTCGCCAACGGCGGCGGCGGCATCCCGACCGTGCGCCGTGACGACGGGTCGCTGACCGGCGTCGAGGCCGTCATCGACAAGGACCTCGGCGCGGCACTCCTCGCCCGTGACATCGAGGTCGACATGCTCGTGATCGCCACCGACGTGGCGCACGCCGTCCTCAACTTCGGCACCCCGGAGGCCGAGGACGTCGGCGAGGTCACGCTCACCCAGATGCGTGAGCACGCCGCCGCCGGGCACTTCGCCGGTGGCTCCATGGGCCCGAAGGTCGACGCCGTCTGCCGGTTCGTCGAGCACTCCGGGCGGCCGGGCGTCATCACCGACCTCGGCACCATCGTCGCGGCCGCCAACCGCACCGCCGGGACGATCGTCGTCCCCGACCGAAAGGAAGCCTGACCCATGCCTTCTGCCATCGAGGTCCGCAAGGTCCCGATCCACTCCGTCGCCGACGCCTCGGAGCTGGCCAAGCTCATCGACGAGGGCGTCTTCGCCGCCGACCGCGTCATCGCGATCATCGGCAAGACCGAGGGCAACGGCGGTGTCAACGACTACACGCGGATCATCGCCGACCGCGCCTTCCGCGAGGTGCTCGTCGAGAAGGGCGCCCCGGCCGACCAGGTCAAGCAGGTCCCGATCGTGTGGTCGGGTGGCACCGATGGTGTCATCAGCCCCCACGCCACGATCTTCGCGACCGTCGATGTCCCCGAGGACGACCCGACCCGCCAGGAGCAGCGCCTGACCGTGGGCTTCGCGATGAGCGAGCCGATCCTCCCCGAGGAGATCGGCTACGTCGCGATGATCAAGAAGGTCGCCGACGGCGTGAAGGTCGCGATGGAGCGGGCCGGCATCTCCGACCCCAAGGACGTCCACTACGTCCAGACCAAGACCCCGCTGCTGACGATCCACACCATCCGCGACGCCCACAGCCGCGGCAAGGAGGTGTGGACCGAGCACACCCACGAGTCGATGGACCTCTCCAACGGCGTCACCGGCCTCGGCATCGCCGTCGCGCTCGGCGAGATCGACATGCCGTCCGACGAGGACGTCATGAAGAACCGCGACCTCTACTCCGCGGTCGCCTCCTGCTCCTCCGGTGTCGAGCTCGACCAGGCCCAGATCGTCGTCGTCGGCAACGCGACCGGCGTCGGCGGCCGCTACCGCATCGGCCACTCGGTCATGAAGGACGCCCTGGACCAGGACGGCATCTGGGCGGCCATCAAGAGCGCCGGCCTCGACCTGCCCGAGCGCCCGCACCACACCGACCTCGACGGCAAGCTCGTCAACGTCTTCCTCAAGTGCGAGGTCTCCGGCGACGGCCAGGTCCGCGGCCGCCGCAACGCGATGCTCGACGACTCCGACGTGCACTGGCACCGCCAGATCAAGGCCACCGTCGGTGGCGTGACCGCTGCGGTCACCGGCGACCCGGCCGTCTTCGTGTCGGTCTCCGCCGCCCACCAGGGCCCCGACGGCGGCGGCCCGGTCGCCGCGATCGTCGACCTCGGCTGACCTCGACCGACCTGAGCACCCCGCTCCACCCTGTTCCACCCGGAGGGCCCGACCGCGACCGCGGTCGGGCCCTCCGTCGTCAGGTCGACCGCAGCGGCGAACGGACCGCGCCGGCCGCGCACGCGATGACCGCCACCGCGCCGAGGCCGGTGCGCCAGCCGACCGCCTCGCCGAGCAGCAGGGCGGCCCACAGCAGGCTGAGCACCGGCTGCACGAGCTGCACCTGGCTGACCTGGGCCATCGGACCGAAGGCGAGGCCGCGGTACCACGCGAAGAACCCGAGGAACATGCTCACCGCAGCCAGGTAGCCGAACGCCGCCCACTCCGCCGGCGAGCCCTCCGGCGGCCGGCGCACCACGGCGACGGCGGTCAGCACGACCATGAGCGGCGCGGCCACGAGCAGCGCCCACGACACCGTCTGCCACGAGCCGAGCTCCCGGCTGAGCAGCCCGCCCTCGGCGTACCCCACCGCCGCGGCCAGCACCGCCCCGAGCAGCAGCAGGTCCGCGACGTGCAGCCCGCCGCCGGTGCCGCCGGCGGTCGCGAACCCGACGGCCGCCACCGCCCCCGCGGCGGAGAACGCCCAGAACCGCGGCGTCGGCGACTCCCCGGTGCGCAGCACGGCGACGACCGCCGTCGCGGCGGGCAGCAGCGCGATGACGACGGCGCCGTGCGAGGCCGGCACGGTGGTCAGGGCGTACGTCGTCAGCAGGGGGAACCCCACGACGACCCCGCCTGCGACGACCGCGAGCCGCGTCCACTGCCGGCCTACGGGCCGGGCGGCCCGGGCGAGGCCGAGGGCCGCGGCGGCGAGGAGGGCCGCGACGACCGCGCGCCCGGCGCCGATGAGCAGCGGGGACAGCCCGCCGACGGCGACGCGGGTGAGCGGCACGGTGAGCGAGAAGGCTGCGACGCCGAGGGCGCCCCAGGCGAGGCCCGCGGCAGGGACCGCCGGCGGTGCGGGTATCGGGCGGCTCGTCGGCCGAGTAGCGCTACCGTTGTCCGTCATGGATCACGGTAGCAGTACGCGGATCGTCCAGGTGCTGCGCGACCGGATCCGGTCGGCGGTGCCCGGGTCGCGACTGCCCTCGACCCGCGAGCTCGTGGTGGAGCACGCGGCGAGCCCCGTGACGGTGCAAAGGGCGCTGCGGACGTTGGCCGCCGAGGGCCTGGTGGAGACGCGGCCCGGGGTCGGCACGTTCGTGCGGGCGCCGCGGTCGCTGCGGGCGCCGGACCACGGCTGGCAGACCGGTGCGCTCGGCGCCCCGCGGGCGACGCTGCCCCGGGTGGCCGGTGCGATGCGGGTGGCGCCGGAGGGCGCGGTGGCGCTGCACTCGGGCTACCCGGAGCCGGGCCTGCTGCCGGAGCGGCTGGTGCGCTCGGCGCTGGCCCGGGCCGCCCGCGGCTCGGCGGCCACGACCCGCCCGCCGGCGGCCGGGCTGGCGGACCTGCGGGCGTGGTTCGCGGCCGACCTCGCGGCAGCCACACCCGCCGATCGACCCGCCCCGACCCCCGCCGACGTGGTGGTCGTGCCTGGCACCCAGAGCGGACTGACGACGGTGTTCCGGGCTCTCGTGCCGGCGGGCGGTCCGCTGCTGGTCGAGTCCCCGACGTACTGGGGTGCGGTCCTCGCCGCCGCCCAGGCCGGCGTGCGCCCCGTGCCGGTCACCGGCGACGCCGACGGGCTCGACCCCGGCGAGCTGGACCGGGCGCTGCGGACGACCGGCGCGCGGGCCGTCTACGTGCAGCCGACCTGGGCGAACCCGACCGGCGTGCAGTGGTCGTCCGAGCGGTCCGCCGCGGTGCTGGAGGTGGTCCGGCGGCACGGGGCGTTCCTCGTCGAGGACGACTGGGCGCACGACCTCGGCATCGACGCCGACCCGCGTCCGCTGGCCGCCCAGGACGACGCCGGCCACGTCGTGCACGTCCGATCGCTGACCAAGAGCGTGTCGCCGGCCGTGCGGGTCGGCGCGCTGGTCGCGCGCGGACCGGTCCGCGCGCGGCTGCTGGCCGACCGGGGCGCGGAGTCGCTCTACGTCAGCGGCGTGCTGCAGCAGGCCGCGCTCGAGGTCGTCACCGACCCGGGCTGGACGACCCACCTGCGCCGGCTCCGGCCGCGGCTGCGCGAGCGGCGCGACCTGCTGGTGGCCGCGCTGCGCGAGCACGCCCCCGCGGTCGACGTCGCGGTCGTGCCCACCGGTGGGCTGCACCTGTGGTGCCGGCTGCCCGACGGGTCCGACGTGGGCCGGGTCGTCGCCGCGTGCGAGGCGCGCGGGGTGTGGGTCGCGCCGGGGGACGAGTGGTTCCCGACCGAGCCCGCGGCGGCGTACGTCCGGCTGAGCTTCACCGCCGACGACACCTCTGGGTACGCCACCGCCGCGCGTGTCCTGCAGGAGGTCGTCGCGGACAGTCCGTGACGTTCGGCCGGTGGATCGGGCCGAAACCCCTGCCGAACGTCACGGACTACCCCGGGACCGGCCGCGATTCTGTGGACAACGGAGTCCGGGCGGGCTCAGTCCTCGTCGAGCCAGGCGCGGACGGACTCGTTGTGCTGGCCGAGGGTGGGCGGGGCGACGTGCTGCTCGCGACCGCCGGAGTAGGCGTTGTCGTCGAACCGCAGCGGGGAGCCCGGGAGCTGGATCGCGCCGAGCGTGGAGTGCTCGACGTCGAGCAGGAGCCCCTGGGAGAGCGTCTGCTCCCAGGAGTAGACGTCGTCGAGCGAGCGGACCTTGCCGGCCGGCACGCCCGCGGCGTCGAGCCGCGCGAGCGCGGTCTCGGCGTCGATGTCGGCGAGCAGGCCCTCGACGGTCTCGATGAGCGCGTCGCGGTTGGCCACCCGCTCGGCGTTGGTCGCGAAGCCCTCGCCGGCGGGGTCGATGCCGAACTCCTTCGCGAACGCCTGCCACAGCTTCTCCGAGCCGCACGCGATCTGCACGGGAGCAGTGGCGGACCTGAACATGCCGTACGGCGCGATGGAGGGGTGGTGCCCGCCCGCAAGGCCGGGGACCTCCTTGGCGACGGTCCACTTGGTGCCCTGGAAGGCGTGCACGCCGACCATGCCGGCGAGCAGCGAGGTGTGCACGACACGGCCCTTGCCGGTGCGCTCCCGCTCGTAGAGCGCCGAGACGACGCCGTATGCACCGTTCATGCCGGCAAGCAGGTCCGCGATCGGCACGCCGACCTTCGTCGGCTCGCTGAGGCCGGTCAGCGACATCAGGCCGCCCTCGCCCTGGGCGATCTGGTCGAAGCCGGAGCGGTTCGCCTCGGGCCCGTCGTGGCCGAAGCCGGTGATCTGCAGGACGATCAGCCGCGGGTTGATCTCGTGCAGCCGCTCGACCGGGAAGCCGAGGCGGTCGAGCACGCCGACGCGGAAGTTCTCCATCAGCACGTCGGCCCGCGCGACCAGCCGCGCCAGGACGTCCTGGTCGGCGGGGTCCTTGAGGTCGAGGGTGATCGACTCCTTGTTGCGGTTGGTCGAGAGGAAGTACGTCGACTCGCGCGACGCCCCGGTCTCGTCGGCGTCCTCGGGGTCGACGAACGGCGGGCCCCAACCACGCGTGTCGTCGCCGGTCGGGCTCTCCACCTTGATCACGCGGGCGCCGAGGTCGCCCAGCATCATCGCGGCGTGGGGGCCGGCCAGGGCGCGGGTGAGGTCGAGCACCAGGACGTCGTCGAGCATCGCGGACATGGGCCTGACGCTACTTCCAGCACCCGGGCCGCTGAATGGCAACTCCTGCCACGCTGCCCCGCGGCCGGTGTCAGGTGGCACCGGCCGCGGGGTCGGGGTGGGGTCAGGAGCGGCAGATCGCGATCTCGACCGCCTTGCCCACCGCCGCCAGCATCGACAGCTCGGTCGGCAGCGCGTTGACCGTGACGACCGCCCAGCGACCGTCGCCGGTCGCGAGGTTGCGGGTCTCGAAGCCCTGGATGTCGCCGCCGTGGCCCCAGCCCGGTACGCCGCAGGGCAGGGTGTGGCGGGCCAGGCCCAGGCCGTAGCGCCAGGCCGGGTCCAGCTCGAAGTCGGGCGCCTCCACGGTCTGCTTCATCGCGGCGAGCTGGGCCGGCGGCAGCAGGTCGCCGCCGAGCAGGGCGGCCATGAATCGGCCGAGGTCGCGCGGGGTCGAGACCAGCTGGCCGGCCGCCCAGCCGAGCGAGGGGTCGATCCGGGTGAGGTCGTGCCACTCGCCGCCCGGCTCGTCGGCGTGGTAGCCGTGCGGGTGGGTGCCGCGGATGCGCTGCTCGCCGGCCTTGGGCCAGTAGGTGTCGCGCAGGCCGAGCGGGGCGATGATCCGGCGCTGCACCAGCTCGCCGATCGGGCGGCCGGTGACGCGCTGGGCGAGCAGCCCGAGCAGGACGTAGTTGGTGTTGCTGTAGGCCCAGCCCTTCCCGGGCGCGAACTGGCGGCGCTCGGCGAGGGCGGCGTCGACCAGCTCGTGCGGCTCGAAGTAGGTGTGCGCGATCGAGCGCAGGTCGTCGCCGCCGTCGATGACGATCGAGTCGTAGTCGGGCAGGCCGCTGGTCTGCTGGAGCAGCTGCCGGACGGTGATCCTGCGCCCGTCGCCACCGGGGCCACGGACGAAGCCGGGCAGGTACTTCTCGACCCTCGCGTCGAGCTCCACATCGCCCTCGGCGACCAGCTGCAGCACGAGCACGGCGGTGAACATCTTCGTGTTGCTGGCGATCCGTACCCGGCCGTCCTTCGGCATCGGGGCGCCGGTGCGCAGGTCGCCCGCGCCGGCGCGGTAGGTCCGCACCTTCCCGTCCTTGCCGCGGACGGTGATCGTCGCGCCCGGGAAGCCGGCCTTCTCGACCAGGCGGTCGACCTGGCGCTGCACGGCCGCGACCCGTCCCGCCTCGCCGGTCGTGGCCGGTGCCGGTGCTGGCGCCGGTGCCGGCGCCGGGGCGGGCGCGGCGCCGGTGGGACCGGCGAGCAGCGAGGCGGGGAGGGCGGCCAGCAGGCCGGCCGCGAGCAGGGTGTGGGTGGTCCTCGTCGTGCGTCGCCGGGTCGTCGTGGGGGTGGTCGTGCGGGTCATCGTGGGGCTCCCGAGGTCGGTGGATGGGATGCCGTCGACGCTAGGGATTCGACGCCCTCGCCATCGAGCGCCGAAGGGACCAACCCCGCACTTGCGTCTTTCGATGGAGGCGGGTCCTGCGCCGCCCGTCCCGGGGTCGGCCACAACCGCGCAATTGCGCGGAGGTCTCGGGCCTGAGGGTGGGCGGGTGACGACTCAGTCCGGCAGCCGCACGAGCCGGTTCTGGTAGGCCCAGACGGCGGCCTGGAGCCGCGACCGGACACCGAGCTTGGGAAGGACCCGGGCGAGGTGGGACTTGACGGTGGAGACCTCGAGCACGAGCTCGCGGGCGATCTCGTCGTTCGACATCCCCTGGGCGAGCAGGAGCACGATGTCGAGCTCGCGCGCGGTCAGCAGGTCGGTGCCCCGGGCGGCGGTGACCGGCTGCGCGCGGCGCCGGGCCAGCACCTCGCCGACGACCCGCTTGGTCAGGCTGTCGTGCAGGGTGCCGTTCCCCGCGGCCACCGACCGGACCGCCCGGACGAGCACCTCCGGCTCGGCGTCCTTGAGCTGGAAGCCCGCGGCGCCGGCCTCGAGCGCTCCGAAGAGGTAGTCGTCGATCTCGAACGTCGTCAGCACCAGCACCGGCACGGGGTCCTCGACCCCGGGCCCGGCGAGCTCCCGGGTCGCTGCGATCCCGTCGAGGACGGGCATCCGGAGGTCCATGCAGACCACGTCGGGCCGCAGCCGGCGCGCGAGCTCGACCGCCTCGCGGCCGTCGGCGGCCACCCCGACGACCTCGAGGTCGGGCTCGGCGCCGAGCAGGGTCGTGAGGCCGGCGCGGACCAGCGCCTGGTCGTCGGCCACCACGACACGCACGCTCGCGGCGCTCATGGGGCCTCCCTCTCGCGCGGCAGCACCAGCCGCACCTCCCAGCCGCCGTCGCCGGTCGGGCCGGCGTCGACCCGCGCGCCGGTCAGCCCGGCCCGCTCGCGCATGCCGACCAGCCCGAACCCACCACCCGCCACCGGGTCCGGCTCCCCGACCGCGGGCCCGTTCCGGACCACCAGCGTCACCTCGGCCGGGTCGCGCGCGTCGAGCGTGACCGTGCAGGCCGCGCCGGGCGCGTGCCGGCCCGCGTTGGCGAGCGCCTCCCGGACCACGCGGTACGCCGCCAGCTGGGCCAGCGGTCCGACCTCCCGGTCCGCGGCCGAGGCGTCGCCGCGGACCGTCCACGTGACCTCCCGCCCGATGGCGACCACGTCGGCCACGAGGTCGGCGATCCCGCCGAGCGTCTCGGGCCGCGCACCGCCACCGCCGTCCCGGTCGCGGAGCAGCCCGACCAGGCTGCGCAGGTCGCGCAGCACCGACGTGCTCTGGCGGCGCACCTGCCGGGCCGCCTCCCGGGCGCCGTCGGGGTCGGTGGCCACCTGGCGCTCGAGCGCCGAGGCAGCGATCGCGATGCCGGACAGGTGGTGCGCGGCGATGTCGTGCAGCTCGCGGGCCATCGCGGTCCGCTCGCGGTCCAGCGCGGCCTGCACCAACGCCTCGTGCTCGCGCACCAGCGCTCGCCGCTCGTCCTCGCGGGCCCGTCCGCTCTCGCGCAGCGCGGCCACCCAGCTGGTCACGAGCAGCACCAGCCCGAGCGTGCTCGTGGCCTGGAGGGCGGCCACCCCGAGCGCCGGCCAGGGCTCGAGCCCACCGTCCACCGCCGCGATCGTCCCGGCCACGGTCATCAGCACGGCGACCGCTGCGAGCGTCGGAACGAGCCCGCGCAGCGGGTGTGTCGTGCCGGCGACGTACACCCCCACGACCACGGCGAGGGTGGTCAGGCTGGTCGCGTCGCGGCCGCCGGCCAGCGCGGCGGCGACCGGGACCAGGCCGACGGCGAGCAGCACGGCCCGCGGGTGCACGCGGCTCCAGCACAGGGCGAGCGCTTGGGCGAGCAGTCCCGCGACCGTCACCCACCAGGCCGTCCCGCCGGCCTCAGGCAGGCCGGCAGCGGCCTCGCCGCCGGCTCCGCCGAGCAGCAGGACGCCGACGGAGACGAGTGCGCAACCGGCCGCCACGAGGACGGTGCGCCGTGCCGGACGGTCGTGCCGCGACGTACCCACCTCCTCGTCCGGACCCGTGCCGATGCCGGCCCGGGGAGCCTAGCGAGGGCCTCCGACACCGCTCGTGTGTCGCACCTCTCAGCTCCGGACCCTCCCGGACGGGGCACTGACGGCCGTGGGATATGGGCCCGTCACAGTGGGTCGTTGGCAAGCAATCCCTGGCTGAGCGATCAGGAGAACGGCCCGTGCAGCTCGACGGTAACGATGTAGCCCGCCCCGCCGCGACCGGCGGTCCCGCGTCGGGCCGACGGCCCGACGGCGAGGGCCCGGCGACGACGTACGACGCGCTGCTCGTCGGCGGCGGGATCATGTCCGCCACGCTCGCCACGCTGCTGCACCACGTCGAGCCCACCTGGCGGATCGGCATCGTCGAGCGGCTCGACGAGCTGGCCCAGGAGTCCTCCGGCCCGTGGAACAACGCCGGCACCGGCCACGCCGCGCTGTGCGAGCTCAACTACTCCCCGGAGCGCCCTGACGGCTCGGTCGACGTCAGCAAGGCGATCGAGGTCAACGAGCAGTTCCAGGTCACCCGCCAGCTGTGGGCCTTCCTCGTCGAGAGCGGCGCGCTCCCGGATCCGGCCACCTTCGTGCGCCCGACGCCGCACCTGTCGTTCGTGTGGGGCGCCGAGAACGTCGAGTACCTCCGCCGCCGCCACGAGCAGCTCGTCTCCCACCCGCTCTTCGCGGGCATCGAGTTCACCTCCGACCCCGACGTCATCGCCGAGTGGGCGCCGCTGCTCATGGCCGGACGCGACCGCAGCGAGCCGGTGGCCGCCACCCGCGCGGTCGGTGGCACCGACGTCGACTTCGGCTCGCTGACCCGCCAGCTCGTCACCGGCCTCGCCGACAGCGGCGCCGTGCGGCTGCACACCGGCACCGAGGTACGCCGCCTCCGTCGCAGCGAGGGCGGCTGGCACGCCACGGGCAAGGACTTCGACGCGACCGCGCGCTTCGTCTTCGTCGGCGCCGGCGGCCAGGCCCTCACGCTGCTGCAGCGCTCGGGGATCGACGAGGTCCGCGGGTACGGCGGCTTCCCGGTCAGCGGCGAGTTCTGGCGCACCACGAACCCCGAGATCGTCGCCCGGCACCAGGCCAAGGTCTACGGCAAGGCCGCCGTCGGCGCGCCGCCGATGTCGGTGCCGCACCTCGACACCCGCGTCGTCGACGGCGCCCCGAGCCTGATGTTCGGGCCGTACGCCGGGTTCAGCCCGCGTTTCCTCAAGCACGGCTCGCTCTTCGACCTGCTCCGGTCGGTGCGGCTGCACAACCTGCGGCCGATGCTGCAGGCGGGCCTGCGCAACCTCGGCCTGGTCGTCTACCTGGTCCAGCAGCTGCTGGCCGGGAAGAAGTCCCAGCTGCGCGAGCTCCAGGCGTTCTTCCCCGACGCGCGGGCGGAGGACTGGGAGAAGATCACCGCCGGTCAGCGCGTCCAGGTCATCAAGGACGTGCCCGGCCAGGGCGGGGTGCTCCAGTTCGGCACCGAGGTGATCGCCGCGGGCGACGGCAGCATCGCCGGCCTGCTGGGGGCCTCGCCGGGTGCGTCCACGGCCGTGCCGATCATGCTCGACGTGATGGCGCGCTGCTTCCCCGACCGGGTCGAGGAGTGGCGTCCGGCGCTGGAGAAGGCGATCCCCAGCTACGGCCACCGGCTCGGCGAGGACCCCGAGCTGGCCCGCACCGTGCTCGCCCAGACGGCGTACTCGCTCGGCCTCGACCCCACGGCCCCCGCCGCCCGCTGAGGGCGACCGGGCTCAGGCCTCGCGGACGACCTCGTCGTGCTCGAGGCGGGGCAGGCGGTCGAACCAGGCGTTCTCGGCCGGGCGGCCGATGTTGACGACCAGCAGCGACCTCAGCGTCGTGCCGGCGAGCAGGTCGGCGTCGAGCGCAGCGGCGTCGAAGCCACCCATCGGGCCGGCGGCAAGACCCGCCGCCCGGACGCCGACCAGGAAGTAGCCGATCTGCAGCGTCGCGTTGAACCGGGCCGCCTGCTCGCGCGCCTCGTCGTCGGCGAAGACGTCCTTCGCGCCGGGGAAGTGGGCGAAGGTCCGCGGCAGGTGCTCGTGGAAGTCGGTGTCGGCGGCGAGCACGGCGACCAGCGGCGCGCTCGCGGTCTTGTCCCGGTTGCCGTCGGACATGTGCTTGAGCAGCCGCTCGCGGGCCTCCCCCTCGCGGACCAGGACGATCCGGAGCGGCTGGGTGTTCATCGCGGTCGGCGCGTACTTCACCAGGTCGTAGATCGCAGCGACCTGCTCGTCGGTGACGGGCTCGTCGGTGAACGCGTTGGCGGTGCGGGCGTCGCGGAAGAGGAGGGCCTGGGCGTCGGCGGACAGCGGGAGCTCGAAGGTCATGCAGTGCTCAACGGGACGCGGGTGGGGAGGAGTCCCGAGGTCGATGTGGGATCGGCCACCGCCCCCGGACGGGACGAGCCCGGCCACCCCTGATGCGGGGTGACCGGGCTCGGTCGCTCGGGACCTAGTGGCAGGTCACTTCTTCAGGTCGAAGCGGTCCAGCTCCATGACCTTCGTCCAGGCGGCGACGAAGTCGCGCACGAGCTTCTCGCGGGCGTCGTCGCTGGCGTAGACCTCCGAGAGCGCGCGCAGCTGCGAGTTGGAGCCGAAGATCAGGTCGACCGCGGTGGCGGTCCACTTCAGCTCGCCGCTCGCGGCGTCGCGGATCTCGTAGACGTTCTCCTCCGACTCCGAGGCCTTCCACTGCGTGCCGGGGGCCAGCAGATTGGCGAAGAAGTCGTTGCTGAGCACGCCCGGCCGGTCGGTGAGGACACCGTGCTGGCTGCCGCCGACGTTGCCGCCGAGGACCCGCATGCCACCGACGAGGACGGTCATCTCCGGCGCGGTCAGGTCGAGCATGTAGGCGCGCTCGACCAGCAGCTTCTCCGGCATGAGCTTCTCGCCGGCCCGCAGGTAGTTGCGGAAGCCGTCGGCCCGCGGCTCGAGGACGCGGAAGGAGTCGACGTCGGTCTGCTCCTGCGTGGCGTCGGTGCGACCCGCGTGGAACGGCACCTCGACCTCGACGCCGGCGTCCCGGGCGGCCTTCTCGACCGCTGCGGAGCCCGCGAGGACGATGAGGTCGGCCAGCGAGACCTGGGCGCCGCCCTTGCCGTTGAACTCGGCCCGGATCGCCTCGAGCTTGTCGAGGACCGTGGCGAGCTGCTCGGGCTGGTTGACCGCCCAGCTGCGCTGCGGCTCGAGGCGGATGCGCGCGCCGTTGGCGCCACCGCGCTTGTCGGTGGAGCGGAACGACGCAGCCGAGGCCCACGCGGTCGAGACGAGCTCGGCGGTGGTGAGGCCGGACTCCAGCACGGCGGTCTTCAGCGCGGCGACGTCGGCGTCACCGACGAGCTCGCCCTGGACCGGCGGGACCGGGTCCTGCCACAGCTGCGGCTCCGGCACCCAGGGACCGAGGTAGCGGTCGACCGGGCCCATGTCGCGGTGCAGCAGCTTGTACCAGGCCTTGGCGAAGGCCTGGGAGAACTCGTTGGGGTTCTCCAGGAAGCGGCGCGAGATCTTCTCGTAGTCGGGGTCCATGCGCAGGGCGAGGTCCGAGGTGAGCATCGTGGGCTTGCGCGGCGGCGAGTCCGGGGTGGGCCCGGGGATGATCGCGTCGGCGTCCTTGGCGACCCACTGCCAGGCACCGGCCGGGCTCTTCTCCAGCTCCCACTCGTACTTGAAGAGGAACTTGAAGAAGTCGTTGCTCCAGCGGGTCGGGGTGGAGGTCCAGGTGACCTCGAGGCCGGAGGTGATCGCGTCCTTGCCCTTGCCGGACTCGTACGACGACTTCCAGCCCAGGCCCTGCTCCTCGAGCGGGGCGGCCTCCGGCTCGGGGCCCACGAGGTCGGCGTCCCCGGCGCCGTGGGTCTTGCCGAAGGTGTGGCCGCCGGCGATGAGCGCGACGGTCTCCTCGTCGTTCATCGCCATCCGGGCGAAGGTGTCGCGGATGTCGCGGGCCGAGGCCAGCGGGTCCGGGTTGCCGTTGGGGCCCTCGGGGTTGACGTAGATCAGGCCCATCTGGACCGCGCCGAGGGTCTCCTCGAGCTCGCGCTCACCGGAGTAGCGCTCGTCGCCCAACCAGGTGTCCTCGGGACCCCAGATGATCTCCTCGGGCTCCCAGATGTCCTCGCGGCCGAAGCCGAAGCCGAAGGTCTGGAAGCCCATGTCCTCCATCGCGACGGTGCCGGCGTACACCAGCAGGTCCGCCCACGAGATCTTCTGGCCGTGCTTCTGCTTGACCGGCCACAGCAGGCGGCGGGCCTTGTCGAGGTTGGCGTTGTCCGGCCAGCTGTTCAGCGGGGCGAAGCGCTGCGAGCCCTCGCCGGCGCCGCCGCGGCCGTCGTAGATGCGGTAGGTGCCCGCCGCGTGCCAGCTCATCCGGATGAAGAGGCCGCCGTAGTGGCCGAAGTCCGCCGGCCACCAGTCCTGCGAGGTGTTGAGCACCTCGACGACGTCACGGCGCAGCTCGCCGAGGTCGAGCTTCTTGAACTCCTCGGAGTAGGTGAAGTCCGGCCCGAGGGGGTTGCTCTTCGAGGAGTGGGCGTGCAGCGGGCTCAGGTCGAGGCTGTTGGGCCACCAGTCCTGGTTGGTGTGCGGACGGCGGTCCGTCGCCGGGGTCGGCGAGTCGATCGCGGGGTTCTCGCTCTCGCTGCCGTTGGCCGCGGCGGAGTCGTGCATGACCGGGCAACCGGCCTCGGCCTTGCGGTCCACCCCCTGCGGGCTGACGGGAGCGTTGTCGTCCTGGGTCATCTACTTCCTTCCGGCTGCGTTACTAGTGGGAGGTGGTGGAAAGGGTGCTGCTGGTGGCCGCGCAGTCGGGGCAGGTGCCCCAGTACACGACCTCCGCCTCGTCGACCACGAAGCCGTGGTCGTCGGAGGCGGTGAGACAGGGGGTGTGGCCCACGGCGCAGTCGACGTCGGCGATCGCGCCGCAGGAGCGGCACACCAGGTGGTGGTGGTTGTCGCCGACCCGCGACTCGTAGCGCGCGGTCGCGCCGGCGGGCTGGATCCGCCGGACGATGCCCGCGTCGGTGAGTGCGCGGAGCACGTCGTACACCGCCTGGTGCGACACCGCCCCGAGGTCGGCCCGCACGTGCCCGATCACCGTGTCGGTGTCGGCGTGCGGGTGCTCGTGCACGGCGGTGAGCACGGCCAGGCGGGGCTTGGTGACCCTGAGCGAGGCCTCGCGCAGCACCGCTGCGAAGTCCGGCGTCGTCATGCCCCCACCCTCTCGCCCTTTCTGGAACAAGTCAAGAATAGAGATCCCGGCTGGTCGAGGAGGTTCGGCCGGGAACCGTCTCGAGACCCGGCGAGATGCCGACCGGCTCGCGTCGTCGTCGAACGGGCACGACCCTTCCCGGGGGTGCCGTCCGAAGTCCGGTCGAGGCCGAGACGGCCGTGGTCCCTGGTCGTCGACGGGGCGCCGCGGCGCGGAACGCGGGTTACCCTGCTGGCCCGAGCGAGCAGGGAGGCGGCCCGGTGGACCCGAGGGCGGAGGAGACGCGCCTGTGGGCGTCGGCGCTCGGTGCGTTGCGCGAGCGGACCGGTGCGCCGATGGTCTTCGGCGGCGCGGTGGTGCCGGGCGGGCTGCGGCTGACCCACTTCGTGGGCTCCCGGACCGGCGCCCTGCAGGGCCTGCTCGTGCGCCCCGGCGCCGGCCTCGGCGGCCGCGTCTGGCAGGAGTCCGACGCCGTCGTCGTCGCCGACTACGGACTCGCGACCGACATCTCCCACGACTACGACGAGCCGGTCCGGTCCGAGGGCCTACGCACGGTGGTCGGCGCGCCGGTCATCGTCGACCGGGCCCTGCGGGGCGTCGTGTACGCCGGCACGCGGGGTCTCCCCGTCACCGGCGACCGCCTGCGCGACGCCGCCGTCGTCGCCGCCCGGACGCTCGCCCGCGAGATCGCGCTCGAGGACGAGGTCGAGCGGCGCCTGGCCGCCCGGCGCGCCCACGACGGCCAGGCGGCCGTCGCTCTCGGCCGTGCTCATGCCGAGGTCCGGGCACTCGTCGGTGAGACGGCCGACCCCGACCTGCGGGAGCGGCTCGACCGGCTCGCCGCACTCCTCGTCGTCGGCACTCCCGACGACCCCGCCCTCACCTCGCGCCAGGTCGACGTCCTCTCCCTCGTCGCCACCGGCGCCAGCTACGCCACCGTCGGGGAGCGCCTCGGGCTGTCGCCGCAGACCGTGAAGTCCTACATGCGCGACGTCCTCGTCGTCCTCGGCGTCCACAGCCGCCACGAGGCCGTGGCCGAGGCTCGCCGTCGCCGCCTCGTCCCCTGACCCCCGTCGGCGGCAGGTGGGGGACCCCCATCGGGGGGTGTGACGGTCGTCTCGGGCGATCGACGCTGGGCGCATGATCCCCATCGCCGCCACGACGCCCACCGAGGAGCTGCGCCGAGCCCGGGAGACGCTCCTGCGGCACCGGACGGCGTACGACGCGGCGGTGGCCGACTTCCGCTGGCCCGACGTCGGTCCGCACTTCAACTTCGCGCACGACTGGTTCGACGCGTTCGGGCGCGGCAACGAGCGACCGGGCCTGGTCATCGTGGAGGAGGACGGCAGCCGGGCGGCGTACTCGTTCGCGGAGCTGGTTGACCGCTCCGACCAGGTGGCGGCGGCGATGGCGTCGCACGGCATCGGCCGCGGGGACGCGGTGCTGGTGATGCTGGGCAACCAGGTGGAGCTGTGGGAGACGATGCTCGCGCTGCTCAAGCTCGGCGCCGTGGTGATGCCGACGACGACCGCGGTCACGACCGCCGAGCTGGCCGACCGGGTCGAGCGCGGCGACGCGCGGGCGGTGGTGTGCAACCCGGCCGACACGGCCAAGCTCGCGGGGCTGGAGCAGGGGCTGCTGCGGTTCGCGGTGGGCGAGGTCGACGGCTGGGTGCACCACCGGGCGGCGTACGACCTCGAGCCGCGGCCGGTGCCGCACCCGCGCAACGGCAGCGACGACCGGCTGCTCCTCTACTTCACCAGCGGCACGACGAGCCGGCCGAAGCTGGTCGAGCACACGCACCGGTCCTACCCGGTGGGGCACCTGACGACGATGTACTGGCTCGGGCTCCGGCCCGGCGACGTGCACCTCAACGTCTCGAGCCCCGGGTGGGCCAAGCACGCCTGGTCGAGCTTCTTCGCGCCGTGGCTGGCGGAGGCGACGGTGCTGGTGAGCAACTACCGCCGGTTCGACCCGGAGGCGATGCTGCGGGTGCTGCGCGAGGAGCGCGTGACGACGTTCTGCGCGCCGCCGACGGTGTGGCGGATGCTCATCAACGCCGACCTCACCAGCGGTCCGGGGAGCCTGCGCGAGGCCATCGGCGCGGGCGAGCCGCTCAACGCCGAGGTGATCCGGCAGGTGCGTGACCACTGGGGGCTGACGATCCGCGACGGCTTCGGGCAGACCGAGTGCACGGCGTCGGTCGGCAACACCCCCGGCCAGCCGGTCCGCGCCGGCTCGATGGGCCGTCCGCTGCCGGGCGTCCCGGTGGTGCTGCTGGACCAGGTGACCGGCCAGGTCGTCGAGGGTGCGGGCGAGGGCGAGATCTGCCTGGACCTGTCGGCGGCGCCGGTGAGCCTGATGAGCGGCTACCAGGGCGACCCGGAGCGGAACGCCGAGGCGATGCACGGCGGGTGGTACCACACAGGCGACGTCGCCGCCCGTGCCGACGACGGCTACCTCACCTACGTCGGCCGCACCGACGACGTCTTCAAGGCCTCCGACTACAAGGTCTCGCCGTTCGAGCTGGAGTCGGTGCTCATCGAGCACCCGGCCGTCGCCGAGGCGGCGGTGGTGCCGGCACCGGACCCGGTGCGGCTCGCGGTCCCCAAGGCGTACGTCGCCCTCGCCCCCGGTCACCAGCCCACGGCCGAGACCGCGCGGTCGATCCTGGCCCACGCGCGCGAGCAGCTGCCGCCGTACCTCCGGGTGCGCCGGCTGGAGTTCCACGACCTGCCGAAGACGACCTCGGGCAAGATCCGTCGCGTCGAGCTGCGGGCGCGCGAGGTCGAGCTGGCGCAGTCGCGGGCGAGCAGCCCGCGGACGACCCCCACGACGACCGAGCACCGTGACGACGACTTCGACCTGCGCGGTGGGGGCGTCGGGACCGCGCACTAGGGTCGCGGTCGTGGAGCTGCCGACCGCGACGGACGTCGAGCGCGCTGCGCGGCTGCTCAGCGGGGTGGTCGGCACCAGCCCGCTCCAGCGCTCCCCACGCCTGTCCGCCCTCACCGGCCTGGACGTCTGGCTCAAGCGCGAGGACCTCCAGGAGGTGCGGTCCTACAAGGGCCGCGGCGCCTACAACCTCGTCGCCGGCCTCACCGCCGAGGAGCAGCAGCGCGGGGTGACGTGCGCGAGCGCGGGCAACCACGCGCAGGGCGTGGCCTTCGCGTGCGCCCGGCTCGGCGTCCGCGCCACGATCTTCCTGCCCCGCACCACGCCGCGGCAGAAGCGGGCCCGGATCGCCGCGCTCGGCGGTCCGCTGGTCGACGTCGTCGTGGACGGCGACACCTACGACGACGCCAACCGGCTCTGCCAGGAGCTCGCGGCCGCGACAGGAGCGGCGGTCGTGCCGGCCTTCGACGACCCGCGCACCATCGCTGGGCAGGGGACCGTCGCGCTCGAGGTGCTCGAGCAGCTCGGCCGGGCGCCGGACGCCGTCGTCGCACCGGTCGGCGGCGGCGGCCTGCTCGCCGGGATGGTCACGCTGCTCGGCGACCGCGCACCCGACGTGCGCGTCGTCGGCGTGGAGCCGGCGGGCGCCGCGTCGATGACGGCGGCGCTGGCCGCGGGCCGGCCCGTCGAGCTCGACACCGTCGACTCGTTCGTCGACGGCGCCGCCGTGCGACGTGTCGGGGACTGGACCCACGCGGTCCTCGACCGGCAGCGGCCCCGCGTGGTGACCGTGCCCGAGGGCCTGGTCTGCGTCGAGATGCTCGACCTCTACCAGTCCGACGGGATCATCGCCGAGCCCGCAGGCGCGCTGGCCCCGGCCGCGCTCCGCGACACCGCAGCCGGCCCCGTCGCCGAGCCGGGCGCCACGGTCGTGTGCGTGCTCTCGGGCGGCAACAACGACGTCAGCCGGTACGCCGAGGTGGTGGAGCGCGCGCTCGTCCACGAGGGGCTGCGGCACTACTTCCTCGTGGAGTTCCCGCAGGAGCCGGGGGCGCTGCGGATGTTCCTCGACGAGGTGCTCGGGCGCGACGACGACATCGTGCTGTTCGAGTACGTCAAGCGCTCCAACCGCGAGACCGGCCCGGCGCTCGTCGGCATCGAGCTGCAGCGGCCGGCCGACTACGGCCCGCTGCTGGAGCGGATGATCGGCTCCGGCATCCGGGTCCAGGTCGTCGAGCCGACGAGCCCGCTCTTCCGGATGGTCCAGTAGCCCGGTCCGACCACGCCGGTCCTGCGCGGCGTACCTCCATTTCTTTGCCTTCGGCCCGGTCTAGTCAGCGTTTTGCGGCCGACCTGGCGGGGACGATGTGGTCCTGCTGGAGGGAGCATGACTGCCGTTCAGGCACCAGCAGGGCGGGTTGCCTCCGTGGCCCGTCGGGCTGTTCCGGTCGGTCCCCCCACATCAGCGGCCGGGACAGCCCACCGGCCCAGGCGTCCTCGGGCGTCCCCAGGCGTGTGCTCAGCCGTCCTCAACCGGCGGACGCCGGCGGCTCGGTGAGCACACGCAGCGCGAGCGCGGTCGTCGACTCGACGCCGAGGTGCCCGACGACGCGGGCGACACGGACCGGGTCGAGGGGCAGCAGGCCGGGGGAGCCGGGGACGTCGGGCTGCAGCCCCAGGTCGACCTCGCGGCCGCGCATGATCGCGAGGTTGAACTCGTAGCGCTCGCGCGCACCCTCAGCGGTGAGCCGGGCCAGCAGCCGCTTGCCGATCCGCGGCACGCCGGTCTCCTCGCACCACGAGTCGACCGCGGCGACGAGGTTCTCCCCGGCGCAGTGGTCGATGTCGGCCCACACCGCCTGCATCGACCCGACCTGCTCGAGCAGCACCGGGGCCGTCTTCTCGCCGATCCCCGGCACGCCGGGCAGGTTGTCGCTGGCGTCCCCGCGCAGCGCGGCGAACTCCAGGTAGCTCTCGGCGGCGACGCCGTACATCGCGCGCAGCCGGCCCGGGCTCAGCAGCGGCGAGCCGGCGATGCCGCCGTCGATGAGCCGCAGGACCGAGGTGTGCTCGGAGATGTGGGCGAACGAGTCGCGGTCGGAGGTGACGAGCACGCAGCTCCAGCCCTCGCGCTCGGCCCACGTCGCCGCCGAGGCGTTGACGTCGTCGGCCTCCAGGCCCGGCGGGGTCACCGCCAGGAGGCCGAGCGCGTCGAGCAGCGCACCGGCCCGCTCGAGCTGGTCGACGAGCGCGTCGTCCTTCGGCGCCCGCCCGGCCTTGTACGCCGGGTAGGCGGCCTCGCGCTCGGACGCGGTCCGGTCGTCGAGACCGAAGAGCACCGCGTCCGGGGCGAACTGGTCGACGGCCTCGAGGATCTGGCGCAGCATCCCGTGCAGCGCCCAGGCGGGCCGACCGCCGCGGTCGCGGAGGTCGGTGTGCGCCCGCGCGTGGTGGTTGCGGTGCAGCAGCGACGGTGCGTCGACGGCGAGCAGCAGCTTGCGGGGGCGGTCGGGAGGAGGTCGCATGGCGGTGCCGCGAGCCTACGGGTGCGGCCGGGGTCGGGGGTCGTGTGCCTCCCGACGCGGCCGGGCGCGTCCGCGGGCACACGACCGCCGCAGGTGCCGGCCCCGGTACGGTCTGCCCACACGACCGCGGAGGCCCGCGGCCGCGGACCGGAGGTGCGGATGGGCAGGCGCTCGGCACCCTTCGGCGCGCGCGTGCTGGGGCGACCGGACCAGTCGGTGCGCGCGCTGCGCCTGCGCGTCCAGCTGCTGCTGACCGTGATGCTGGTCAGCACCAACGTCGTGGCCGCCGGCGTCGTCTTCCTCATCGCCTCCCTCGTCGTGCCCGCGCCGAGCCCCACCAGCGCGACGGTGGTCTCGCTGGCCATCGCGGTGCCGACGTACGTCGGCGTGGCGGTGCTCGTCGGGGTCGGGGTCGGCACGCGGCTCAGCCTGCGCGCCCTGCGGTGGGCGACCGAGGGCGTCGAGCCGGATCGGAGGCAGCGGCTCGCGGCCCTGCGCGTCCCGTTGCGGCTCACCGTCATGCAGGGCGCGCTGTGGCTCGGCGCGACCGTGCTGTTCACGACCCTGTCGCTGGTGCTGCAGCCCGAGCGCGCCCTCGGGTCGGGGGTCGCGGTCGGGATCGCCGGCATGGTGGCGTGCGGCATCGCGTTCCTGCTGGCCGACTTCGTCATGCGGCCGATCTCGGCACGTGCGCTGGACGGGCTCGCGGTCACCGACCGCCCGCGCGGGGCCGGCGTCGGCGGCCGGATGGTCCTCTTCTGGTGCCTCGGCACCGCGGCACCGGTCGTCGGCATGGTGGTCGCCGCCATCGTGGGCCTCACCGGCGACGACGACGCGCGCGACCGGCTGCCGTTCACGGTCCTCGCGATCAGCGCCGTCGTGCTGGTCTTCGGGCTGCTCACCACCGTCCTCAACGCCCGCTCGATCGTCGCCCCGGTCAGCACCGTGCGGGACGCGCTGCTCGACGTCGAGCGCGGCGACCTCGACCGGGAGGTGGTCGTCTTCGACGGCACCGAGCTCGGGTCGCTGCAGGCGGGGTTCAACGCGATGGCGCAGGGCCTGCGGGAGCGCGAGCAGCTGCGCGACCTCTTCGGCCGGCACGTCGGCCGCGACGTCGCGCTCGCCGCGGCGGCCCGCGGGGTCGAGCTCGGCGGGGAGGCCCGCCAGGTGACGGTGCTCTTCGTCGACCTGGTCGGCTCCACGACGTACGCCACCCGGCACGAGCCTGCGGAGGTCGTGCGCACCCTCAACCGGTTCTTCGGCGTGGTCGTCGAGGAGGTCGACCGGCAGCGCGGGCTGGTCAACAAGTTCATGGGCGACGCGGTGCTCGCGGTCTTCGGCGCGCCGGTCGACCACCCCGGCCACGCCACCGCCGCGCTCGCCGCGGCCCGCGCCATGGCGCGCCGGCTCGCCGCGGAGGTGCCGGAGATCAGCGCCGGCATCGGCGTCGCCACCGGCGAGGCGGTGGCGGGGAACGTCGGCGCGGCGAGCCGGTTGGAGTACACCGTCGTCGGCGACGCCGTGAACAGCGCCGCCCGCCTCACCGACCTCGCCAAGCAGGTGCCCGGCTGCGTCCTGGCCGCCTGGCACACGGTCGAGGAGGCCGACGAGGGCGAGGCCCGGCACTGGGAGCCCCACGACCCGGTGGTCCTGCGCGGCCGCAGCGAGAAGACCCCGACCGCCGTCCTCTGCGGCTGACCGGCGCCTCAGCGCAGCTCGGCCGCGCGGGCCTGGACCTCGCTGCGGATGGCCGCCAGGGCGGCGACGGCCGGTGCACGGCGGACGCTCGCGCTGGCCAGCGCGGCGACGAAGGTCAGCTCGACGCGCACCTTGCGCGGCAGCACCGGCTCCAGCCCCGTCGCGCGCCGAGCCAGGAACGTCGGCAGCAACGCGATCCCCGCCCCCGCACGCGCCGCCTCCAGCTGTGCGAAGACGCTCGTCGACCCCAGCTGCACCGCCCGCTCGGCGAAGAGCCGGTCGACGAGCTGGAGGTCGCTGACCCGCAGCGCGCCCTCGACGTAGTAGACGAGCGCGTGGTCGTCGAGCTCGGCCTGCGAGCGCGGCCGGCCGGCCCGGTCGAGGTACGACGGCGCCGCGAACAGACCGAGCTCGTACGGCGCCAGGTCGACGGTCCGCACGCGGGGCGACAGCGGCTCGCCCACGCCGACCTCCACGTCGGCGCCGCTGCCGTGCACGATCGGCCGCGTGGCGGCGGTCAGCTCGACCGTGACCCGGGGGTGCCGGCGCCGGAGTGCGGCGAGCGCGGGCGCGGCGTACACCGCGGCGAACGCCTCGGGGGCCGAGACCCGCACCAGGCCGGCCAGCTCGCCCTCCCCGTCGCCGTCGGCGCTCAGCGCGTGGCGGGCGGTGGTGACCGCGCGCTCGACCGACTCCGCGGCGGGCAGCAGCGAGCGGCCCAGCTCGGTGAGGTGGCACCCGCGGGTGGTGCGGGAGACGACCGGCGCGCCGACCGCGGCCTCGAGCGCGTCGAGGCGGCGCGACACCGTCGAGTGGGTGAGGCCGAGCGCGGTCCCGGCGGCGCTGAGGTTGCCGGTGCGTGCGACCTCGAGCAGCACGACCAGGTCGTCGGCGCGCATCGTTCGGCCCTCCTCGCGGGGATCACCCGGCTGTGCATCCTTGCACAGCCGGTGTGCGGGGGTCGGCGTTGTTCCGGGGCCCACGATGGGCGAACCTGTACCGGTCCGGCGCCGTCCGCGCCGCCACGTCGTACCCGAGGAGACCCGCACCCGATGAAGCTGCAGACCACCATCGATGCCCCCGACGCCGGCACCCCCGACTGGCCGATGCTCGTCGGCGGGGAGTGGGTCCCCTCGGAGAGCGGCGAGTGGCGCGACGTGGTCACCCCGGCCCGCGCCGAGCAGGTGCTCGCGCGGGTGCCTGAGAGCACCAAGGCCGACCTCGACCGCGCGGTCGACGCGGCGACCGCGGCGCTGCCGGCCTGGCGGGCGCTGCACTTCCGCGAGCGCGGCACGATCCTGCTGCGGATCGCGGACGCGATCGAGGCGCGCTCGGAGGAGTTCGCCCAGCTGACCGCGCAGGACACCGGCAACGCGCTGCGCACGCAGGCGCGGCCGGAGTCGGCGACGCTGGTGGCGCTGTTCCGGTACTTCGGCGGCGTGGCCGGCGAGTTCAAGGGCACGGTGCTCCCGGCCGGCGACGACCAGCTGCAGTACACCCGCCTCGAGCCCCTGGGCGTCGTCGGCGCGATCCTGCCGTGGAACTCCCCGCTGATGATCGCCGCGATGAAGCTTCCCGCCGCGCTCGCCGCCGGCAACACGCTCGTGGTCAAGCCGGCCGAGGACGCGCCGCTGACGATCCTGCTGCTCGCGCAGGTCATGTCCGAGCACCTGCCCGCCGGCGTGCTCAACGTCGTCACCGGCGTCGGCGAGACCGTCGGCCAGGCGATCTCCGAGCACCCGGGCATCCACAAGGTCTCCTTCACCGGCTCCTCCGAGGTCGGCCGGATCGTCGGGGCCACCGCCGGCGGTCGCCTCGCCCACCAGTCGCTCGAGCTGGGCGGCAAGTCCCCCAACATCGTCTGCCCCTCGGCCGCCGCCCCCGACGTCATCGAGGCCACCGCCGAGGGCGTGCTGCTCGCAATGCGCTTCAGCCGCCAGGGCCAGTCGTGCACCGCCGGGTCGCGGCTGTTCCTGCACGAGGACGTGCACGACGAGTTCCTCCGCGTGCTGGTCGAGAAGGTCTCGAAGCTCAAGGTCGGCGACCCGCTGGCCGAGGAGACCGACATGGGCGCGATCATCAACCGCTCGCAGTACGAGCAGGTCCTCGACTACATCGAGGACGGCAAGTCCCAGCCCGGCGTCCGTGTCGCGCTCGACATGTCCCGCGACGTGCCCGAGGGGCTCGAGGGCTACTACCAGGGCCCGACCATCCTCGCCGGCGTCGCGAACGACTGGCGGATCGCCCGGGAGGAGATCTTCGGCCCCGTGCTCGTCGTGATCCCGTGGAAGGACGAGGACGAGGTCGTGGCGATGGCCAACGACTCCCACTACGGCCTCGCCGCGTTCGTCTGGTCCCGCGACCTCGACCAGGCCCTCGGCCTCGCCCACCGCATCGAGTCCGGCTGGGTCCAGGTCAACCAGGGCGGCGGCCAGGTCATCGGCCAGTCCTACGGCGGCTACAAGTCCTCCGGCATCGGCCGGGAGTTCTCCATCGAGGGCGCCATCGAGGGCTTCACCCAGACCAAGCAGATCAACGTCAAGCTCGGCCGCTGAGGCTGTCGCTTCATCAAGGTATGCAGGGAAACCGACGAGTCCGACGGTGTCGGTTCGCCTGCATACCTTGATGAACCCCCACCTCCCACGGCGAGCTCACCGGGGGAAGTGTCGGTTCGGCTGCATACCTGGATGAACCGACAACCGCTCCGCTCGAGGCCGCGCTCCCTCAGGTGCCGCAGTACGTCGTGTAGGCACCGAAGTCGGGCGGGGCGGGGGCGGCGTAGGCCTCGAGGCCGGGCCGCTCGTCGTACGGCGCGCGGAGCACCTCGACCAGCCGCTCGACCGGGCCGAGGTCGCCGGCGGTGGCGGCGTCGAGCGCCTCCTCGACCAGGTGGTTGCGCGGGACGTAGACGGGGTTGACCCGGTCCATCGCGTCGGCGTCGGGGCCGAGCGCGCGCCAGCGCTCGAGCCAGTCGTCGAGCGGGCGCAGGTCGAGCACCATCCCGCGCACCGGCTCGGCGTCCCCCCGGGCGGCGGACGACAGCGCGCGGAAGAACGTCGTCCAGTCGACGTGGCCGGACCGCAGGATCGGGAACAGCTCGTCGACCAGCGGCACGAGCACGTCGTCGGCGACCCCCTCGGGCAGGCCGGTCTTGCGCCGCATCGCGTCGGTGAAGGCCGCGCTGTACGCCGTGCGGAACCCGCCGAGCGCCTCGGTGGCGATCTCGATCGCGCGCTCCTCGGACTCGTCGATGAGCGGCAGCAGCGCCTCGGCGAGCCGGGCGAGGTTCCACTCGGCGACGACCGGCTGGTTGCCGTAGGCGTAGCGGCCGCCCTCGTCGATCGAGCTGAACACCGTCGTCGGGTCGAACGCCTCCATGAACGCGCACGGCCCGTAGTCGATCGTCTCGCCCGACAGCGTCATGTTGTCGGTGTTCATCACGCCGTGCACGAACCCGACGGCCATCCACTGCGCCACGAGCCGCGCCTGCACGTCGATGACCGACCGCAGGAGCGCGAGGTACGGCGCTTCGTCGTCGCGCGCCGCGTGGTGGTGCCGGTCGATCGCGTGGTCGGCCAGCCGGCGCAGCAGGTCGAGGTCGCCGGTGGCGCGGGTGTACTGCACCGTCCCCACCCGCAGGTGGCTCGACGCGACCCGCGCCAGGACCGCCCCGGGCAGCACGGTCTCGCGCTGCACCTTGCGGCCGGTCGCCACGACGGCCAGCGAGCGGGTCGTGGGGATGCCGAGCGCGTGCATCGCGGTCGAGACGACGTGCTCGCGGAGCATCGGACCGACCGCCGCGAGCCCGTCGCCGCCGCGGGCGAACGGCGTACGTCCCGAGCCCTTGAGGTGCAGGTCGCGCAGCCCGCCGTCGGCGCCGGTGAGCTCGCCGAGCAGCAGGGCGCGGCCGTCGCCCAGCCGCGGGGAGAACCCGCCGAACTGGTGACCGGAGTAGGCCTGCGCCACCGTCCGCGCACCCTCCGGGACGACGGTGCCGGTCAGCAGGCCGAGCCCCTCGGGGCCGCGCAGCCACTCGGCGTCGAGGCCGAGCTCGGCGGCCAGCTCCTCGTCGAGGGCCAGCAGCCGCGGCGCGGGGGCCTCGGCGGCCTGCCACGGCACGGCGAGCTCGGGCAGCTCGTCGGCGAACCGGTGGCCGAGGCGGACGTGGGGGCCGGGGACAGCGGAGAGGGCGACGCTCACCTCCTCGACAGTACGTCGCGTGGCCGACCGCCCCGTCGCCCCCGGTCGCGAGCCCGCGTCAAGTAACGGTTTGGAAACGTCCGGACCATCTTCCGGCTACCTCTGGACGTGGTGCTCGTCACGTGCATAAGTTGTGCCGCACAACAAACGCGTGATGCCTCCGGGAGTCGGTAGAGCGGGCGCGGATCGATCGCTCAAGGAGGCGGATCGCGTGAAGCGGAAGCACAGCTTGGCCATGGCGGCCCTGATGGGGCTGGCCCTGACGGTCTCGGCCTGCGGGTCGGACGACGGCGGCGACAGCGCCGGCGACGGGGGCAGCAGCCAGAGCAGCAGCGCCGACGGCAAGATCGGCGTCATCCTGCCCGACACCGAGTCCTCGGTGCGCTGGGAGAGCGCGGACCGCCCGGCGCTCGAGGCCGCCTTCGACGAGGCCGGCGTCGAGTACGACATCCAGAACGCCGAGGGCGACGCGGAGCGGATGACCCAGATCGCCGACACGATGATCGGCAACGGCGTCACCGTCCTCGCGATCGTCAACCTCGACTCCGAGTCGGGCGCGGCCATCCAGGAGAAGGCCTCCTCGCAGGGCGTCGCCACCATCGACTACGACCGCCTGACCCTCGGCGGGTCGGCGGAGTACTACGTCTCCTTCGACAACACCGTCGTCGGCGAGCTCCAGGGCCAGGGCCTCGCGGACTGCCTCGGTGACAAGCCCGCCAACATCGTCTTCCTCAACGGCTCGCCGACCGACAACAACGCGACGCTGTTCGCCGAGGGCGCGCACAGCGTGCTCGACGGGATCGACAGCTACAAGAACGTCGGCGAGCAGGCCGTCCCCGACTGGGACAACGAGGAGGCGGCGACGATCTTCCAGCAGCTCTACACCGCCGCCGACGGCAAGGTCGACGGCGTCCTCGCCGCCAACGACGGCCTCGCCGGTGCCGCGATCGGCATCCTCGAGGGCAACGGCCAGGCCGGCAAGGTCCCGGTCACCGGCCAGGACGCGACCGTCGAGGGCCTGCAGAACGTCCTCGCCGGCACCCAGTGCATGACGGTCTACAAGTCCGCCAAGCAGGAGGCCGCGGCGCTCGCCGAGGCTGCGATCGCGCTGGTCAACGGCGAGGAGGCCGAGACCACCGGCACGACGACCGACGCCGAGGGCGGCCGCGACGTGCCGTCGATCCTGCTCGAGCCGCAGTCGATCACCAAGGACAACGTCGGCGACGTGATCGACGACGGCGGCCAGAAGGTCGAGGACGTCTGCACCGGCAAGTTCGAGAAGCTCTGCGCCGACGCCGGCATCTCCTGAGCCGTCCCGAGCAACCCGAGCAACGCCCGAGGTCCTGACCCGTCGGACCTCACCTGATCGGCGCCCGGGCCGCACGCGGCCCGGGCGCCTTTCGTTCACCCGCACAACAAATCCCGAGGGAGTAGGACTCCATGACTCAACCGCTGCTCGAGCTGCGCGGGGTCAACAAGAGCTTCGGCGCCGTGCACGTCCTCCACGACGTGGACTTCGCCGTCTACCCGGGCCAGGTCACCGCGCTCGTCGGTGACAACGGCGCCGGCAAGTCGACGCTGGTCAAGATCATCGCCGGCATCTACGGCCGCGACAGCGGGGACTACGTCTTCGAGGGCGAGACCGTCGCGGTCCACGGCCCGCGCGACGTCGCGGCGCTCGGGGTCGAGGTCGTCTACCAGGACCTCGCGCTGTGCGACAACCTCGACATCGTCGAGAACATGTTCCTCGGCCGCGAGGAGACCCGGGGCATCGGCCTCGACGAGGTCGCCATGGAGGCCCGCGCCCGCGAGACCCTCGCCTCGCTTTCGGTCCGCACCGTCAAGTCGGTGCGCCAGAGCGTCTCGAGCCTGTCCGGTGGCCAGCGGCAGACCGTCGCCATCGCCAAGGCCGTGCTGTGGAACTCCAAGATCGTCCTGCTCGACGAGCCGACCGCGGCGCTCGGCGTCGCGCAGACCCGCCAGGTCCTGGACCTGGTACGCCGCCTGGCCGACCGCGGCCTCGGGGTCGTGCTGATCTCGCACAACATGACCGACGTGTTCGAGGTCGCCGACCGGATCACCGCGCTCTACCTCGGGCGGGTCGCGGCCGACGTACCGGCCAAGGACCTCACCCACAGCCAGGTCGTCGAGCTGATCACCGCCGGCCGCTCCGGTGACCTCGGCATCACCAACGTCGCCACCGCCACGATCTGAGGACGAAGAGATGACCCTGCAGACCGAGACCACCGACCAGCAGTCGGCGGCGCACGGCTTCGACAACGACAACCGGCAGGCGGCGACGATCGGCGACGCCGCCCGCGACTACCTCAACCGCCTGCGCGGCGGCGACATGGGCTCGCTGCCGGCGATCCTGGGCCTGGTCGTGCTCTTCGTGGTGTTCAGCTCGCTCCACGACCGGTTCCTGACGACGTACAACATGGCCAACCTGGTCGTGCAGGCCGGCTCCATCTGCGTCCTCGCGATGGGCCTGGTCTTCGTCCTGCTCCTCGGCGAGATCGACCTGTCCGCCGGCGTCGCGGGTGGCGCCTCGGCGACGATCACCGCGCTGGTGATGATCGACCACGGCTGGACCTGGTGGACCGCGGCCCTCGCCGGCATCGCGATCGGCGCGCTCATCGGCCTGGCGATCGGCTCGCTGGTGACGTTGCTCGGCATCCCGTCGTTCGTCGTGACGCTGGCCTTCTTCCTCGCCCTCCAAGCGGTGCCCCTCAAACTCATCGGCTCCGGCGGCTCGCTGCGCTTCGACGACGAGGTCCTGCGCGGCCTGTCGATCAAGAACGTCCCCGTCACGGCGGGCTGGATCGCGGCGGTCGTCATCGTGCTCGGCTTCGCGGCGGTGCAGCTGTTCCAGTACCGCACCCGCGCCACCCGCGGCCTGGTCCACAAGCCGCTCGCCCTCGTGCTCGTCCAGGTGGGCGTGCTGGCCGCCATCGTCCTCGGCCTCACCGCCCTGCTCAGCGCCAACCGCGCGCCGAACCCCGACATCTTCACGATCGCGGGCATCCCGTGGGTGGCGCCGGTCGTCATCGCGCTGCTGCTCTTCTGGACCTTCGTGCTGACCCGCACCCGCTTCGGCCGCCACCTCTACGCCGTCGGCGGCAACGCCGAGGCCGCCCGCCGGGCCGGCATCAACGTCACCAGGATCAAGATCACCGCCTTCGTCATCGCCTCCTCGATGGCGGCGATCAGCGGCCTGCTCGCCGCGTCGTACACCGGCAAGGTCTCGCCCGGCTCGGGTGGCGGCAACGTGCTGCTGTACGCCGTCGGCGCGGCCGTCATCGGCGGCACCAGCCTCTTCGGCGGCCGGGGTCGCGCGATCGACGCCGTGGTCGGCGGCCTGGTGATCGCGACGATCCCCAACGGTCTGGGCCTGCTCAACCAGGCGAGCTACATCAACTTCCTCGTCACCGGCGGCGTCCTGCTCCTGGCCGCCAGCGTCGACGCCGTCTCCCGCCGTCGTCGCTCCGCGGCCGGCGTCTAGGCGCGGGGTGACGGCGCAGCGGCGCGGCCTCGGCACCAACCAGGAGGCGGTGCGACGACACAACCTCGGCACGGTGCTGCGGCACGTCCACGGCGCGCGCCAGATCTCCCGGGCGCAGCTGACTGCGCTGATGGCGCTCAACCGCAGCACGATCGCCGACCTGGTGCTCGAGCTGGAGTCGCTCGGCGTCGTCGAGCAGACCGTGCCGACCGGCGTCCGCTCGGGCGCCGGCCGGCCGTCGGCCGGGGTGCGGCTGGCCGAGGTCGGTCCCTACGTCGTCGCCGTCGACCTCGGCGTGGACCGGGCGGTCGTGGCCCGGGTCGCGCTCGGCGGCGACGTCGTCGAGCGGGCGACCGCGCCGATCCCGAGCGGCGGGGGCGAGGCCTGGCAGGTCGGCTCGACCGTGGCCGGCCTCATCCGCCGCGTGGTCGAGGGCGCGCCGGCGGCCGCGCCGCTGCTCGGCGTGGGCATTAGCGTCCCCGGCCTGGTCCGCCGCAGCGACGGACTGGTGCGCCTCGCGCCGAACCTGGAGTGGCGGGACGTGTCCTTCGGCTCGATCGTCCTCGCGGCGCTCGGTGTCGACGTGCCCGTCCAGCTCGCCAACGACGCCGACCTCGGCGCGCTCGCCGAGCACCGCCGCGGCGCCGGCCTCGGCATCGACGACCTCATCTACATCTCCGGCAACGTCGGCGTCGGTGCCGGCGTGATCACCGGCGGCGTGCGGCTCGAGGGCGCGGGCGGGTACGCCGGCGAGGTCGGCCACCTGCCGTTCGCGCCCGAGGGGCGGCTGTGCCACTGCGGCAACGTCGGCTGCTGGGAGACCGAGGTCGGTGCGCACGCGATCGCCGCCGCCATCGGCTGCCCGGAGTCCGACGTGGTCACCCTCGGCGACGTCCTCGACGAGTACGCCGGACCCCAGCGCGCGCTGGGCGCCACCGGCAAGGCGTTGGGCTACGGCCTGGCCTCGATCGTCAACGCGTTCAACCCGCGGCTGGTGGTGCTCGGCGGCTACCTCAGCTCGCTCTACGCGCTGGTCCGCCACGAGGTCGACGACGCCCTCGCGGAGCGCGCCCTGCCGGCCCCGCACGAGTCGGTCACCCTCTCGCTGCCCGGCCTCGGCTCGGACTCGGTGCTCCTCGGCGCGGCCGAGATCGCCCTCGAGCCCCTCTTCGCCGACCCCGTCGCCGCGCTGGGCACCGCCCTGGTCGACGTCGGCGCCCGGCTGGCGGGGTAGTAACGGACGGAAAGGTCCGTGGCCAACCCGGTGACGGACAGAAACGTCCGTTACTACCCCGACGGCGGCACCCGGGCAGGCCGATCAGGGGTCAGGTGGTCGGGAGGTCGGCGGTCCCGGTGAGGACCCGGGCGAGGGACTGCTCGGCGGCGCCGAGGGCGGCGGCGCGGAGGTCGAGGGTGCCCAGCCGGAGCTCGGGGCGGACCTGGACGTCGGAGGCCAGCCGGGCGTCGAGCACGCGGCGGGCCGGGCCGAGGACGAGCTCGCCGAGCGGCACGAAGTAGCCGCCGAGCACCACCACGGCCGGGTCAAGGACGCCGGCGAGGATCGCCAGCCCCAGCCCGAGGTCCTCGCCGACCCGCTCGACGGTGGCGCGGGCGGCCAGGTCGTCGGCGGCGCGGGCGGCGACGGCCTCGGCGGTCGTCAGCGGGGTGTCGAGCTCGGCCATGCCGAGGGCGTCGAGCACGGCGAGCAGGCCGATCGAGGCCTCCCAGCAGCCGCGGCGGCCGCAGCCGCACGGCGCGGTCGGGTCGCCGACCGGCATGTGGCCGACCTCGCCGGCGAAGCCCGCCCCGCCCTGCACGAGCTGCCCGCCGACGACGATCCCGGCGCCGATGCCGACGGTGCCGGTGAGGTAGAGCGCGTGGTCGACGCCGCGGGCCGCGCCGTGGTGCGCCTCGGCGTACGCCGCGCAGTTGGCGTCGTTGACGACGCGGACGTCAGCGGGTGGGCAGCCGAGCGCCGCGGCGACCTCGGCGACGAGGGAGTCGCCCCGCAGCGGGAGGTTCGGCGCCCAGGCGACGGTGCGGTCGTCGTCGCGCACGAGCGCGGGGACGGCGACGGTGGTGCCGAGCAGGCGACCCGGGTGGGCGGCGCGGACCTCGGCGGCCAGCCCGAGGAGCACGCCGAGGCGGTCCTCCCCGGCCGGCCGGGACTCGCTGGTGAGCACGTCGCCGGCGAGGTCGACGACGACGGCCGAGACGTAGTCGACGTTGAGCTCCAGCCCGAGCCCCAGGTGGGACCCGGCGCGGAGCGAGAGGGGGCGGCTGGGCCGGCCGCGGGCAGGAGCAGCAGGCGCGTCGTCGACCAGGGCCTCGACGACGGCGCCGGCCTCCTCGAGGTCGGCGACGATCGCGCCGACCGTGGCCTTGGCCAACCCGGTGCGCTGCGCCAGCCCGGCCCGCGAGGCGGGTCCGAGCCGGCGCAGCGACTGCAGCACGGCCGCGGTGTTCGCGCGGCGCAGCTGCCCGGTGGTGCTCACGTGGAGGTGACGGTGCTCGTCAGCGCACGCCGTACAGGTGCTCGAGCGCGAGCTGGTCGAGGTGCTCGGTCGCGGCGCCCTGCTGCGCGAGGACCTCCGGGTCCGGGAGCTCCCACTCCAGGAGGCCCTGCCAGCCCTCGCCGTCGCCGAGGGTGGGCTGCGCGAGGTCGGGCAGCTTGGCCGCCGCGAGCGCCTCCTGCACCTCCGGGTCGGCGCGGAACGCCTTCACCTTCTCGCGCAGGATGAGGTAGTTGCGCATGTTGGCCGCGGCCGAGACCCAGACGCCGGCCTCGTCCTCGATGCGCGAGGGCTTGTAGTCGAAGTGGACCGGGCCGTCGTAGCCACCGGCCAGCAGCGCGTCGACCACCCAGAACGCGCCGCGCACGTTGCCGGCGCCGAAGCGGAGGTCCTGGTCGTACTTCGGACCGTTCTGGCCGTTGAGGTCGATGTGGTACAGCTTCCCCTGCCACAGCGCCTGGGCGTAGCCCGCGGCCGCGTTCATGCCGGCCATCTCCTCGTGCCCGATCTCCGGGTTCACGCCGACCAGCTCGGGGCGCTCCAGCTCGTTGATGAAGGCCAGCGCGTGGCCGATCGTCGGGAGCAGGATGTCGCCGCGGGGCTCGTTCGGCTTCGGCTCGATCGCGAAGCGCAGGTCGTAGCCCTGGTCGACGACGTACTGGCCGAGGACGTCGAAGGCCTCCTTCATCCGGTCCAGCGCGACGGCGGTGTCCTGCGACGCGCCGTACTCCGCGCCCTCGCGGCCGCCCCAGGCGACGTAGACCTTCGCGCCGAGCTCGGCGGCGAGGTCGACGTTGCGCATGACCTTGCGGATCGCGAAGCGGCGGATGTCGCGGTCGTTGTTGGTGAAGCCCCCGGCCTTGAAGACCGGGTGGCTGAACAGGTTGGTGGTCGCGGTCGTGACGACCAGGCCGGTGTCGGCGAGGCCCTTCTTGAACCGATCGATGATCTGCTGGCGGGTCGCGTCGTCGCTGCCGAACGGGATGACGTCGTCGTCGTGGAAGTTCACGCCGTAGGCGCCGAGCTCGGCGAGCTTCTCCAGCGCGTGCACGGTGTCCATCGGCGGACGGGTGGCGCCGCCGAAGGGGTCGACGCCCTGCCAGCCGACGGTCCAGAGGCCGAAGGAGAACTT
>NZ_JAANMS010000036.1 GCF_011250565.1 Nocardioides sp. IC4_145
GACGTCGCTGCCGATCGCCTCGAGCCGCTTGTCCACCTCGGCGTCCACGCGGGAGACGAAGAACGACGCCACCGAGCGGATCGTCGACAGGTCGTGACCGGCGTCGCGGGCCTGCTCGAGGCCGGTGCGGCGTACGGAGTTGGGGGCGCCGGCGGTGTGGCCGGCGGTGTTGGTGGCGGCGGCCCAGTTGAGGGGGTCGTTGTTGTCGAGGGTGGGGTCGATGAGCTCGAGGGAGGGGCCGGTGCCGTCGGCGCGGACGGGCCAGGGGTCGTCGGTGGCGTAGGTGACGGTGTCGATGGTGGTGCCGGTGGCGTCCTTGAGGGCGACGGTCTCGCCGCTGTTGGAGAGGTTGCCGCCGTAGCCGGCGGCGGGTGCGAAGCCGTAGCGGGTCTGGAACTGGGTGGGGTCCTTGGCCATGACGAGGCGGGCGCCGGGGGCGATGGTGGTGCCGGTGGGGACGGTGAGGGTGATGCCGGAGAAGGTCCAGCCGGAGAGGTCGACCGGTGTGGTGCCGGTGTTGGTGAGCTCGAGGAAGTCGTCGCCGTCGAGGTCGGAGGCGGCGTGGTACATGAGCTCGGTGATGACCACGTCGGTGGCGGCTGCGTGGGCTGGTGGTCCGGTGAGGGTGACGGTGCCGAGGGTGGCGGTGACGGTGGCGGCGGTGGCTGCGAGTGCGGCGAGCCGGGTGCGTGGTGTGGTCATCGGGGTCCCCCGGGGAGTGGCTGGTGGCGGGCTGGTGGTGGGTGGCGGCTGGTGGTGGGTGCGTGCCGCGGCTGCCCTGGTGTCGGCGACGCTAGGCGCGGGCCGGCCCGCCCACATGCCCGATATCGATGAGGTCCGCGGGGCGGTCAGGCCGCCGCGGCGGTCCGGGGCGCAGCGACCGCCGCGCGTCGACGCAGCACCGAGGTGAAGACCTCCAGGCCCAGCACCCGCCGCAGCCGCCAGGTCCCGAACGCGTGGACCGGGACGGCGACCCCCAGCAGGGCCAGGCCGACGAGCGTCCCGGCGCCGGTCGCCAGCACGACGACGTCCGCGGCGCCGTAGCAGGCGAGCGCCAGCAGCATCACCCTCGTCGTCGGCCCGGTCACCGGCCACAGCCCGAGGTCGCGACGCACCTGGAGCAGCGGCAGCAGGTTGCGCACCACGATCGCCACGGACCAGGCGACCGCGGCTCCGCGGATGCCGTGGGAAGGGATGAGGACGAGGTTGAGGCCGATGTTCACCGCGAGCGCGACGACGCTGTTGCGCAGGCTCAGCCAGCTGCGGCCGGCCATCAGCAGCACCGAGTCCACGGGGCCGCAGGCGGTGGCGAGCAGCATGGTGAGCGACAGGACGACGACGACGTCGGACGCGACGTCGTACCCCTCGCCGAAGACGCGCATCAGCACCGGCGAGAAGCCGGCGAGCACCAGGTAGAACGGCCAGGCGGCGACCACGCTCCAGGTCGTCGCCGCCCGGAACACCGAGCCGGCGGCGTCGCGGTCCCCGCGGGCGAGGAGCGCGCTGACGTGGGGCGACAGCGCCTGCTGCACCGACTGCACGAAGAGCTGGCCCACGACGATCAGCCTGGTCGCCGCCGTGTAGAGCGCCGCCTGGGCGGGTGAGGACAGCGCCGCCACCAGGACGATGTCGGAGCGCTTCAGGGCGGTCTGGGTGATCCGGGCGATCGCGCGGGGAGCGGTGAAGGACCAGAACTCGACGGCGACGGGCCGCCAGCCGCCGTCGTCCCCGCCGGCCGGCGGGTCTGCGGCCGACCGGGGGCCGACCAGGGACCGCAGCCAGGCGGCGGCGGCGACCAGGCCGAGCAGGTAGGGCAGCGCCCAGGCCAGGGCCAGCGCGGATGGGCCGCCGCCGGCGAGCAGGACGCCCAGGACCGCGACCGCCTGCAGGCCGAGGCGACCGATGTTCTCGACCACCACGGTGGGACGCATCGACCCGGTCCCGCGGGTGGCCGCCACGACGAGGTCGTGCAGGGCCGCGACGGGCAGCAGGGGGGCCAGCGCGTGCAGCATGCCGGTCATCGCGGTCGCCGAGGCGGAGCCGACGAGGTACGGCGACAGCTGCTCCGCCGACGCGTGCAGGACGACCGCGGCCGCGATCGAGGTGGCCGCGACCGGCGCCGCCGCGACCGCGAGCGTCCGCGGCACCTCGTGGCCCCGACCGGACGCGAGCTGCGCGGGCAGCTGCTTGACCAGGCCGGTGTCGGTGCCGAGCAGCGCGACCGACTCCAGCACGAGGAACACCGAGGTCGCCGCGAAGAGGGTGCCGGCCGTGCTCGCCGGGAAGCCGTTCGTGACGACGACGACGAGCAGGACGCCGAAGACCGCGCTGCACGCCGCTCCGGCGACGCTCGCCGTCCCGTGGCGGGCGAGCCGCTCCAGGTGGCCTCGCACGGGGGCCCGCGCCGGCCCGCCGACCGCTGCCCCGCCCGGCGTCATCGCCCGGCGCTGCTCGTGGTGTGGACGGCGGACGTGTCGGCGTGCCGCGGGCCGGCCTCCGCGGTGGAGAGCTGGTCGCGCCGCGCTGCCGACCCCGGGGCCAGGACGACCGCGCCGACCGGGGTGGGCGCCGGGGGTGCGCTGCGGACGACCCCCGCCACCACCGATCGGCGGGTGCGACCGATGGTCGCCACGACGAGGGTGAGGTCCGCAGCCGCGGTGACGACCTGCCCCTCCGCGCTGTCCAGGGCGGGGGACTCCACGACGACGAGGTTGCCGGCGCCGACCAGCTCGGCCACGACCATCCGCAGCCGCTCGACGGTGAACAGCTCCTGGGACGCCGACGTCTGCCGGCCGGCGGGCAGCACGCCGAGCATCGGCTCGACCGTGGGCCGGAGCAGTCCCTGGACACTGAGCCGCTCGTAGGTCAAGGCCTGCGCGAGGCCCTCCTCGACCACCAGGTCGTCCGAGTCGGCCTCGGCACAGGTGCGGACCAGGACCACCCGGTGGCCGCCGCGGGCGAAGGACTCGGCCAGTGCCTCGGCGACGGCGGCGACCGGCTCGCCGGGCCCGGCTGGGGCGACGGCGACGCTGTCCGGCCGGGGGTCGAGGCCGAGGAGCGTGCCCCGCAGCCGGCGGACCATCTGCTCGAGCTGGTCGGGCTGGTCGCCGCGGCCGCGTCGGAGCACGGCGGTCGGCACCGCTGGGGTGACCCGGGCCACGACCGGGACGCCGAGCTCCTCGACCTCCGCGGCGGACCGGACGCGGCCGCGGGTGCGCTCCAGCAGCACCGCGAGCAGGCAGGCCAGCGCGAGCCCGGCCAGCGCCCCGCCGACCGGCGCGACGGTGGCCACGAGGTCCGCGGGTCGCTGGGCCGCCGTCGCGGGGGCGATGACGGAGTCGGCAGGCGCCTCGCTCGTCTCCAGAGCGGACCGCTGCGCCCGCAGGTTGACCAGCTGGTTGCGCAGGGCGGTCGCCAGCTGGGACTGGAAGAGCCGCTCGGCGGCGCTGCCCCGCTGCGCGGCGGCCGTCGCGGTCTTCAGGTCGGCGAGCACCCCGATGGTCTGGTCCTCGACCTGCTCGACCCGCCCGGCGGTCACCGCATCCGAGCGCCGTTCGCGGTTGGCCAGGTAGGCGCGCGCGACCTCCCCCGCGACCCGCTCGGCCGCCCGGGGGGACGACGAGGTGAAGGTGATCTGCAGGACCTGGGTGTTCGGCGGGACGGTGACCTGCAGGCCGCGCTCGATCTCGCGCAGGTCGAGGTCCGGCTCCTTCTCGTCGACCGCGGCCAGGACCTCCGCGGACCGCGCCACCTGGGCCTCGGTCTCCAGGCTCGTGGGCTCGTCCTGGCGCACGGCGGACGGCGTAGGGACGAACGGGTTGCCGCTCGCCGGGTTGATCAACACGCTGGCCGAGCTGGACCAGGCGGCGGTGGCGGAGCCGGCGTACCACCAGCCCCCGGCCGCTCCCAGCACCACGAGCAGCACCACGAGGACGAGGTGGTGCCGGACGGCGCGGCTGGTCGGGACGGCGGGCGCGGTGCTCTCATGCGACATGGCGGTGGTCCTGGTTCTGGTCGAGGACGCGCGGCAGGCCGCCGCGTCGGGGGTCGGTGGACGAGGTGGCCCCGGCGCGGCGGCCGGCACGGTCGGAGGCGGCGCCGGCGAGGCAGCCGACGAGCAGGCCGAGCATCGCGCCGGAGACGAGGGGCACCTCGGTGTTGGCGTAGTCGGCGCGCTGGGGGGCCTCGGCCGGCGTGATCGCCTCGAGCGGGCGGTCACGTCCCTCCTCGAGCTGGGCGAGACCGGCATCGAGCTCGAGGAGCTGGGCGGTGAGGTCGTCGTAGGCCGGGACGACGACCTCGTCCGCCCGAGTGCTCGCGAGGTCCTGCTCGTGCTCACGGACCAGGCCCTGCAGCCGGCGTACCTGGTCGTCCGCGAGCGACCCCAGGACCTCGCGGCGCACCTCGCCGAGGGCCGCGACCGCGGCGTCCGCCCCGGCTGCCGCGGCACCGGGGGAGGACGCGGAGACCGTGACGTGCAGGACGCGGGTGCGCGGGGAGGCGGTGACGCCGATGTGCTCGGCGGCGGAGCCCAGCGGCACGCCGGCCGCGTCGGCGACGGCTCCGAGCACCGGGGGCGACCGCAGCAGCTGGGCGTCGGTGTCGATCGTCACCGCCGGCGCGACGAGCTCGATGGTCGAGGCCGTGACGTACTTGGGCACGGGGGTCAGCACGACCGAGGCGGTGGCGGAGTACGACGGCGGCCGGCCGAGCGACCAGCCGAACCCGGCCAGGAGCCCCACCGCGACGAGCGCACCCAGCAGTGCCCGGTGGCGCCGCACGAACGCCGGGTAGTCCGACCAGGGGGGCAGGCCCGGCGGTGCGGCGGCCCGGCTCATGCGTGCCACGCCGGCCGGCGGCCGAGCATCTCGGCCAGTGCGTCGTCGTGGGCGGCGAAGTGCTCCCGCAGCCGCCCTCGGGTCTCGTCGGCCATCGGCGCGCTCGGACGGCCGTTCCAGCGGTCGAACCGCTCGGGCATGACCGGGGGCAGTCCGAGGAAGTCGAGGAGGGCGCGGTACGTCGGCTCGGGGTCGGTGAAGAACGACTCGCTCTCCACGACGTGGATGTGCTCGGCAGGGAAGTGCTCGCGCAACCGCAGCAGCTGCTCGTGGTACTGGCCGCGCCGCACGTAGGCGTGGTGCCGGTGGTGGGTGCTCTGGTAGCCGGGGTACGTCGTCATCCGCTCGACCTCGCCCTCGAGCCGGTTGTCCTCGAGGTCGAGCGCGGCCTGGAAGCTCGCCCACTCGAAGCCGCGGGCGTGCTCGTGCTTCCAGGCCGAGTAGGCGCGCTCGACCGGGTCGCGCAGCATCGCGACGATGCGGACGTCCGGCAGGTGCTGCGCCATGCGCGCGGCGGCGCGGGGGTGGAACATGTAGTAGCCGCTGGCCTCGAACGTCACCGGGTCGCCCTCGACGCCGTGGGCCCGTGCCCGGCGCTGCAGGTGGCCGGTCGTCGGGAAGTGCCCCTGGTACCACGCGGGGCCGCGGTGGTGGTTGACGTCGAAGTAGTTGACGCCCTTGTGGTAGTTCGCGCCGTGGACGAGCGGGTGGGACACCAGCGCACGGAAGAGGGAGGTCGTGCCCGCCCGCTGCGCGCCGACCAGGACGAACGACGGCAGCTGACGGCGGTCCGCCGTGGCGGAGCCGACCCGGATGGACACGGCACGCCCGATCGTCTTGACGGGGTGCGGGGCAGCGGAGCGAACAGTCATCGTCGGCCTTCCAGGAGGGAGTGGGACGAGGGCTCGGCGAGCCTCTCGAGCAGGGACAGCACCCACGAGGTGCGGCGGCGCAGGGCCGGGGTGTCGCCGTGGGTGAGGGCGTCGAGGTAGCGGACGGCGACCTCGAGCAGGTAGAGGCGCAGGGTGAGCGCGTGGTGCCGCGTCGGCACGTCGGCGGTGGCGAGGACGGTGGGCACTGCCTCGAGGAACGTCCGCTCCTGCCGCGCGGCGTCGCGCTGGCCGGGCCGGACGGCCTGGGCGGCGAAGTGCAGGCCGTCGAACCCCAGGGGGACGGCGGGGTCGTAGCGCTCCCAGTCCCAGACGTTCAGCACGCCGTCGCCGAGCCCCATGTTCCAGGCCCCCCAGTCGCCGTGCCACCCGCCGAGGCGCACCGGCTCGGCGCCGTCGGAGGCGGCGACCGCCTCGAGGGCCGCGGCGACCCGGTCGCCCCCGGGCTGCGCGGGCAGCACGGCCGCGGACGCACTGAGCCGCTGCCAGAACGGCCCGGCGGCCAACCGGGGCGCGCTGGTGCCGGCGAGCCCGGCGAGCTCGTGGGCGGCGGCGTCCCGGACACGGGCGGGCACCGGTCCGTGCCCGACGGTGAGGGGGGAGAGGACCAGCACCTCCAGCCCGGCCCAGGTGCCGTGGTGCAGCAGCTCGGGGACGCGGAACGTCCTCGGTCGGCACCCGGCGAGCGCAGCCAGCGCAGCCGCCTCGCGGCGGACGAGCCCGGCGGTCAGCGGGTTGTGCCCGACCTTCGCGTAGGCGCACAGCCGTCCGTCGGCGCGGTAGACCTGCAGCACCGGCTTCTGGTTGACCCGCCGGGTGCCCAGGAGCACCCCGACCCGCACCGGCTGCTGCAGGCAGCGGGACAGGTGGTCCTCCACCGAGTCGATGCCCCCCGCTGCCGGCACGCGCACGACGGGCCAGCGGAGCAGCGGCAGGACACCGGCCCGCACCGAGCCCTCGAGCACCCGGCGCGCGGGTCGGGCCAGCGTGGACCCGCCGCCCAGTCGCCGGACCATCGGCGCGGACCCGGGCACGTCCGCCGGCACCAGCATCCGCGGCCGCCGACCGCTCGGCAGCACGAGCACGTCCCGGGAGCCGGCACCGCGGACGTCCCGGGTGCGGGTGAGGTACGGCGTCGGGCGCGGCGCCGGCCACAGCAGGCGCGCGACCTCCACGGCGTACGACGCGTCGGTGGTGGCGGTCATGTCGCCACCTCCCGGTGGGACACGTCGGGCAGGTCGGCCCGTGCCATCAGCCCGACGGCGATCATCACGGTGAACATCGCCGAGCCGAGCGAGTCGTAGACGAAGAAGCACAGGACCGCGACGAGCAGCACCGTGCAGGTGGTGACGTCGAGGGGGTCCGGCCCCCGGGCGCGGCGGAGGAACTGCACGACGAAGAACGACAGGCACAGCAACGTGCCGACGAAGCCGGTGGTCAGCACCAGCCGCCACATGAACCCCTGCGTGCCGAGCGGAGGCGCGGCGCACTGGTGGCAGGACTCGGTCTCGCCGCCGGCGAGGGAGCTGAAGCTGCCCTGCATCGTGCGTGTCGTCCCGTAGCCGACGAGGGGCGATCCCGCCGCCGTCGTGGCGATGACGGTCTGCGCCGTGCCGGCCCGCCGGTCGTTGCTGTGCGGGGTCTCGACGCGCAGCTGCAACGTGTCGTAGAGCGGGGAGGACACGAACGCGATGCCGCCGACGACGACCGCGGCCGTCAGCGCCTGCAGGGCCCGCCCGCGACCGTTGACCGCGAGCCGGACCGCGGCGTAGACCGCGGCGAGCGCCAGCGACAGCCACAGGCCGCGGTTGAGGGAGAACGTGATCGGGAAGATCGCGGCGGCGAGCACCACGACGCCCACCGGTCGGCGCCAGCCGGCGCCCCGGCCGAACCAGGCCAGGACGAAGAACGGCAGGTACAGCGCGAGGTTGTTGCCCCAGGCGTTCGAGTAGGGGAACGGCGCGGTCGGGCGCGGCTGGACGTAGCCGAGGAAGTCGCTGGAGGACGACAACGACGGGTGGACCAGGGTGCGGACGAAGTTGGTCGAGACCAGCGACTGGGGCAGGACCGCCTCCACCGGCGACTCGAACTCCAGCGTCGGCGCGATCACGGCGAGGACGCCGAAGGTGGTCGTGACGACGAACATGTAGGCCAGCAACCGGACGACCCGCTGGGTCGGGACCTCACGGGCCGTGTTGGCGACGTAGAGCATCGCCACGGTCGCGGTGACGTACCACAGCGCCCAGACCGAGAAGTTGGCCAGGCGCCCGATGCCGCCGCCCGGCACGGTGCCGGGCGCGGTCGCGTGGAAGAGCAGCGCTCCGGCGCACATCCAGACGAGGAACAGCAGCCAGGGCGTGAAGCCGCGCGGCACGAGCAGCGAGCCCTGGCGGCGCAGGATGACCGCCATCGCGAGAGCCATCGCGAAGAAGATGACCTGCGCCAGGCCCAGCGCCCACCACAGCGGGAAGCCGATGAACAGGACGCTCAGCGGCCAGCCCGGCCCGAGCAGCCGCCTCGGCGTCCGGGTGGGGGCGAGGGGCCGCAGCAGGGCGGCGTCGGTGGCCGACGACATCAGGCCGCCCGTCCCGCGACGTGGCGGCGACCGACGTACCCGTGCCCGATCAGCTGCGGCAGCGTCAGGGCGGTCACGACGCGGCGGGCGCCGGTCGGCATGGCCGAGCGCCACGCGTCGTCGGGGCGCAACGCGATGTGGCCGGCCACGAACCGGGTGCGGCTGCCGGCCACCCCGTGGCTGCGGCCCAGGACCACGCTGCGCCGGCCCACGTGGACGAGGTCCCCCTCGTCGGCGGGCAGGCCCACCTCGCCGAGCGCCTGCCGGAGCGTCGCCCGCGGTCGGTCGACGAGGTCCTCGTAGCGGACGTGGGCGGTGCGTGGGGAGGAGGCGGCGAGGACGCTGCACTCCAGCTCGAGCGCGGTCCAGAGCGCGGCGAGCCTGGGCGGGGAGTAGGTGCCCATGGCGTCCCCGGTCCGGGACTGCGGCTTGCGGATCCCCTGCTTGCCCCACGAGTGCGCGACGCCGCGCGGGTCGCGCACCAGGTGCAAGATGCGCAGGTCGAGGTCCGGCACCCGCCGGAGGGCGAACAGCTGCGCGGTGGACTTGCTGGCGTCCACGACGACCTCGGCGCCCGACACCGCGGCGATGGCGCGGTAGAGGCGGTCGTGGGCGTCGAGGTACTCGTCGAGGTCGCGGAGGTACGCCGCCGGGGCGACGCCGGTCGCGAGCCGGGGCACGTGCCGCTGGCGCACCACCCGGGGCTGGAGCTCCGCCATGCGGGCGCTCACCGCGCCCCAGCCGCCGAACGCCTCCTCGCCGACGGCGGTCCAGAAGCGGCAGCGGCTGATGGGCTGCTCGCAGCCGCACCGCTGGTCCTGCGGGACGACCCGGGAGAAGATCGCGTTGAGCTCGCCGGCGTTGACAGCGCCGGGCAGGGCGCCGAGCATGCGTTCGAGCAAGGTGCTGCCGGAGCGGCCGACACCTGCGATGTACAGCACCTTCACGATGACTCCTGTGAGTTCCTGGACGACGGCCGCCCCACTGGGCCGGTCAGGTGTCGGACGCTAGGTGGGGTCACCCGGGCCACGACCGGGATCGCCGGAGCCGTCCCCAAATCGGGGTAGGAGGGCGGCGACCACGCTGAGGACGGAGGACACGTGCGACGGAGAGGATCCTGGCGAGCGCTCGTCCCGACGCCCGTGGCCAGCGGGGTCCTGGTGCTCCTGGTCAGCCTGGCGCCCGCCGTGGTCGGGTGCCGGAGCTCCACCGACCCGGGCGTCGGCCTCGCGCCGACCACCGGCGCCCCGACCGCGACCGGCCCGGCGGCCGCCGCCCTGTGGCTGTCCTTCGACGAGCCGACGACCGGCTACGACGGCTCGACCGCGTACGCCGACGCGCAGGGCGGGCCGCTCGCCGGCCGGGTGGTGACCGGATCCCGCGGCGGCGTACGACGCGTGGCGGGGCCACCCGGCCGCGGTTCCGCCCTGGCTTTCCCGCCGCGCTGCTCCGCCTCGACCGGGTGCCCGCGGGCGATGGTGGAGGTGCCGCCGAGCCCGTTGCTCGACGCGGGGACCGGCGCGCTGCGGTTCGGCGCCACGGTCCGGCTCGCGCCCGGCCAGACGACCGCCGGCTCCAACATCGTCCAGAAGGGCCGCTACGGCACCGCCGGCGGTCAGTGGAAGCTCCAGGTCGACAGCGACGAGGGGTTCCCCAGCTGCATGGTCCGCACCGCGGAGGAGGTGCTCACGGTGCGCTCGCGCGTCTCGGTCTCCGACGCGTCCTGGCACCGGGTCTCCTGCCGACGCGACGCCGACGGCCTGGTGATCGAGGTGGACGGCACCGCCGACCGGCGGGCCGGTGGCGTCGGGTCGGTCGACAACGACGAGCCCGTGCGGATCGGCAGCCCCGGGGTCGGCGACGACGACGACCAGTTCCACGGCAGCATCGACGACGTCTTCGTCCGCGTCGGCGGTTGAGCGGCCCCGGCCGTCTTCAAGTCACCCGCGCCACCCACGGCGCGGCGAGCAGCTCGGCGAAGGTCCGCTCGGTGTCGCCCTGGAGCTCGAGCGTGCCGTCGGGGGCGTTGACGCCGGAGTTGAAGTAGGACATCGACACGATGGGGCGCCGGCGCGCGTAGTCGACCGCCGACCGCAGCCAGTCGCTCGCGACGCCGGGGTTGTCGGGGTCGTCGCGACAGCCGAACTCGCCGATCGCGAGGGGACGCTCGCCGATCCAGGCGAAGACCTCGTCGATCCGCGCGCCGAAGCTCAGCCAGCGCTTGCCGTTCGTCGGCGACCACGGGTTGTAGACGTCGACCCCGAGGACGGCTGCCTCGTCCACCACCCAGGCCATCGGGTCGATGCGGCCCCGCAGCGGCTCGAAGCTCCAGTGCTGGATGACCGGGACGACGGTGACGAGGGGGGCCGCGCGGCTGGCGGCGTCGATCACGCGGCGCTGCATGGCGACGAAGTCGGGCGCCTCCATCGCGACGCCGCCGGCGTCGTTCTCCGGCTCGTGGTGGACGGTCAGGAAGACCGGCGCCTCCACCCGGCCCAGCGCTCGCACGGTCTGCGTCAACCAGTCGTCGTGGTAGCCGGTCGCGACGTCCCGCCACGATCCCGGCGTCTTGGTGGAGACGTGCGGGAGGCGGTGATGGGCGTGGTCCGCGCGGCAGCGGCGCAGCATCTGCACGGTCTCGTTGGCGTCGGGCCGGAAGTAGGACCGGTGGACCGACAAGGTGGTGCCCAACGAGCGCTCCCACGGGCGCAGCGGCCGGTGGTAGGGCAGCGACGCCCCGAAGTAGAGGTGGCCCGGCGCCGGCTCGCCCGGGTACGCCGCCCGTCGGGGCGAGTGCGACGGCGACGGCGAGGGGTCGGCGATCGCGGAGCGGGAGCCGGACGCGGACGGCGCGGTGCGAGGCGGGTCCTGCGCGGATCGACACGACGACGTCGCCGCGGACAGCGCGGCGGCGGCGCCGAGGCCCAGGAGGGTGCGGCGGGAGGGCATGCCGAGGAACCTAGGTGGGCCTCGGGCCGCCGCGGGCGGCTGAGCGGACGTCGTACCCGATCCGGGGGAGGCGCACCCTGACAGCTCCCTGCGTCGGTCGGTGTGCACGGCCCACCCCCCAATTTTGGGGGAAGGCCGTCGGGTTGCGCCGGGCCGCTCCGGCCGCGACACCACGATCCGGGGCATGACGACTTCCACCCCGCCCGTGCCGACCGGGTCCGCGGGCCCCGGCCCGGTGCTGCTGGTGACCACGCAGGGAGGGCACCTCGCACACCTGCTCGCGCTGCGTTCCTGGTGGACCCGGCACGACCGGGTCTGGGTCTGCCCCCGGACGCCGGACGTGGAGGATCGCTTGGCGGGCGAGCGCGCGATCTGGTCCCACTCGCCGACGACGCGCAACCTCCCCAACCTGGCTCGCAACTCCGTGCTGGCGCTGCGGCTGATGAGGCAGGAGCGACCCGCGATCGTCGTGAGCGCGGGCGCCGGGGTGGCGGTGCCGTTCTTCGCGGCTGCCTGGGCACTCGGCGTCCCCACCGTCTTCATCGAGGTCTACGACCGCGTCGACACCCCGACGATGACCGGTCGCCTGTGCGGCCCGTTCACGACCCGGCGCATGGTGCAGTGGCAGAGCCAGCTCGCGTTCTACCCGGACGCGCACCTCGTGGGACCCCTGCTGTGAACGCCCTCGTGGTCGCGATGGTCGGCACCGACCACCACCCTTTCGAGCGGCTCGTGACGTGGATGGACGCGGCCGCGGTGCAGCACCCCGACGTCCACTTCGTCGTCCAGCACGGCGTGTCACCGGCACCGGTCGTCGCCGAGGGGCGCGCCTACCTCGCGCACGGCGAGCTGGAACGACTGCTCGCCCGCGCCTCGGTCGTCGTCTGCCACGGCGGTCCGGGGATCGTGACCGAAGCGCGCGAGGCCGGCCACCTCCCGCTGTGCGTGCCCCGGGACCCCGGGTTCGGCGAGCACGTCGACGACCACCAGCAGCGCTTCGCCGACCTCGTCGGCAGGGTCGGCGTCGTCCGGGTGGCTCGGACGTTCCAGGACTTCGGCCGGGAGCTCGACCAGGCCCTGGCCGGCCCTCCCGGCCTCGGCGACGACCTGGCCGGTCGCGACGCCCGCGACGCCGCCCGGGCGCGGGCGGCCGCCGGGCTGGAGGAGCTGTTCACGGCGGGACGCCAGCACGTCCTGGGACGGCGCAGCCATGCGCGCTCCTGACCGCACCGGCGCGTCCACCGGCTCCACGACGTACGCCGCGACACCTCACGCGTCCGCCGCCACTCCGACCGACCGGCCTACCGTCGTCTACCTCGGCGGGTTCGGCAGGTCGGGCTCGACGCTCGTCGAGCGCGTGCTCGGCGCGGTGCCCGGATGGGTCAACGTCGGCGAGCTGGTCGACCTCGCCCGCTCGGTCGCGCCCGCCGACGAGCGCTGCGGGTGCGGGGAGCCGTTCTCCCGCTGCCCGGTGTGGCGCACGGTCGGCGAGGAGGCGTTCGGCGGGTGGACCGAGCAGGTCCTCGAGCGCCTGGTGGCCGCGCACCGCGCCGCCGCCCGGCAGCGGCACCTGCCCCGGCTGCTGCGCGGCGGGGCGAGGCCGTCACCGGCCCTGGCCGAGCTGCGCGAGCTGCACACCCGGCTCTACCGCGCGATCGCGGCCGTCACCGGCGCCTCCGTCGTGGTCGACGCGTCCAAGGGGCCTGCCCTCGGACAGGCCCTCGCCGGCGCGTCCGACCTCGACGTGCGGCTGCTCAACGTCGTGCGCGACCCCCGCGCGGTCGCCTGGTCGTGGAGCCGCAGGGTGGAGCGCCCGCACGCCACGGCGGGGACGGCAGAGATGTGGCGCATCCCCGCGTCCCGCTCGGCCGCCCAGTGGGCCGCGCTGCAGCTGGAGATGGGCGCGATCGCGGCCTGGGGTGGTGTCCCCGCGGCCCGGCTGCGCTACGAGGACTTCGCCGCCGACCCCGTCGCGGCGCTCGTGGCCGCGACCGCGGCGATCGGCCTGCCCCTGCGCCCCGCCGACCTCCGCGCCGTCGCCGCGGGCCGCGTGCGGCTGGGCCCGAGCCACGGGTTGTCCGGCAACCCCGGGCGCTTCCGCTCCGGCCTGGTGACCGTCCGGCGCGACGACCGGTGGGTCGACGAGATGCCCGTCCGGGACCGCGCCCTCGTCACCGCCCTGACCGCCCCGCTGCTCCTGACCTACGGCTACCCCGCGACCGGCCCGACCGGTCGCCACGACATCGAGAGGCACTCGTGAACACACCCGGAGGAACCACCGGCGAGCCGCCCACGGCGAGCCAGCGACCACTCGTCAGCGTCGTCGTCCCGACGCGCGGGCGACCCGCCCTGCTGCTGGAGACCCTGGCCTCGATCGTCGACCAGGACTACCCGGGCCCGATGGAGGTCTTCGTGGTCCACGACCGGGAGGCGGTCGACGGCTCCCTCGCCGAGCTCTCCCGCCCGGACCGTCGGGTCGTCCCGATCGTCAACAGCCGCACCGGCGGGCTCTGCGGGGCGCGCAACACCGGCGTGCTGGCCTCGCACGGGATCTTCGTCGCAAGCTGCGACGACGACGACCTGTGGCACCCCACGAAGGTCCGGCTCCAGGTCGACCGCCTCCTCGCCGATCCCGAGCTGCTGGCCGTCGGCGCGGGCATCCGCCTGCTCATGGGCAAGCGCGGCATCGTCGACTGGCCCGCCCGGGACGAGGTCGTCCCGCGTGAGCGGCTGCTGCGCAACCGGGTGAAGGAGCTGCACAGCTCGACGCTGATGATGGGCCGCAACGCCTTCGAGGTGGCCGGGCTGTACGACGAGCACCTGCCGCACGGGTACGGCGAGGACTACGACTGGCTGCTCCGCGCGAGCAGGGTCGGTCGGGTCGGGGCCGTGCCGGTGATCCTGGCCGACATCCGCAAGGACGTGCCGTCCTGGTTCCGCGACCGTTCGCTCAACACCGCCGACGCCCTGGAGTACCTCCTCGGCAAGCACCCGGACCTCCGCCGCGACCGCCGCGGCCACGCGAGGGTGCTCGGGCAGATCGCCTACGCCCTGGCGACCGCCGGCCGGCGGCGCACCGCGCTCGGGGTCGTCGGCCGCGCCCTCCGCCGCGACCCCGTCGCCCCCCACGTCTGGCTCGCGCTCGTCGCCGTCGTCGCCGGGCCTCGGATCGAGCCCCAGCGCATGCTCGCCGCGGCGCGCCTCGTCGGTCGGGGGCTGTCATGAGCCGGCTGCCGAACTTCCTCTACGTCGGGCCGGACAAGGCCGGGTCCTCGTGGCTCCACGAGGTGCTCGTCAAGCACCCCGAGGTCTACCTGACGCCGGCGAAGGACCTCTACTACTTCGACCGCTACCACGATCGCGGGATCGAGTGGTATGCCTCGCAGTTCCGCGACGCGCGCGGCGAGTCGGTCGTCGGCGAGGTCTGCCAGGACTACCTGTTCCACCCCGAGGCGGCCGCCCGGATCCACGACACGCTCGGCCCGGTCAAGGTGATGGTGTGCCTGCGCGACCCGGTCGACCGGGCGTGGTCGTCGTACCTCTACATGCGCAAGCACGGCATCGGCCCCGACACGTTCGCCGAGGCCCTCGCCAGCCGGCCCGAGCTGCTCGAGCACGGCCGGTACGCCACCGGGCTCGACCGGTTCCTGAGCCGCTTCCCGCGCCACCTCGTGCACGTGGCGGTCTTCGACGACCTCGTGGCCGACCCGCAGGGGTTCCTCGACGCGGTCACCGACTTCCTCGACGTGGACCCCCTGCCCCTGTCGCCCAAGGACCTCGCGGCCCGGCTGCCCGCGGCGAAGGCCCGGTCGGTGCGGCTCGCGTCGGCCGCGCGGCGCAGCGCGGACTGGGTCCGCGAGCACGACGGCGCCCGGCTGGTCGGTCGCGTGAAGCGCTCGCCGCTGGTGCAGCGAGCGCTCTACCAGCCGATCGACCGGCGCGCGGTCCGTCCGCCGGCGGAGGACGTGGTCGCCGTGCGCAGCGCGCTCGAGCCCGAGGTCGACGCCCTGGAGCAGACCTTCGGGCTGCCGTTGCGGCAGTCGTGGGGCTGGTCGTGATCCCGGTCGTGATCCCGGTCGTGATCCCGGTCGTCACGAGGTCCGGGGCGTCCAGCCTTAGGGTGGCGCCCGTGACCTTCGACGCCGGTGCCCCGCCCGAGTCCGCTGCCCACGACGACCACGTCCTGGCGACGTGGCTGGCCACGGTGGCCGGTGAGCGGCTGCTGGAGGTGCGCGGCGAGGGGCTGGATGGCAAGGAGCTCAAGGACGCGGGCGACCGCGCCGCGCACGAGCTGCTGATGCAGCTCATCGCCGAGCACCGGCCCGACGACGCGGTGCTCTCGGAGGAGGGCAAGGACGACAAGGCCCGCCTGCAGCAGGACCGGGTCTGGATCGTCGACCCGCTCGACGGGACGCGCGAGTTCTCCGAGGTGCCGCGCGACGACTGGGCCGTCCACGTCGCGCTGTGGCAGGACGGCGACCTGGTGGCCGGCGCGGTCGCGCAGCCGGCGCTGGGGGAGACGTTCAACACCGGCCAGCCGCCGGTCGTGCCGGCACGCACGAGCGAGCGGCCGCGGATCGCGGTCTCGCGCAGCCGCCCCCCGGAGTTCGTCCACGCGCTCGCGCAGGAGATCGACGCCGAGCTGGTGCCGATGGGCTCCGCGGGCGTGAAGGTCATCAGCGTCGCGCGGGACGTCACCGACGCCTACGTGCACGCCGGCGGCCAGTACGAGTGGGACTCCGCGGCCCCGGTCGCCGTGGCCCGCGCGGCCGGCCTGTTCACCAGCCGCGTCGACGGCACGCCGTTGGCGTACAACCAGGAGGACGTCTACCTCCCCGACCTCATCGTCTGCCGGCCCGAGCTGGCCGAGCAGATCGTGGAGTTCGTCAAGCGGCACGGCGTCGCCTGACCGGTCCGCCTGACCGGTCCGGCTGACCGGCCCGGGCGCACACTGGCCGGGTGGAGCAGGTCGAGGTCCTCGAGCAGCCCGGCCGCGCGCCGGTGCGACGGCGTACGCGTTGGTTGCTGGCCGGCGCCGGGGTGCTCCTGCTGCTCGGGTGGGCCGGTGACCGCGAGCTTCGCGAGCGCGAGGAGCGGGCGGTCGAGGACTGCCGGGACGCGGCGACCGCCGCGACCGCACGCACGGACGCCTCGATGGCGATGATCCGCGCCTACGTCCAGCCGGCGCTGCTGTCGGTGCCGGCGGGCAGCAGCCAGGACGGGTTCTTCGCGCTGGTGGCGGAGGAGGCCGCCGAGGCGGAGCCGACGGTGCGCGGGGCGCTGGAAGAGTGCCGCGAGGTCGACGTGCTGCCCGTGCACCGCGGCCTGCGCCGGCGCAACGACGCGTACGTCGCCCACCTGACCGCCCGCGCCGACTGGCTCGCGGAGATCGCCGCGGACGGCCGCGCCTACTACCGCGACCGCCCGGAGCTCGCCCGCCTGCGGACGGCCGCGTTCGGGGACCGGTCGTAGGATCGGGTACCGCCCCCGTGCCACCCCGGCCCGGGGCGTTCGTGCTGCACGGCCCCGCGGGCCGCGCGCGCAGCCGCCCGAGAACCACCCTTCAGGAGCACCGTGAGCCTCACCGGCCTGGCCGACGTCGTCCTCGCCGACCCCACCCTCGCCGCCGCGGTGGAGGACGCCCGCGGCGGAGCCGTGCGGGCGCTGGACCTGACCGGTCCGGAGGCGCTGCGGCCGTTCGTGGTGACCGGGCTGGTCCGCGCCGGCCGCACGGTCCTGGCGGTCACCGCGACCTCCCGCGAGGCCGAGGACCTGGTCGAGGCGCTCGGCTGCTTCCTCGACCCGAGCACCGTCGCCTACTACCCGAGCTGGGAGACGCTGCCGCACGAGCGGCTCAGCCCCCGCAGCGACACCGTCGGCCGCCGGCTGGCCGTGCTGCGCCGCCTGGTCCACCCCGGCGACGACGCCACCAACGGCCCGCTGCAGGTGGTCGTGGCGCCGGTGCGCAGCGTGCTGCAGCCGCAGGTCAAGGGGCTCGCCGACCTCGAGCCGGTCGAGCTGGTGCCCGGTGACACGGCCCCCCTCGACGACGTGGTGCGGCGCCTGGCGGACGCGGCGTACACGCGCGTCGACCTGGTGGAGAAGCGCGGCGAGTTCGCCGTGCGCGGCGGCATCGTCGACGTCTTCCCGCCGACCGAGGAGCACCCGCTGCGGGTGGAGTTCTGGGGCGACGACGTGGAGGAGATCCGCAGCTTCTCCGTCGCCGACCAGCGCACCATGGACAAGGCCGACCGGCTCTGGGCGCCGCCGTGCCGCGAGCTGCTGCTCACCGACGAGGTCCGCGCGCGGGCGGCCGAGCTCGGCCGGCAGCACCCGACGCTCGTCGAGCTCACCGACAAGATCGCCGCCGGCATCGCCGTGGACGGCATGGAGTCGCTGGCGCCGGTGCTCGTCGACGAGATGGAGCTGCTCGTCGACCTGATGCCCGTCGACACCCACGTGCTGGTGCTCGACCCGGAGCGGGCGCGGGGCCGGGCGCACGACCTGGTCGCGACGAGCGAGGAGTTCCTCGGCGCGAGCTGGGCGGCGGCCGCCAGCGGCGGCACCGCGCCGATCGACCTCGGCGCGGCGTCGTACCGCTCGCTCTCCGACGTCCGCGAGCACGCCCTGGACCAGCACAAGCCGTGGTGGACGATGAGCCCCTTCGGCATCGGCGACGACACGAGCGGCCCGGTGACCGACGTCGACGCGATCGACGGCGCGGTGCCGAGCCGGGCACTGCCGATGCACCCGGTCGACGCCTACCGTGGCGACCTGGAGCGCGCGGTCAAGGACATCGGGACCTGGCTCGCCGAGGGCTACCGCACCGTCGTCGCGCACCCGGGCCACGGCCCCGCGAACCGGATGGTCGAGGTGCTCGCCGAGCACGACGTGCCCGCCCGGCTGGTCGAGGACCTCTCCGAGCCGCCCGCGACCGACGTCGTCACCGTCACCTGCGCCTCGGCCGCGCACGGCTTCGTCGACGAGCTCGGCCGCACGGTGCTGCTCACGGGCGAGGACCTCACCGGCCAGAAGTCCTCCACGCGCGACATGCGCAAGATGCCCGCGCGCCGCAAGAAGCAGATCGACCCGCTGGAGCTCAAGGCCGGTGACCACGTCGTCCACGAGCAGCACGGCGTGGGCCGGTTCGTGGAGATGAAGCAGCGCGAGGTCGGCGGCGCGGTCCGCGAGTACCTCGTGCTGGAGTACGGCGCCTCCAAGCGGGGCGGCCCGGCCGACCGGCTCTACGTGCCGGCCGACGCGCTCGACCAGGTCACCCGCTACGTCGGCGGCGAGCAGCCGAGCCTGGACCGCCTCGGCGGGGCCGACTGGGCCAAGCGCAAGGGCCGCGCCCGCAAGGCGGTGCGCGAGATCGCGGCCGAGCTGATCAAGCTCTACGCCGCGCGCCAGGCCACGCAGGGCTACGCCTTCGGGCCGGACACGCCGTGGCAGCGCGAGCTCGAGGACGCCTTCCCGTTCCAGGAGACGCCCGACCAGCTCAGCACGGTCGACGAGGTCAAGGAGGACATGCGCCGCACGATCCCGATGGACCGGTTGATCTGCGGCGACGTCGGCTACGGCAAGACCGAGATCGCGGTGCGCGCGGCGTTCAAGGCGGTGCAGGACGGCAAGCAGGTGGCCGTCCTGGTGCCGACCACGCTGCTGGTCACCCAGCACCTGTCGACCTTCGCCGAGCGGATGGCCGGCTTCCCGGTCGTGCTCAAGGCGCTCTCCCGCTTCCAGAGCGACAAGGAGGCCGCCGAGGTGCTGGCCGGCGCCGCCGACGGCAGCATCGACATCGTCGTCGGCACCCACCGGCTGCTCAACCCCGACATCCGGTTCAAGGACCTCGGGCTGATCATCGTCGACGAGGAGCAGCGCTTCGGTGTCGAGCACAAGGAGCAGATGAAGCGGCTCCGCACGTCCGTCGACGTGCTGTCGATGTCGGCCACGCCGATCCCGCGCACGCTCGAGATGGCGATCACCGGCATCCGCGAGATGTCGACGATCACCACCCCGCCGGAGGAGCGGCACCCGGTGCTCACCTACGTCGGCGCCTACGAGGACCGCCAGGTCGTCGCCGCCGTACGCCGTGAGCTGCTGCGCGAGGGCCAGGTCTTCTACATCCACAACCGGGTCAACTCCATCGAGAAGGCGGCCGCGAGGATCCGCGAGCTCGTCCCCGAGGCGCGGGTGGCCACCGCGCACGGCCAGATGAACGAGAAGCAGCTCGAGCAGGTCATGCTCGACTTCTGGGAGAAGCGCTTCGACGTGCTGGTCTGCACGACGCTGGTCGAGTCCGGCCTGGACGTCTCGAACGCCAACACGATGATCATCGAGCGCGCCGACACCCTCGGCCTCTCCCAGCTGCACCAGCTGCGCGGTCGTGTCGGCCGGTCCCGCGAGCGGGCCTACGCCTACTTCCTCTACCCGGCCGAGAAGCCGCTGACCGAGACCGCCCACGAGCGGCTCGCGACGCTGGCGCAGCACTCCGACCTCGGCGGCGGCATGGCGATCGCGATGAAGGACCTCGAGATCCGCGGGGCGGGCAACCTGCTCGGCGGCGAGCAGTCCGGCCACATCGCCGACGTCGGCTTCGACCTCTACGTCCGCCTCGTCGGCGAGGCGGTCACGGAGTTCAAGGGCGAGGCGGAGCCGGAGCTCAACGAGGTCCGCATCGAGCTGCCGGTCGACGCCCATCTGCCGCACGACTACATCCCCAGCGAGCGGCTGCGGCTGGAGGTCTACAAGCGGCTCGCGGAGGTCCGCAGCGACGAGGACGTCGACCAGATCAACGAGGAGCTCGTCGACCGCTACGGCGAGCCGCCGGAGGTCGTCGCCTCGCTGCTGCTCGTCGCGCGGTTCCGCGCCCGGGCTCGCAAGGCCGGGATCGGGGAGGTCACGGTCGCCGGCAAGAACGTCCGGTTCGCGCCGGTCAGCCTGCCGGAGTCGCGGGTCGTCCGGCTCAACCGGATGTACCCGCGGTCGATCGTCAAGGCCAACCTCGACACGATCCTCGTGCCGCGCCCGCAGACCGCGGTCGTGGGTGGCAAGCCCATCGCCGGCATCGCCCTGCTTCAATGGGCCCACGGTGTGATCGACGCCATCATCGACCCGCCGGAGAGCAGCAGCTCGACGACCAGCTGACCCCACGACCGGGCCCCCGGTCCACCTCGCAGGAGACGCCGTGAAGCGAACCCGTCCCCTCCTCGGCCTCGCCGCCGCCACCCTGCTCGCCTCGGGCGCGCTCACCGGCTGCGGCGTCACAGGCACCGGCTTCTCGCCGGGCGTCGCCGCCGAGGTCGGGGACACCTCGATCACGACCGACCGCGTGGACGCCGTCGCGGCGTCGTACTGCGACGCGCTCCGCCCCCAGCTCGAGGGCCAGGTCGTGCCGCAGCGCTACCTCAACGGCAGCGTCGCCGGCCAGCTCGCGCTCGCCGCCGCCGCGGAGCAGCTCGCGGCGGAGCACGGCGTCGAGGCGGGGGAGCAGCACGCCGCGCAGGTCACCCAGCTCCGCCGGGCCGTCGCCGAGCTGCCCGAGGACCAGCAGGACGCCGTCCTCGAGGTCGAGTCCGCCGGCAGCCTGGTCAGCGACCTGGTGATCGGCGTCGGCCGGGCGCTGGCCGCCGACGAGGGGCTCGCGGACCCGACCGACGAGCAGGTCGCGGAGCTCGGCAACCAGGCGCTCGTCGACTGGATCGGGGAGCACGACGTCGACGTCAACCCGCGCTACGGCGTGGACCTGAGCGACGGCCAGCCGGTCCGCACCGACACCGAGACCTCCGTCGCGGTCAGCGACCTCGCCGCCGCGGCGACGGCCGAGTCGCCCGACCAGGAGTACGCCGCCACGCTGCCCGAGTCGCAGCGCTGCGGCTGACCCGCCCCGTGCCCGAGCCCGCCGAACCGGCCGAGCCGCTCCTGGAGTTCCTGGCCGTCATGCGGCGGCTGCGCGCCGAGTGCGGCTGGAAGCGGGCCCAGACCCACCGGTCGCTCGCGCGGTACCTCCTCGAGGAGACCCACGAGACGCTCGAGGCGATCGACGTCGGCGAGGAGACCGGCGACTGGTCGCACCTGCGCGAGGAGCTCGGCGACCTGCTGCTCCAGGTGTACTTCCACGCCGTCGTCGCCGAGGAGCGCGGGGCCTTCACGATCGACGACGTGGCCGCCGACGTGACCGCGAAGATGCACCGGCGCAACCCGCACGTCTTCGGGTCGACGGCCGACGCCGCGGGCGTCGACGCCGACGACCCGACGGCGGTCAACGACGCCTGGGAGGCGGCGAAGGCGGCCGAGAAGCAGCGGACCTCGGTCACCGAGGGGCTCCCGCCGGGGCTGCCCGCACTGCTGCTGGCCGACAAGGTGCTCGACCGGCTCGAGCGGGCCGGCGCGCCGGCGGCGTACGACGACGGGGCGGGCGCCGACCTCGGCGACCGGCTGCTGGCGCTCGTCGCCGAGGCGCGGGCGACCGGCACCGACCCCGAGCAGGCGCTGCGGGACGCGGTGCGGCGGGTCGTCGGCCGGTCCTAGGCCATCGCGCGCACGGCGTCCCAGGGCGCGGCCTGCTCGAGCTGGCGGGCGAGCCGCAGCAGCAGGGCGTCGTCGCCGAGCCGGCCGACCAGCTGGGCGCCGATGGGCAGGCCGTCGGCGGTCCGGTGCAGCGGCACGCTCATCGCCGGGCGCCCGGTGAGGTTGGCCAGCTGGGTGTAGGGCACCCAGCCGAGGTTCTGGTCGATCATCTGCTGGACGATCGGCGTGAACCGCAGCAGCCCGCCGCCCCGCGCGGTCAGCAGCGCCTTCTGCAGGAGCGCCACCGGCGCCGGCAGGTCGAACGCGCCGATCCGCGGCGGGGGAGTCGCGGTGGTGGGGGTCAGCAGCAGGTCGTGCTCGGCGTGGAACGCCGCCAGGCGGCGTACGTGCTCGTGGCGGCCCTCGACGGCACGGATGAAGTCGGTCGCGGTCGTGGCGCGGCCGAGCGCGGCCATCACGCGGGTGTCGGGCTCGAAGGCGTCCTCGCCGGCGCCGGTGAGCCGGCGGGCCTCGTCGACCGAGACCGCGCAGTGGGCGAACCACGTGGTGAGGAAGTCCTGGGCGAGCTTCGCGTCGTCGACCGGCATCGGCACCTCGACGACCTCGTGGCCCAGGTCGCTGAGCAGGTCGGCGGCGCGCTGCACCGCGGCGCGCGACTCCGGGTGCGGGTCGGGGTTGATCGAGCTGCGCCAGGCCATGCCGATCCGCAGCCGCGCCGGCGCCTCGTCGAGGCCGGCGGCGAACCCGTCCGCGGGCAGCCCGCCGGGGAGGTACGGCGAGACGTCGGTCGGGCCGGCGAGCACGTCGAGCATCGCGGCGGTGTCGCGCACGCTGCGGGAGACGACGCCGTCGACGCCGGTGCCGCCCAGCGACTCCCCGCGGGCCGGGCCGGAGGGGAGCAGGCCGCGGCTGGCCTTGAGGCCGAAGAGGCCGCACGCGGAGGCAGGGATGCGGATCGACCCGCCGCCGTCGCTGGCGGCCGCGCACGGCACGATCCCGGCGGCCACCGCCGCCGCGCTGCCGCCCGACGAGCCGCCCGGCGTGTGGTCGGTGCCCCACGGGTTGCGGGTGGGGCCGAAGGCGTGCGGCTCGGTGATGCCCTTGGCGCCGAACTCGGGGCTGTTGGTCTTGCCGAAGACGACCAGGCCGGCGTCGAGCCACCGCTGCACGACCGTGGCCGTCTCGGCGGCCGGGTGGTCCTTCAGCGCGCGGCTGCCGCCGCTCGTCGGCAGCCCGGCGACGTCCTGGCCCAGGTCCTTGAGCAGGAACGGCACGCCCGCGAAGGGCCGGCCGCCCTCGGGCTCGGGGCCGGCCGGCGCGGGCAGCGCGGTCGGAGCGACGTCGCGGACGATCGCGTTGAGCCGGGGGTTCACCTCCGCCGCGCGAGCGCGGGCCGCGGCCAGCAGCTCCTCGGGGGTGACGTCTCCGGAGCGCACCAGGGCGGCCAGCCCCGTGGCGTCGTGGTCGCGGTAGCTCTGCACGCGCCGAACACTAGCCAGAGGTCCCCGGGGCATCCCCTAGGCTCGGCGCCGTTCGTCCGACCCTCCCTCCCCGTCCCTCAGGAGCAGCCCCGTGGCATCCATCGAAGCTGTCGGCGCCCGCGAGATCCTCGACTCGCGCGGCAACCCCACGGTCGAGGTCGAGGTGCTCCTCGACGACGGCGCGTTCGCCCGCGCCGCGGTCCCCAGCGGCGCCTCGACCGGCGCCTTCGAGGCGGTCGAGCTGCGCGACGGCGGCGACCGGTACCTCGGCAAGGGCGTCGAGAAGGCCGTCGAAGCCGTGATCCAGACCATCGGCCCCGCCATCGAGGGCCTCGACGCCGACGACCAGCGCGTCGTCGACCAGACCATGCTGGACGCCGACGGCACGCCCAACAAGGCGACGCTCGGCGCCAACGCGATCCTCGGCGTCTCGCTCGCGGTCGCCCGTGCGGCCGCGGACTCCGCCGGCCTCCCGCTCTACCGCTACGTCGGCGGGCCCAACGCCCACCTGCTGCCGGTGCCGATGATGAACATCCTCAACGGCGGCGCCCACGCGGACACCAACGTCGACATCCAGGAGTTCATGATCGCACCGATCGGCGCGCCGACCTTCCGCGAGGCGCTGCGCACCGGCGCGGAGGTCTACCACGCGCTGAAGTCGGTGCTGAAGAAGCGCGGCCTGGCCACCGGCGTCGGCGACGAGGGCGGCTTCGCCCCGGACCTGGAGTCCAACCGCGCCGCGCTCGACCTCATCGCCGAGGCCGTCGGCGCCGCGGGCCTCACCCTCGGCCGCGACGTCGTGCTGGCGCTCGACGTCGCCGCCTCGGAGTTCTGCACCGACGGGTCCTACACCTTCGAGGGCCAGCAGAAGACCGCCGAGCAGATGACGGCCTACTACGCCGACCTCGTCTCCTCCTACCCGATCGTCTCCATCGAGGACCCGCTCGACGAGGACGACTGGGACGGCTGGAAGGCCATCACCGACCAGCTCGGCTCGAGGACCCAGCTCGTCGGCGACGACCTGTTCGTCACCAACGTCGAGCGGCTCCAGCGCGGCATCACCGGCGGCCAGGCCAACGCGCTGCTGGTCAAGGTCAACCAGATCGGCTCGCTCACCGAGACCCTCGACTCCGTCGAGCTGGCCCACCGCAACGGCTACCGCTCGATGATGAGCCACCGCTCCGGCGAGACCGAGGACACGACGATCGCCGACCTCGCGGTCGCCATCAACTGCGGCCAGATCAAGACGGGCGCCCCGGCCCGCTCCGAGCGCGTCGCGAAGTACAACCAGCTCCTGCGCATCGAGGACGAGCTCGGCGACGCGGCCCGGTACGCCGGCCCCGGCGCGTTCCCCCGCTACCAGGGCTGATCGTCGGGCAGGCTTGGCCCCATGGCCGACGACCGACGCGACCCCCGCGGGGCACGACGCCCGCGGGGGCGCACCGGACCGGGTCGCGCGACGCCGGGCTCCGGCCGCGCCGCGCGCCTCGCGGCCGGCCGGACCGCCGACGCGCCGCCCCGACGGCCGCGGCTGACCGGTCGCGCCGCCGTGCTGGTGCTCGTGCTGGCGGTGCTCGCGGTGTCGTACGCCTCCTCGATGCGCGCCTTCCTGCACCAGCGCTCCGAGATCGCCGAGCTCAAGGCGCAGATCGCCGAGCGCAAGGCGGCGATCGACGACCTGGAGCGGGAGAAGAAGCGCTGGCAGGACCCGGCCTTCGTGCAGGCGCAGGCGCGGGCGCGGCTGGGGTACGTCATGCAGGGCGAGACGCCGTTCGTCGTGCTCCGCGACGGCGAGCCGCTCACCACCGGCGCCCGGCTGAGCGACCCCGACGACCTGCCGCAGAAGGCACCGGAGGCATGGTGGGTCGACGCGTGGGAGTCGGTCGAGCTGGCCGGCCACCCGCCCAAGGACGAACCGCCGCCGGCGAGCGAGATCGACGGCACCACCGAGCAGGACGACTGAGCAGGACGACTGAGGAGCACCAGTGATCGAGCCCCGCGACGAGGCGGCCATCGCCTCGCAGCTGGGACGTGAGCCGCGCGGCATCCACGAGGTCGGGCACCGCTGCCCCTGCGGCAACCCCGACGTCGTGACCACCGAGCCGCGGCTGCCGAACGGGACCCCGTTCCCGACGACGTTCTACCTGACCTGCCCGCGCGCCGCCTCCCGCATCGGCACCCTCGAGGGCTCCGGCCTGATGAAGGAGATGCAGGACCGCCTCGCCACCGACCCCGAGCTGGCGCAGCAGTACGCCGCGGCGCACGAGCGCTACCTCGAGGCGCGCGACGCCATCGGCCGCGAGGCCGGGCTCGACGTCCCCGAGATCGCCGGCATCTCCGCCGGCGGCATGCCCGACCGGGTCAAGTGCCTGCACGTCCTCGCCGGCCAGTCGCTCGCCCAGGGCCGCGGCGTCAATCCGCTCGGCGACGAGGTGCTCGACGCCCTCGGCGAGTGGTGGTCGACCGGTCCGTGCGTGGAGCAGGAGAGCCCGGGTGGTTGAGGCGGGCGGGCAGCGCCCGTCTCGAGACCTCCCGGGCCCCGTCGCCGCCATCGACTGCGGCACCAACTCCATCCGCCTGCTGGTCTGCGAGACGCCGGCCGAGCCGCTGGTCCGCGAGATGCGCGTGGTGCGGCTGGGGGAGGGCATCGACGCGACCGGCCGGATGTCGGAGGCGGCGCTCGAGCGGACCTTCGCCGCGCTGGACGACTACGCGGCGCTGGTCCGCGAGCACGGCGCCACCCGCGTCCGGCTGTGCGCGACGTCGGCGACCCGGGACGCGACGAACGCCGAGGTGTTCACCACCGGCGTCCGCGAACGGATCGGCGTGGACCCCGACGTGGTGACCGGCGCCGAGGAGGCCGAGCTGTCCTTCGCCGGCGCGGCGCGCGGGCTGCGGGACCAGCCGGAGTGGCCGGTGCTCGTCGTCGACCTCGGCGGCGGCTCGACCGAGCTCGTCCTGGGCGGCCCGGACGGGGTGTCGGCCGGCCACTCGATGGACGTCGGCTCGGTCCGCCTGCACGAGCGCCACCTCCACTCCGACCCGCCGACCGCCGGCGAGGTCGAGGCGTGCCTCCGCGACGTCGACGCCCACCTCGCCGCGTGCCCGGTCGACCCGGCGGACGCCGCGACGGTCGTCGGCGTGGCCGGCACGATCACCACCGTCGCCGCGGCGGCGCTCGATCTCCCGGCGTACGACGCCGGCGCGATCGACCAGCAGGTGCTGCCCGTCGCGGAGGTGCACGCCGCGATCGACCGCCTCGTCGCGATGACCGTCGCGGAGCGCCGCGCCCTGCCGTACCTGCACCCCGGCCGGGCCGACGTCATCGGCGCCGGGGCGCTCATCCTGCGCCGGGTGCTCGAGCGGGCCGGCGTCGACCGGCTCGTCGTCTCCGAGTCCGACATCCTCGACGGGATCGCCTGGTCGCTGCTCGACTGACCCGGCCGGGTCCGCGGGGCCGCCGGGCGCGGGAAGGGCCACTCCACGGCCTTTCTTACCGCTCCGCGGCTGTTGCGATGGCCGCGAAGCGTCAGCATCCCAAGTTCACTTGGGATGCTGACCACCCCGCCAGCCCCGTTTCGCCGACCCGCCGACCGGCAACCGGAGCAGGCACGGGCCACCGACGACCGCGGCGGCCAGCACGCAACCCCAAGGAGCATCCCGTGAAGAAGCTCATCCTCCTCGCCGGCATCGGCATCGGCTACGTCCTCGGCTCGGCGGCCGGCCGCGAGCGCTTCGAGCAGATCCGCGCCGGCGCCAAGAAGGTCGCGGAGAACCCCACCGTGCAGTCCGCCGCCGCGAAGGCGACCGAGCAGGCCGCCGCCGCCGCCGAGCAGGCCAAGGAGAAGGCGACCGAGGCCGCCTCGAACGTCGCCGACAAGGCCCGGCGCGAGGCCTCGATCCAGCCGGCGCCCTGATCATCGATTGAGCGCCGACCCCGGCGGGCTGCTGCCGCACCCCGCCACCGGCCGGCTGTTCCCCTCGCCGGTGCCGCCCGGCACCGGCTGGCCGGGGGACCCGGCCGACGCGACGACACCGGTGGCCGCGACCCCGGCCGCGGTCCGACGCCTCGCGCGCGACGCCGGCCTCCACGACGTGGAGGCCGGCGTCAGCGTGTGCCGGGCCTGCCCGCGCCTGGTGCGCTGGCGCGAGGACGTCGCGCACGCCAAGCGCGCGTCGTTCGCCGGTGAGCCCTACTGGGGTCGGCCGATCCCCGGGTTCGGCGCCGAGCACCCGACGATCCTGGTCGTCGGCCTCGCACCGGCCGCCAACGGCGCCAACCGCACCGGCCGGGTCTTCACCGGCGACCGCTCCGGCGACTGGCTCTTCGCGAGCCTGCACCGCGTCGGGCTCGCCACCCAGCCGACCAGCGTCCATGCCGACGACGGGCTCGAGCTGGTCGACACCCGGCTCGTCGCCACCGTCCGGTGTGCCCCGCCGCTGAACAAGCCCACGCCGGAGGAGCGCGACACCTGCGCCCCGTGGCTGGACCGCGAGGTCGCGCTCGTCGCGGACTCGGTGCGCGTCGTCGTGGCGCTGGGGTCGTTCGGCTGGGACGCCGCGCTGCGCACCTACCGCCGCGCGGGGCACGTCGTACCCGTCCCCAAGCCGCGGTTCGGCCACGGCGCCGAGGCGCACCTGGCTCGACCGGGCGGGGCGCACGAGGACGGCCCGGGCGTCACGCTGCTCGGCAGCTACCACCCCAGCCAGCAGAACACCTTCACCGGCAAGCTCACCGAGCCGATGCTGGATCGGGTGCTCGGCCGCGCGGCGGCCCTTGCGAGAATGCCCGGGTGAGCAGCCCCGCACCCCTCCACGCCGTCACCGTCCTGGGCCACGACCGCCCCGGCATCATCGCCGAGACCACCGGTCGTCTCGCCGACCTCGGGCTCAACCTCGAGGACTCGACGATGACCCTGCTGCGGGGCCACTTCGCGATGATGCTGCTGTGCGCCGGCGACGCCGACGCGCCCGCGATCGAGGCGGCGCTCCAGCCGCTCACCGCCGACGGCACGCTCACCGTGACCGTCCGCGACGTGCCCCAGGAGGACGCCGCCGCGCCGGCCGGTACGTCGTGGGTGCTCACCGTCCACGGCGGCGACCGCCCCGGCATCGTCTCCTCGGTCGTCGCGCGCGTCGCCGAGGTCGGCGGCAACATCACCGACCTCACCACCCGCCTGGCCGGCGACCTCTACCTCCTCGTCGCCGAGATCGACCTGCCCGGGAGCGCCGACGTGCCGGCCCTCGAGGCCGCCGTCACCGCCGCTGCGAGCGACCTCGGTGTCGGCGCGACGCTGCGCGCGGTGGAGGCCGACGACCTGTGAGCACCACCCCCACCGCCGTCAACGAGGTCCTCCTCGGCTGGTCGGAGCGGGACCTCGGCGTCGAGGGCCGCGTGCTCGACGTCGTCCGCGCGCCCGACCCGGTGCTCTCGACCCGCGGCGCCGACGTCGACCCGACCGACCCCGCGACCGTGCAGCTGGCCGCCGACCTCGTGGCCACCATGCGGGTCAGCCCCGGTTGCGTGGGCCTGGCGGCCAACCAGGTCGGCGTCTCGGCCCGCGTCTTCTGCGTCGACGTGTCCGAGCACCCCAAGACCCGCGACCACCACGGCACGTTCGTGCTGTGCAACGCCGAGGTCGTCGAGTCCAGCCGCAACGAGAAGGCCCGCGAGGGCTGCATGAGCGTCCCCGACCTCACCGGCGACGTGAAGCGTGCCTCCCGCGTCGTCGTCCGCGGGCAGCTTCCCGGCTCCGGCGAGGAGGTCACCCTCCAGGCCAACGCGTTCGAGGCGCGCGCCCTCCAGCACGAGATCGACCACACCGACGGGTACCTCTTCCTCGACCGGGTCGCCGGGGCGCACGCGATCCACCCGCGCAAGACTTACCTCTGAGCACACCTGCGCGACGCGGCCCCCGTGTCCCAACCGGCAGAGGAAGCCGCCTTAAAAGCGGCGAGGTGCGGGTTCGAGTCCCGCCGGGGGCACCCGTGGTCGCCCGCCGTGGCCAGCTGTCGCCCGCTGCGGGCGGGTTGACTTCAGGTCGACCTGAAGCGGCACGCTGGTCGGCATGAACGAGCACACCGACCACGACCATCACCACGACCACCAGCTGCACGGCCAGGTCGCACGCCAGGCCGCGGCCGTCGCCGACGGCACCATGTGGACCGCCGGCTTCTGGGACGAGCGGTACGCCGGCACCGACGCGGTCTGGTCGGGCAACCCCAACCAGCGGCTCGTCGAGCAGGTCACCGGCCTCACCCCGGGCACGGCGCTCGACGTCGGCTGCGGCGAGGGCGCCGACGCCGTCTGGCTGGCGCGGCAGGGCTGGCGCACCACCGGCGTCGACGTCTCGCAGGTCGCGCTGGACCGCGCGGCCGGCCACGCCGCGGCGGCCGGGGTCGAGGTCGAGTGGCGGCTCGTGGACGTCGTCGCCGGCGAGGCGTTCCCGGCGACGTACGACCTGGTCAGCGCGCACTTCCTGCACCCGCCCGCCGACCTCCTCGGCGACGTCGTACGCCGCCTGGGCGCCGCGGTCGCACCGGGCGGCACGCTGCTGCACGTCGCCCACGACCCGCGCGACTCCCACGCCCTGCACCGCGACCCCGAGCTCACCCGGCTGATGCCGACCCTCGAGCAGGTCGTCGAGCTGCTCGACCCGGCCGGGTGGGACGTCCGGGTCGCCGAGGTGCAGGCGCGGCGACAGGTCCACCAGGGTGAGGAGCGGCTGCTGCACGACACCGTGGTGCGCGCCGTGAAGGTTTCCTGAGAAAACACCTTCGGCGGGAACGCGGCGCGGCCGTCCGGCGTTGACCCTGCACAGGCCCCACTAGGGTGGGCCCACCAGATCCACGGCCTCCAAGGAGAGACCATGCAGAGCAACAACCCGGTGTTCCGTCGCTCGGAGGAGTTCAACCGCGGCGGCGCGAACGCCTACGGCAACCAGACGTACGCCGGGAACGGAGCCACCTACCCCGGCTACGGCACCGACCCGTCCGCGTGGGGCACCGGCACGCCCGGCGCGCCCACCACCCCGCAGGCCACCGGCGCTCCGATGACGATCGACTCGGTCGTCCAGAAGACCGCGCTCACCCTCGGCACCGTCATCGTTGCCGCGTTCGCGACCTGGGTGCTCACCCCGGACATCAGCGGCACCGTGTCCCCGGAGGCCATGGCGACGCTCACCGGTGCGGTCATGATCGGTGCCCTCGGCGCCTTCGTGCTGTCGATGGTCAACTCGTTCAAGCGCGTGATCAGCCCGGCCCTGGTGCTGGCGTTCGCGGTGCTCGAGGGCGTCGCGCTCGGCGGCCTGAGCAAGCTGTTCGACGCGCAGTTCGGCGGCGGCATCGTCACCCAGGCCGTCATCGGCACCTTCGCGGCCTTCGCCGGCACGCTCGCGGCGTACAAGTTCTTCAACATCCAGGTCGGCCAGAAGTTCCGCACGTTCGTCGTCGCGGCGGTCTTCGGCATGATCGCGCTGAGCCTGATGGAGATCGTGCTCGGCATGTTCGGCAACGCCATCGGCCTCCACGGCTTCGGCGCCATGGGCCTGCTGTTCTCGGTCGCCGGCCTCGTGCTCGGTGTCTTCATGCTGATCCTCGACTTCGACTTCGTCGAGCAGGGCGTCGCCAACGCGATCCCCGAGCGCGAGTCGTGGCGCGCGGCCTTCGCGATGACCGTGAGCCTGGTCTGGATCTACACCAACCTGCTGCGCCTGCTGGCGATCTTCAACCAGGACTGACCCGGCTCGCAGCACCACGGTCTCCGACCCCCGCAACGGTCGGCGCCACAAGCGAACGGCCCCGGACCTCTCGGTCCGGGGCCGTTCGTGCGTCTCGGGGCGAGGCGCGCGGCCCGCGCTTGTCACGCGCCGCTGGAGGGACTACCAGGCCGTCGACCCACCTACCGCGCCGTTTGCCGACTACCGCGTCGTCGGCCCGACTACCGCGCCGTTCGAACGGCGCGGTAGTCGACCGGACAGCGCGTTACGAGCGACGCCGGGCCGCTCAGGCGTCGGCAGTCGCCGGCTGGGCGTCGTCGTCGGCCTCCTCCGGCGCGGTGCCGTCGGTGGCGGGCTGGCGGCGGCGGTGCCGCAGCTCGACCCACAGGCCGCGCACGCCGCGGCGGTTGCCGGCGACCTCGGTGCCGCCGAGCTCGGTGCCCGGCGTGTTGACGGCCTGCAGAGCGGCCGCGGTGATCGGCAGGACGCCCTCGCCGCGGTAGGGCTCGACCTCGACCTCGTCGAGCGCGAGCAGGTCCAGGGCGGCGAGCGTGGAGGGCAGCAGGACCGAGGCCAGGGAGCGGTAGCCCTGGGCGGAGGGGTGGAACTGGTCGGGCCCGAAGAGCAGCGCCGGGGCCGCGGCGAACTCCGGCCCGAGGATCGAGGCCAGCGACACGGTGCGGCCGCCCTCCTCGACGACCGCGATCGTCTGCCCGGCGGCGAGCCGGCGCGACCAGGCGCGGGCGACCTGCTTGAGCGGGGGAGCGATCGGCTTGATCGTGCCGAGGTCGGGGCACGTGCCCACCAGCACCTCGACGCCCGCCTCGCGCAGGCGGCGTACGCCCTCGGCCAGGTGGCGCACCGAGTGCGACGGCATGACGGTGTGGGTGACGTCGTTGGCGCCGATGAGGATGACCGCGACGTCGGGCTCGATCGGCAGGGCGCGCGAGATCTGCTCGTCGAGGTCGGAGGACTTCGCGCCGACCACGGCGAAGCTGCGCAGGTAGACCCGACGGTCCGCCCGCTCGGCCACGCCGCTGGCGAGCAGCGCGCCGGGGGTCTCCTCGACCCGCTCCACGCCGTAGCCCGCCGCGCTCGAGTCGCCGAGCAGCGCGACCTTGACCGCCGGGCCCGGACGGCCGCGGCCGTACCACCCCGTCGCGTCCGGGGGCGGCTCCTCGCGCGGGTCGCCGATGGTCTTGCGCGCCAGCTTCGCCTCGACGCGCATGACCCCGTAGAGCGCGCCGCCGAGCACGGACAGGCCGCCCCCGCCGAACGCCGCGGCGCCGGCGAGCTTGCGTGCTGCAGCTGCTTTCCCCACGGCCGCACTCTACGGACGGCCCGGCCGGGTCCCACGCCGGGTTTCGACCGGGCGTGCGCACCGGGCCTAGCCTGGGCCGGTGCAGTACGTGAACTCGCTCCTGGACCTCATCGGCAACACCCCGCTCCTGCGCCTGCGGCGCTCGCTGGACGAGCTCGACGGCGCCGAGGGCCCGCTCGTCCTGGCGAAGGTGGAGTACCTCAACCCCGGCGGGTCGGTGAAGGACCGCATCGCCGAGCGGATGATCGACGCGGCGGAGGCCTCCGGCGAGCTCCAGCCCGGCGGCACGATCGTCGAGCCGACCTCCGGCAACACCGGCGTCGGCCTGGCGATGGTCGCCCAGGAGCGCGGCTACAAGTGCGTCTTCGTGCTGCCCGACAAGGTCAGCGAGGACAAGCGCAACGTGCTGCGGGCGTACGGCGCCGAGGTGGTCGTCTGCCCGACCGCCGTCGACCCCGAGCACCCGGACTCCTACTACAACGTCTCCGACCGGCTCTCCAGCCAGCCGGGCGCGTGGAAGCCGAACCAGTACGCCAACCCCAACAACCCCCGGTCCCACTACGAGACCACCGGTCCGGAGATCTGGGCGCAGACCGAGGGGCGGATCACCCACTTCGTGACCGGCATGGGCACCGGCGGCACGATCAGCGGCGTCGGTCGCTACCTCAAGGAGCAGAACCCCGAGATCCAGGTCGTCGGGGCGGACCCGTCCGGCTCGGTCTACTCCGGCGGCTCCGGCCGCCCCTACCTCGTCGAGGGCGTCGGCGAGGACTTCTGGCCCGAGACCTACGACCGCACCGTCGCGGACCGGGTCATCGAGGTCTCCGACGCCGACTCGTTCGCGTTCACCCGCCGTCTGGCCCGCGAGGAGGCCCTGCTCGTCGGCGGCTCGGCCGGCATGGCGGCGTACGCCGCGAAGCAGCTCGCGCAGGAGCTGGCCGCCGAGGGCCGCACCGACGCGGTGATCGTCGTGCTGCTGCCCGACTCCGGCCGCGGCTACCTCGGCAAGATCTTCAACGACCAGTGGCTCTCGCAGTACGGCTTCGGCGGCGAGCAGGCCGCCCAGACCGTCGGCGAGGTGCTGCGCGGCAAGGACGGCCGCCTGCCCGACCTCGTCCACACCCACCCGGGCGAGACCCTGGCCGAGGCGGTCCAGATCCTCCAGGAGTACGGCGTGTCCCAAATGCCCGTGGTCCGCGCGGAGCCGCCGCTGGTCGCCGCCGAGGTCGCGGGGTCGGTCTCGACCCGCACGCTGCTCGACGCGCTCTTCGCCGGCCACGCCAAGCTGACCGACCCGGTCGAGCAGCACATGTCGCCCGCGCTGCCGACGATCGGCGCCAACGCCGACGCCCACGACGCGGTCGCGCTGCTGGGGAGCGCCGACGCGCTGCTCGTCCAGGAGGAGGGCAAGCCGGTCGGCGTCGTCACCCGGCAGGACCTGCTGAGCTTCCTCGCGGGCGCCTGACGCGGGCGCCTGCCGCGGGCTGGGACTCGGCGCCGCCCGACCGGCCGTCCGGGGCTAGGATCAGAACACGTTCTAGTTTCGGAGGCCGGATGTCAGCGACCGCCACACCCGCGATCGACGGGTGGTTCACCACGGGGCCGGAGCCGGCCCTGGTCGGCTCCCGGTGCACGGCGTGCACCACCGTCTACTTCCCGCCGACGAGCGGCTTCTGCCGCAACCCCGCCTGCTCGGGCGAGGAGTTCGAGCGGGTCGAGCTCTCGCGGCGGGGGACCGTCTGGTCCTACACCGACGCGCAGTACCAGCCACCGGCGCCGTACATCCCCGCCGCCGACCCCTACGTCCCCTTCGCCCTCGCCGCCGTCGAGCTGCCCGAGGGCCTGACGGTGCTCGGCCAGGTCGCCGAGGGCTACGGCGTCGCCGACCTCCGCGTCGGCGCCGAGGTCGAGCTGGTCGTGGAGATGCTGTACGCCGACGAGACCGGCGAGCGCTCCATCTGGCGCTGGAAGCCGGTAGCTGAGCTGGGCGAGGAGGCCGACCAGTGAGCGCGCGCGAGGTGGCCGTGCTCGGCGTCGGCATGCACCCGTGGGGCAAGTGGGGCAAGCCGTTCGTGGAGTACGGCGTGCACGCCGCCCGCGCTGCGCTCGCCGACGCCGGCGTGGCGTGGACCGACGTCGACCTCGTGGTCGGGGGCGAGACGGTCCGCAACGGCTACGGGGGCTACGTCGCCGGCGCGACCTTCGCCCAGGCGCTCGGCTGGAACGGCGCCCGCGTCGCCACGTCGTACGCCGCGTGCGCCACCGGCGCCCAGGCGCTCGACACCGCGCGGGCCCGCATCCTGGCCGGCCTGTCGGAGGTGGCGCTCGTCGTCGGCGCGGACACCACGCCCAAGGGCTTCCTCGCCCCCAACGCCGGCGAGCGCTGGGACGACCCGGACTGGCTCCGCTTCCGCCTGCTCGGCATGACGAACCCGGCCTACTTCGCGCTCTACGCCCGCCGGCGGATGGACCTCTTCGGCGCCACCAGCGAGGACTTCGCCCAGGTGAAGGTCAAGAACGCCAAGCACGGGCTGGCCAACCCGTACGCGCGCTACCGCAAGGAGGTGTCGGTCGCGGACGTGCTCGGCTCGGCGGTCGTCTCCGACCCGCTGCACCTGCTCGACATCTGCGCCACCTCCGACGGCGCGGCGGCGGTGCTGGTGACCAGCACGGAGTACGCCGCCCGCCACGGGCTGCGCAGCGGGGGAGGCGACGTCGTGCGGATCGCCGGCATCTCGACGGTCACCCCGACCTTCCCGAACACGGTCATGGACATGCCGAACCTCTCCACCGACTCCTCCCTCGCCGTCGGTGAGCCGGAGCGCACGTTCAAGGCCTCCATCGGCCACGCGGCGTACGAGGAGGCCGGCGTGAGCCCGGCCGACGTCGACGTGGCGGAGGTCTACGACCTCTCGACCGCGCTGGAGCTGGACTGGATCGAGGACCTCGCGCTGTGCGGCCCCGGCGAGGCCGAGAAGCTGCTCCGTGCCGGGGACACGACCATCGGCGGCCGGATCCCGGTCAACCCGTCGGGCGGGCTGGCCTGCTTCGGCGAGGCCGTCCCCGCCCAGGCGCTCGCCCAGGTCTGCGAGCTCACCTGGCAGCTGCGCGGCCAGGCCGAGGGCCGCCAGGTCGAGGGTGCCCGCGTCGGCATCACCGCCAACCAGGGCCTCTTCGGCCACGGCTCGTCCGTCGTCCTCACCCGCTGAGGCGCCGGGCCGGACGGTCGCACGTTTCATCGGCTGGCCGATGAACCTCCCGGTGCGCCGATGAAACTTCAGCGGCCCACCGGCAGTTTCATCGGGTGGCCGATGAAGTTCCCACGCGCCGCGGACCTGTTCTCCACAGGCTCGGCGCGGGCGGACGGTCACTGCGGGCCGTCGGCGGAGTCCGCGAGGTCGCCGTCGACGTAGACCCAGCGGCCGCCGCGCTGCTCGAAGCGGGAGCGCTCGGACTGCTCGCCGGGGCCGGTGGGGGTGTCGTAGGACGCGACGAACTCGACCCAGTCCTCGCCGGAGCCGAGCACCCGCAGGCCGGTCCAGGTCCGGGTGGCGTCGAGCTCGAGGTCGTCGGGGCGGGTGCGGGGGTGCCAGGTGCGCCAGAGGTACGCCGTGTCCCCGACCGCGAAGGCGGCGTACCGCGAGCGCATCAGCTCCTCGGCGCTCGCCGCGTGGCCGGCCCCGCGGTGGAAGCGGCCGCAGCAGGCGTCGTACGCGTCGCCGGAGCCGCAGGGACACGAGGGGCGCAGCGGCGGGACGGTCACGCGCCCGACCGTAACGCGGACGCGGTCGCGCAGGTTGGCCTGCTGAGTAGCGTGAGCACGTGACTTCCGCTCCTGCGATCTCCACCGTCGGCGAGCTGCGCGCGGCCGGCCACGTCAGCAAGCCGGTGCGGGTCGAGATCCGCGACAACCTGCTCGCCGCGCTGCGGGAGGGCCGGGACCCGTGGCCGGGGCTGCACGGGTTCGAGGACACCGTCGTGCCACAGCTGGAGCGGGCGCTCATCGCGGGCCACGACGTCGTCCTCCTCGGCGAGCGCGGCCAGGGCAAGACCCGGCTGCTGCGCACGATGGTCGGCCTGCTCGACGAGTGGACGCCGGTCATCGCGGGCTCCGAGCTCGGCGAGCACCCCTTCGAGCCGATCACCCACGTCTCCCGTCGCCGCGCGGCCGAGCTCGGCGACGAGCTGCCGGTGGAGTGGCGCCACCGCGACGAGCGGTACGCCGAGAAGCTGGCCACCCCGGACACCAGCGTCGCGGACCTGATCGGCGACGTCGACCCGATGAAGGTCGCGGAGGGTCGCAGCCTGGGCGACCCGGAGACGATCCACTTCGGGCTGATCCCGCGCAGCCACCGCGGCATCGTGGCGATCAACGAGCTGCCCGACCTCGCCGAGCGGATCCAGGTGGCGATGCTCAACGTGATGGAGGAGCGCGACATCCAGATCCGCGGTTACGTGCTGCGGCTGCCGCTGGACGTGCTCGTCGTCGCCAGCGCCAACCCCGAGGACTACACCAACCGCGGCCGGATCATCACCCCGCTCAAGGACCGCTTCGGCGCGGAGATCCGCACGCACTACCCGACCGCGCTCGAGGACGAGGTCGCGGTGATCCGCCAGGAGGCCGACCTCGTCGCGGACGTGCCGGACCACCTGGTCGAGATCCTCGCCCGGTTCACCCGCAACCTGCGCGAGTCCACCGCGGTCGACCAGCGCTCGGGCGTCTCGGCCCGGTTCGCGATCGCCGGCGCGGAGACCATCGCCGCGGCCGCCATCCACCGCGCGACCAGCCGGGGCGAGGACGAGGCGGTCGCCCGGGTCGTCGACCTCGAGACGGCCGTCGAGGTGCTCGGCGGCAAGGTCGAGTTCGAGTCCGGCGAGGAGGGCCGCGAGGCCGAGATCCTCACCCACCTGCTGCGGACCGCCACCGCCGAGACCGTCCGGACGCACCTGCGCGGGCTCGACATGAGCCTGCTCGTCGACGCGATCGAGGCCGGCGCGATGATCACCACCGGCGAGCGGGTCACCGCCCGCGACTTCCTCAGCGGCCTCCCGGTGCTGGGCGAGTCGGAGCTGTACGACGACATCTGCGACCGGCTCGGCGCCACGAACGACGGCCAGCGCGCCGGCGCGATCGAGCTGGCCCTCGAGGGGCTCTACCTGGCCCGCAAGGTCGGCAAGGACTCCGACGGGGCCGAGACGGTCTACGGCTGATGAAGGACCGCACGCGGTTCCGCCGCTACGAGGGGGGCGACCCGCTCGCCCCGCCGGTCGACCTCGCCGAGGCGCTGGACGCCATCGGCGAGGACGTCATGGCCGGCTACTCCCCGGAGCGGGCGATGCAGGAGTTCCTGCGCCGCGGCGGCCAGGACCAGCGCGGGCTCGACGACCTCGCGCGCCGGGTGGCCGAGCGGCGGCGCGAGCTGCTGCGGCGGCACAACCTCGACGGGACGCTCCAGGAGGTCAAGGAGCTGCTCGACCGGGCGGTGCTCGAGGAGCGCAAGCAGCTGGCCCGCGACGCGATGATGGACGACGCGGACCGGGCGTTCCGCGAGATGCAGCTGGACGCGGCCTGGGGCGAGGGCCGGCCCAGCCCGGCCGCGGCGGTGACCGAGCTGTCGTCGTACGACTGGCAGAGCCGGCAGGCGCGTGAGGACTTCGAGAAGATCAAGGACCTGCTCGGGCGAGAGATGCTCGACCAGCGGTTCGCCGGGATGAAGCAGGCGCTGGAGAGCGCGACGGACGAGGACCGGGCGCGCGTCAACGAGATGCTCCAGGACCTCAACCGGTTGCTCGAGGACCACCGCCGCGGCGAGGACACCGACGAGCAGTTCGCGGAGTTCATGGACAAGCACGGGGACTTCTTCCCCGAGCGTCCCTCGAACGTCGACGAGCTGCTCGACTCCCTCGCCCAGCGCGCGGCCGCCGCCCAGCGGATGCGCAACTCGATGACCCAGGAGCAGCGCGACGAGCTCGACGCGCTCGCCGCCCAGGCCTTCGGCAGCCCCGAGCTGATGCAGTCGCTGGACCAGCTCGACGCCAACCTCCAGTCGCTGCGCCCGGGCGAGGACTGGGGCGGCTCGGAGCGCATGGACGGCCAGGAGGGGCTCGGCCTCGGCGACGGCACCGGCGTCTTCCAGGACCTCGCCGACCTGGACCAGCTCTCCGAGCAGCTCGCGCAGTCCTACGGCGGCGCCCGGATGGACGACCTCGACCTCGACGCGCTCTCGCGCCAGCTCGGTGACCAGGCCGCTGTGGACGCCCGGACCCTCCAGCGGCTGGAGAAGGCGCTGCGCGACTCCGGGACGCTCAAGCGGGACTCCTCGGGGCAGCTCAGGCTGACGCCGAAGGCGATGCGCCAGCTCGGCAAGGCGCTGCTGCGCGACGTCGCCCAGCGGCTCTCGGGCCGCCAGGGCCAGCGCGACATGGACAAGGCGGGCGCGGCCGGTGAACGCTCCGGAGCCACCCGCGAGTGGGCGTTCGGCGACACCGAGCCGTGGGACGTCACCCGCACCGTGCTCAACGGCGTGCTGCGCCGCGCCGGCGACCCGACCGGCCCGCTGGTGGAGATCGGCGACGTCGAGGTGCAGGAGACCGAGGCGCGCACGCAGGCGGCTGTCGCGCTGCTCGTCGACACGTCGTTCTCGATGGCGATGGACGGCCGGTGGGTGCCGATGAAGCGCACCGCGCTCGCGCTGCACACGCTCATCCGCTCGCGCTTCCGCGGCGACCACCTCCAGCTGATCGGCTTCGGCCGGCACGCGGAGGTGATGGAGATCGAGCAGCTCACCGCGCTCGACGCGATGTGGGACAAGGGCACCAACCTGCACCACGCGCTGCTGCTGGCCAACCGCCACTTCCGCAAGCACCCCAACGCCCAGCCGGTGCTGCTCATCGTCACCGACGGCGAGCCGACCTCCCACCTCGAGCCGGACGGCGAGGTGTGGTTCAGCTACCCGCCGCACCCGCTGACGGTCGCGTACGCCGTCCGCGAGCTCGACAACGCCCGCCGGCTCGGCGCGCAGACGACGTTCTTCCGGCTCGGCGAGGACCCGGGGCTGGCGCGCTTCATCGACTCGATGGCGCGACGGGTCGACGGCCGCGTGGTCGCGCCGGAGCTGGACGACCTGGGCGCCGCCGTCGTCGGCTCCTACCTCGGCTCGCGACGCGGCTCGGGCGGCGTCGGCGGTGCCGGCGGGCGCGACCTCGGCGGGTGGTTCGGCAGCCGGGGGTTCTGGGTCGGCTGACCGGTCCCGCGGAGGTCAGCGGCGGTAGGCGAGCACGACCTTGTCGTAGCGGGGGCGGCACGAGTGGCCGCGCCGGTTGACCAGCGCGACGTGGCCGCCGGCGCTCGCGGCGGTGATCTCGCTGGAGCCGCAGTCGTTGTCGTAGCCGGGCGCCTCGATGATGCGCTTGGGACGCGAGACGCGTCGGCCGTCCCAGGTCCGGGCGGAGACGTGGTGGTCCATCCAGGTGTCGACCAGCGACAGGAGCACGACCCGGTCGCGGGCCACCGCGACCACCCGGTCGTACCCGGGGAGCAGTGCCGGCCCCAGTCGGAGCCACGGTCCGGGCTCCCGCGGGACGACCCCGCCGCGGACGTCCGCGTAGCCGCCGCGGCGGCTGCGGAACGCCGCCAGCACCCGACCGTCGGGCAGGGCGGCGAGGTCCAGGTCGCGGCCCGCCCGGACGACTCCGCTGAGGCCCCGGACCCGCGACACGGTGCCGGTCGGGGCGACCTGGAGCGTCCGCAGCCGGCGCTCCCGTCGCGGTCCCTCCCACCACGCGACCACGACGGTGCCGTCGGTGCGGACGGCGAGGTCAGCAGCGACGGGGGAGCTGCCGACCGTCTGCTCGGAGGCGATCGTCCCGTCGAGGACGTGGCGCAGACCTAGGACCCCGGCGCGGTCACGGTCGAGCAACCAGAAGCCGCCGTCCGCGGCGGGCTCGACGACGGTCTCCGCCGCGAGGGGGACCCCCGGACCCAGGGCGCCGTCGGCGCCGAGCACCCGCAGCCACTTCCGGTCCTGGTCCCACATCTCCACGGCGAGGTCGCCCGTCCGCGAGACCGTCGACGCGACCACGTCGGCCTGCTCCGCGAGCAGGACCGGGTTGCCGACCGGGCCGCTCGGCCGCAGCCGCTGGGCGACGTGCACCCAGCCGTCCTCGCGCTCCACCCGGTGCACCAGGGTCGCCGTGCCGTCGCCGGCGAGGGCGACGTTGTACGAGATGACGTTCGTGGAGGGGACCTGGACCGTTCGCCCGAGGGCGCCCCCGGGGCTGCGTCGCCGGACGCAGATCGAGTAGTCGCACGACCACGCGAGCACCGTCACCCCGGCGGTGTTCACGGCGACCCTCGGGGCGTATCCGTCCCGGCCGACCACCACGGGCGGCGACCAGACGGGACCGGGAGCCTGCGCCGCGGGGGCGGGCACCGCACTGAGCACGCTGAGCCCCAACCCGCCGACGACCGCTCCGAGCAGCGCGCGGGCCCTCATCGCCGCACCGTGACCCACATGGTGGCGAAGGCGTCGCGGCCACGGTGGGAGTGGACCATCTCGCGGTGGTTGACGAGCACGACCGGTCCGCCCGCAGAGGCGGCGGAGAGCTCGGTGAGGCCGAGCTCCTTGCGGTAGCGCGGGTCGACGAGGACGAACCCGCGCTGCGACGCCTCGCCCCGCCCGTTCCACGTCCGCACCGCGACGCGGTGGGGACGGTCCGAGGACTGCAGGAGGACGAGCCGGTTGCGGGCGGTGTGGATGCCCACGTGCTTGCTGCTGATCCGACGGAAGGTGAAGGGGGCGTCCGCAGCGACCGGCAGGAGGCCGGCCCGCAGGCCCTGGTTGCGGGCCCAGGTCACGACGACCCGGCCGTCGCCGAGCATGTGCAGCCGCAGGTCGCGGAGCTGCGCCTGGTCGGCCGCAAGCACCGTCGGCTCGTCGAGACCGGCCCCCGGCGTCCAGCGGCGGACGATGAGGTCGTCGCCGGACGGCGTGCGCTGCCACCAGAGGAAGGCGAGCGTGCCGTCGGCGAGGAACACCGCATCGGCGTACCCGGTCCGCCGCTCGGTCGGCGTCACGGGGTCGCCGACCACGCCGTCGACGACCGGTCGCAGCCAGAGGCGCTCGTCGGTCCGGCCCAGGATCACGAACGACCCGTCCGGCGACGCGACGACCCGCTCGGGCGGGTCCGGCAGCGTGCCGGCCGGGCCGAGGCTGCCGTCGGGGCGCATCACGCGGACCCGGTGCTCGTCGCCGGCCGTCCACGCGACCAGGACGTCCCCGGTCGGGCCGGCCTCGGCGACCACCCGGCCGGCCTCGTCCGCGTCGATGACGACCTCGTCGCGGAGGTCGCCGGCGGCGGTCATCCGGTACGCCGTGAACGGGCCGCCGGCGGCGTACCCCGACGCCAGCACGGTGATGTTCCCGAGGTCGTCGACCACGGGCTGACGAGCCCAGTGGTAGCGGCTGTCGTCGTCGGTGCGCAGCAGCGGGCCGAGCCGGCCGTCGGGCGTCCGCACCCGCAGGCAGAGCCCGTCGCAGTCCCAGCTGATGACCGCGAGCCCGTGCCGGTTCACCGCGACCCGCGGTTCCACGAACCCGAACCCGGTCCGCATGTCGTCCACGACCACCTGCGGCCGGGTCCAGCCGGGTGCCGCGTCGGCCGGCGCGGCGAGCGCGACCGCGGCCGTCGCGGCGGCGAGGAGGCCGGCGAGACCGGCGCGCAGACGCTTCACCGCGTGACCCTAACCCGGTCCCAGTTCGCGCACGGGCGGGTCGAGGTGGCGCCCACCCCGGCGCAGCGCGGCGCCTCGGGCGGCGGCTCTAGCTCGTCGGTGCGCACGTCGCGCACGAGCAGGTGCCGCGCGAGCGTCCAGCGCGCGAGCGTGGCGCAGTCGCACGCTCCGACGCGCTTCTCCAGGCCGGTCGCGGTGGGCGACCGCAGCTCGCGGAACAGCTCGACCCACCGCAGCGTGTCGTCGCAGCCCTCGTCGGCGACCTGGCGGGTGGTGAAGCAGAGGAGGCACTCGGCACGCACGTCGCGATCCTGGCTCCGACCACCGACGGTGCGGGCACCCCGAGCGGGACATACCGGGGGAGTCCTGCACATATCGGGGTAGATCTACCCCGATATGTGCAGGGGTCACCGGTTAACCGGTGACCCCTGCAGCCCGCCGCCTACCCGTGGAGGTACGCCGCCAGCTCCTCGATCCCGTCGACGAGCCGGGTGCCGGGGCGGGCCCAGGAGGCGTTGGCGTCGACGGCCAGCACGCGCGCCCCGGGCGGCACCAACCCCTGCGCGAGGAGCGCATCGGCCTGCGCCTGCGCGCCGTCGCGGTCGAAGCCGCAGGGCGCGACGACGTACACCTCGGCCGCGGCGGCGTGCACGGTCTCCCAGGTGACCCGCGTCGAGGGGGCGCCGGCCGTGCCCAGGACGCACTCGCCGCCCGCGATGTCGACCATCTCGGGGATCCAGTGCCCGGGTGCGTAGGGCGGGTCGGTCCACTCGAGCACGGCGACCCGCGGCCGGGGCCGGCCGGCGACGCGGGAGCGCACGGCCTCGAGCCGGTCGCGGGTCGACGCGACCAGCGCCTCCGCGGCGGCGGTCCGGCCGGTCGCGGCGCCGAGCCGCAGCACGGCGTCGTCGACCTCGGCCAGCGTGTGGGGATCGAGGGTCAGCACGTCGGCCGTGCAGCCGAGGTGGGCCAGAGCGTCGTCGACCACCGAGACGTCGACGGCGCAGACCGCGCAGAGGTCCTGGGTGACGACGAGGTCGGCGTCGAGACCGGCCAGCGCGCCGGCGTCGAGGCGGTAGAGGTCCTCGCCGGCGGCGACCGCGGCGGCGACGTACGCGTCGATCTCGGGCGGGGTGAGCCCCTCGGGCATCGCGGAGGTCGACACGATCGGGCGGCTGCGGGCCTCGACGGGGTGGTCGCACTCGAAGGTCACGCCGACGACGTCGTCACCGGCGCCGATCGCGAAGAGCACCTCGGTGTGGGCCGGCAGGAGGGAGACGATGCGCACCTGCGCCAGACTAGGACCGAGGCCGACGTCACACCCGATTGTGGGGTGACGGCTACCACAGGGTAACTTTCCGCCTCGAGGGTTCGAGGGAGAGGTACGGAGACAAACGTGCGTGTGATCGTGGGACGAGTTCTGCTGGGGCTGGGTGCCTTCCTGCTGGTGGCCGGGATCCTGGGCGTCGCCTGGGCGCCGGGCTCGGTGAAGAAGACGCCGGTCGAGGTGGACCAGAAGACCGACCTGACCGGCACCGCGCTGCGTCTGGACACCTCGACCGGGGAGACCCGCGAGCTCGAGGTGAAGTACACGAGCATCACGAAGTCCGACACCGAGGCCTCGGACGACGACACCGTCTACTTCAAGCAGGCGACCTGCCTGGTCGAGGTCGACGGGGAGACCCCCGACTGCGTCGACGAGAACGACGACCGGCTGATCTCGGCCGGTGAGGCGACCTTCGCGACCGACCGCGAGACCGCGATGGCCGTCGACGGCTCGAAGCTGCCCGACGACGTCGAGCCCTACGAGGGCCTGGTCAACAAGTGGCCCTTCGACGCGGAGAAGAAGGACTACGAGGTCTACGACAACGTCATCGGCGAGCCGGTGACCGCGCGCTACGAGACCACCGACGAGATCGACGGCCTCGAGGTCCACGTCTACGTGACCGAGACCGTCGACGCGCCGATCGACCTCGGCAGCGACATCGACGGTCTCTACAGCGACCGCAAGGAGTACTCGGTCGACCCGCGGACCGGCGCGATCATCAAGCAGGTCGTCGACCAGCAGCGCTCGCTCGCCGACGGCACCCAGGTGCTCGACCTCCAGGTGGAGTACACCGACGAGGAGGTCGCCGACAACGTGGCCGACGCCGAGGACAACATCGCCAGCCTCGACCTGCTGACCAAGACGGTCCCGCTGGTCGGCTTCATCGGTGGCGCCCTGTGCATCCTCGCCGGCATCGCGCTGATCCTCACCGGTCGCCGCACGCGGACCACGAAGGCCGCCCACAGCAGCTGACCGGTCGACGGCTAGCGTCCTCCCGGTGGAGGACCCGACGCTGACCGTGCTGGCCCTCCTGGGGCTGGCCGCGCTGACCGCCGGGTTCGTCGACGCCGTCGTGGGCGGCGGCGGGCTCATCCAGCTCCCTGCGCTGCTGGTGGGCCTGCCGGCCGCCTCGCCGGTCGAGGTCCTGGCGACCAACAAGCTGGCCTCGATCTGCGGCACGACGGTCAGCTCGGCGACGTACTACCGCCGCGTCCGCCCCGACCCGCGCACCTTCCTGCCCCTCATGGGGCTGGCGCTGCTCGGCTCGTTCGGCGGTGCGTTCGTCGCCTCGCAGGTGCCGCGCGAGGCCTTCGAGCCGATCGTGCTGGTGGCGCTGGTCGCCGTGGGGGCGTACGTCCTGCTCAAGCCGTCGCTCGGCGACGCCACCGCCCTGCGCTTCACCGGCCGCCGCCACCTCGGGCTCGCCATGCTGGTCGGCGTCGCGATCGGCTTCTACGACGGCGCGCTCGGCCCCGGCACCGGCAGCTTCTTCGTCTTCGCGCTGGTCGGGCTGCTCGGCTACGGCTTCCTCGAGGCCTCCGCGAAGGCGCGGATGGCCAACTGGGCCACCAACCTCGGCGCGCTGCTGCTGTTCGTCCCGCAGGGCGCGGTGCTGTGGAAGACCGGCCTCGTCATGGGCCTGTGCAACCTGCTCGGGGGGTACGTCGGCGCCCGCACCGCCGTCGCGCGCGGCTCGGGTTTCGTGCGGGTCTTCTTCGTGCTGGTCGTCGCGGCGTTCGTCGTGCGGATCGGCGGCGAGGTCCTCGGCCTGTGGTCCTGAGCTACCTCGCGCTCGCTCGCGACGCCGAGGCCGAGATCGAGGTCAAGCGCTCGCGGTTCCTGTGCACGCTGCGCCGGGTCGAGGACGAGGCGGCCGCCCGCCCCGTCGTCGAGCGGCTGCGCAAGGAGCACTGGGACGCCCGCCACCACTGCAGCGCGTTCGTGCTGGGACCGCCGCCCTCGCCGGTCGAGCGCTCGAGCGACGACGGCGAGCCCGCCGGCACGGCCGGCGCGCCGATGCTCGAGGTGCTGCGCGGCCACGGGCTCTCCGACGTGGTTGCGGTGGTGACCCGCTGGTTCGGCGGGACGCTGCTCGGTGCCGGGGGCCTGGTCCGCGCGTACGGCGACGCGGTGCGCGCCGCCCTCGAGGAGGCCGGCACCGTGCGGCGCGAGCTGCGTCGGGAGCTGGTGGTCGAGGTCGGCCACGCCGAGGCCGGCCGGGTCGAGACCGAGCTGCGCTCGCGCGGCGTGGCGGTGCTCGACGCGACGTACGGCTCCGTGGTCGGGCTGCGCGTCGGCGTGGCGCCCGCGGAGGAGGACCGCCTCCACGCGGCGCTCGCCGAGCTGACCCACGGGGCCGCCTCGGCCCGGAACGTGGGTGAACGCTGGGTCGACGGTCCGTAGGCTTGCTGGGGTGCACCCGTTCTGGATCACCGCGTTCCTCGACCTCGCCCCCGACGACCTGGCGCCGACCGTCACCCACTGGGCGGCCGTGACCGGCTACGGCGTCTCGACCACCCGCGGCGACGACGGCGAGTTCGCCACGCTGCTCCCCGCCGACGGCGACCCGCACCTGAAGGTGCAGCGGCTGGGGGAGGGGCCCACGCGGATCCACCTCGACCTCCACGTCGCCGAGGTCGCGCCGGCCGTCGAGCGCGCGGTCGGGCTCGGCGCGAGGCTCCTGGCCGACGGGGAGCACGCCGTCCTGGAGTCCCCCGGCGGGTTCGTGCTGTGCTTCGTCACCCACCGGGCCGTGGTGCGCCCGGCCGCCGTCGACTGGGGCGGGCACACCTCGCTCGTGGACCAGGTCTGCCTCGACGTGCCGCCGCGGCTGCTCGACCGCGAGGTGGCGTTCTGGTCGGAGGTGACCGACTGGCCGGTGCAGCCGCCGAGCGAGGAGTTCCGGCGGTTGTCCTCGCCGCCGCAGCTCCCGTTGCAGCTGCTCGTCCAGCGCCTCGACGACGACCAGGAGCGGGTCACCGCCCACCTGGACCTGTCCAGCAGCGACCGGGCCGCCGAGACCGCCCGCCACGAGGCGCTGGGCGCGGTCGTGGACGGCGTCTTCGACGAGTGGACGGCGATGCGGCCGCCCGCCGGTCCGGCGTACTGCATCACCGACCGGGTGCCCGCGACCTGAGCCCGGGTCAGCCGGCGAAGCCGGGCAGGTGCTCCTCGAGGATCGCGCGGAACGGCGCCTCGGCCTCGAGCTGGCTGAGCACGCCGACGCCGCCGAGCCAGGTGCGGTGGATGAGGAGGTAAGACGGCGGCAGGTTGAGCTTCATCGCCATCGTGTACGTCGGCGAGCGGGGGTCGTTGATGCGCTGGAACTGCTCGCGCATCCACTCCCGCGAGAACCGGAACCGTTCGACCTGGGTCGGCTCGACGAACGGCGCGAGGTACTCCAGCACCAGGTCGGGGTCGACCGTGATGCCCGGCCGCACGAACCCCTCCGCCCGCAGGCCCTCGACCAGGCCGGTCGTGTCGCCCGCCGCCGCGAGCCGGATGAGGGAGCCCATCGCCTCGGGCAGCCCCCGGGAGGGCAGCCGCGCGACGGCGCCGTAGTCGAGGACGCCCATCCGGGCGGGGCCGCCGTCGGGGTCGCGGACGACACGGAAGTTGCCCGGGTGCGGGTCGGCGTGGAGCATCCCGGTGCGCTCCGGCCCGGCGAAGAGGAACCGGGCGAAGAGCTCGCCGAAGCGGTCCCGGTCCTCCTGGGTGCCGTCGGCGATCACCGCCGCCAGCGACGACTCGCTCTCGAGCCACTCGGTGACCAGCACCGTCTCGCCCACGGCGACCACGGCCGGTACGACGATGTCGGGGTCGCCGGCGAACGCCTCGGCGTACACCTGCTGCGCCTCGGCCTCGAGGCGGTAGTCCAGCTCGTCGACCGCGCGGGCCTGCAGCTCCTCGATGAGCGGCTTGATGTCCACGCCCGGCACGAGCGAGCCCACGGTGCGGGCCAGCCGCGCGAGCTGGCGCAGGTCGGAGCGGAGCGCCTCGCCGGCGCCCGGGTACTGCACCTTGACCGCCACCTCGCGGCCGTCGACCCAGCGCCCGCGGTGGACCTGCCCGATCGACGCCGCCGCGGTCGGGCCGCCGTCGAGCCACACCAGCTGCTCGCGCCAGTCCGGCCCGAGGTCGCGAGCGAGCGCCTCGCGGACCGTCGAGGTGGGCATCGGCGGCGCGGAGTCCTGCAGCAGCGTCAGCTGCTCGCGGTAGGGGCCGGCCAGCTCGTCGGGCAGCGCCGCCTCGAGCACCGAGAGCGCCTGGCCGAACTTCATGGCGCCGCCCTTGAGCTCCCCCAGCGTCCGGAACAGCTGCTCGGCCGTGCGCTGCTGGATCTCGGTCATCACGGTCTCGGCCGGGCGGCCCCCCAGCCGCTTGCCCAGCCCGATCGCGTTGCGGCCCGCGAAGCCCAGCGGCAGCGCCGCGAGCCGGGCGGTGCGGGCGACCGCCTTGCGAGGGAGCTCGGTCATGCCCCCATCATGCCGCCGGGGTGGGCACCTGCCCCGCGCGTCGGTGGGACCACGCCGCCGAGGCGTGCCGACTTGTGGGTGGACAGGCGAGCCGAGGACAGGTCAGCGGCGCGCGGTCTTCCGGCCGCCGCTGAGGCCCTCGGCGACGCCGATGAGCAGGACGGCGGCGACCACCGCGAGGACGAACCCGAGGATGTTGAGCTCCCAGATGTCACCGGTGCCGAGCGCGCTGGCGATGAGCCCGCCGATCACCGATCCGGCGAGGCCGAGGAGCAGGGTCCACAGCAGGGACAGGTTCTGCTTCCCGGGCTTGACGAGGCGCGCGAGCGCACCGATGACGAGGCCGGCGACGAGGAATCCGATCATGACGGTCAGGTACCCCCGACCCTCCGGACGTACGCCGGTCACCCCGGCCGCAGGACGCTCCACACCGCGACGTCGTGCCGCTCGGTGCCGACCTGGGAGGCGTTGCGCAGCGTGCCCTCGTGGACCATGCCGAGCCGCTCGTTGAGCACCCGTGTCCGCGGGTTGTGCGCGGAGGTGCGTGCCTCGACCCGCGCGACGAGGTGGTCGTCGAAGAGGTGCTCGACCATCCGCCGCATCGCCCGCAGCACGAGCCCGCGGCCCTCGTGGGCGGCGTCGATCCAGCAGCCAATCTCGGCGGTGTTGTCCCAGCGGTCGATCCGCGCGCCGACCGAGCCGACCAGCTCGCCGCCGCACTCGATCGCGAACGGCACCGCGCGCCCGTCGACCCAGTCGAGCAGCTGCTGGCGGGTGTAGGCCTGCTGCGAGCGGAGGGTCTGCTCGGCGTGCGCCCAGTGCTCGAACGCGCGCAGCCGGTCGAGGTTCGCCACCGTCAGCCGGTGCATCGCCGGCGCGGTCCACATCTCCCGCAGCACGAGCGTGGCGTCGGGATCGGCGGGGCGGCCGGGGAGCGGGATCGAGAGGGGCGTCGGCACGGCCCCGAGGCTAGTGCCGAGCCTCACTGGTGGACGTTGGGTGCAGACAGGAGTAGGTCTCTTGTCTGCACCCCGGGTCTGCCGGGTCACTGCCGAGCTGAGCCAGTCGCTCTTCGGGGATGACCTGCCTGAGAGTTGCAGGGCCCGGC
>NZ_JAANMS010000037.1 GCF_011250565.1 Nocardioides sp. IC4_145
GCAGCCGCCCCCGCCGCTGCGAAGGCCGGGCCCGACGACAAGGTCGCCGCGCTGGTCAGGTCCGTGACCGGGCCGGGCGTCCGCAAGCACCTCGTGGCGTTCGAGAAGATCGGTGACCAGCACGGCAGCCGCGCGTCGGGCACCCCCGGCTACCGCGCGTCGAAGAACTACGTGGTCAACCAGCTGCGCAAGGCGGGCTACCACCCGCAGGTGCAGTCCTTCGACTTCCCGTACTTCGAGGTCACGGCACCGCCGGTGCTCGAGCGCACCGACCCCGACCCGGCGACGTACGAGGAGGGCACCGACTTCGACCTCCTGGAGTACTCCGGTTCCGGCGACGTCACCGGCACCGTGCAGGGCGTCGACCTCGCGCTCGACGACATCGAGAACTCCACCAGCGGCTGCGAGGCCGAGGACTTCGCGGGCTTCACGGCCGGCAACGTCGCCCTCGTCCGCCGAGGCACCTGCGACTTCGCGGTCAAGGTCGTCAACGCCCAGGACGCCGGCGCCGCCGCCGTCATCCTGATGAACCAGGGCAACGGCGAGGACCGCAGCGGCCCGTACATCGGCACCCTCGGCGGGCCGGTCGGCACGGTCCCGGCCGTCACCACCAGCTTCGCGGTCGGCCGCGACCTCGACGGCGCGACCGTCCGCGTCTCGACCTCCACCGAGTCCGAGACCCGCACCACCTGGAACGTCACCGCCCAGACCCAGCGCGGCCGGCAGGGCAACGTCGTGATGGCCGGCGCCCACCTCGACAGCGTCGTCGAGGGCAACGGCATCAACGACAACGCCACCGGCAGCGCCGCGCTCCTCGAGGTCGCGGAGAAGCTGGCGAGGAAGATCAAGGCGCCGAAGAACCAGGTGCGGTTCGCCTGGTGGGGCGCCGAGGAGTCGGGCCTGCTGGGCGCCGAGCACTACGTCGGCGAGCTCGCCGCGGAGAACCCGCGGGCGCTGCGCGACATCGCGCTCTACCTCAACTTCGACATGGTCGGCTCGCCGAACTACGCGCTGTTCGTGTACGACGGCGACAACTCCGCGTTCCCCGCCGGCGACGAGGCCGCCGAGGCGCCGAAGGGGTCGGCGCAGATCGAGCGGGCCTTCCGGAAGTTCTTCAAGAGCCGCGGCCTCGCCACGCGCCCGACCGCCTTCGACGGCCGCAGCGACTACGGCCCGTTCATCGCCGAGGGCATCCCCGCGGGCGGCCTCTTCACCGGCGCCGAGGGCATCAAGACCGAGGCCGAGGCGAAGCTGTTCGGCGGTGAGGCCGGCGTGGCGTACGACGCGTGCTACCACCAGGCCTGCGACGACCTGTCCAACGTCAACATGAAGGCGGTGCGGGTCAACAGCAAGGCGATCGCCTCGCTGGTCGGCACCTACGCGTTCAGCACCAAGACCGTCAACGGCCGCGCCACGGGCCACGACCGGCGCAACGCGACCACGCCGCTCGCGCACGGCCACGGGCACGGGCACGGGCACGGGCACGGCGGGACGCCGACCGTCACCCGCTGACGACGGTCCCGACGGGCTGGGCGCTCAGCCCAGCCCGTCGAGGATCCCGACGACCTCCGCCCAGGCCGGGCCGTCGGGGTCGATGACGACGAAGTGGTCGCCGTCGACGGCCACCAGCTCGGCCCGCGCGCCGGCGGCGGTCGCGGCGGCGACGTACTCCTCGGACTGGTTGATCGGGACGACGTCGTCGTCGCGGCCGTGGACGCACCACAGCGGCACGTCGAGCGGCAGCTGCTGCTGCGGGTCGTACGCCGCGTCGACCGCGCCCGGGTCGGCGTCCGTGCCGAGCAGGTCCGGCACCGCGGTCCCGCCGACACCCTCCCGGACCGCCCGCCGCAGGTCGAGCACACCCGCCTGCGACACCACGGCGGTGAGCTCGACGCCGCCGGCCCAGCGCTCGTCGCGCGTGCGGGACGCCGCCCACGCCGCCAGGTGACCGCCCGCGGAGTGCCCCACGGCGACGACGGTCGACAGGTCCAGGTCGGTCCCACGCAGTGCGTCGACGGCAGCGGCAACGTCGTCGAAGGTCTCGGGAACGCCGCCGCCACCGCCCGGCCCCGAGCCGACCCGGCGGTACTCGATGTTCCACGCCGCCCACCCGCGCCGCGCGAGGTCGACGGCCAGCGGGGTGCCGAGCGACAGGTCGTACTGCGCGCGCCAGAAGCCGCCGTGCACCACCACGACCACCCCGTGCGGGTCACCCGCGGGCAGGTGCAGCTCGGCGAACTGCGCCGGCCCGGCGCCGTACTCGATCCGTCGGGGCTCCGGGGTCGTCGTCACGCGCTCGCTCCTCCTCGATGTCGGGGCCGGCGGCGGGTCCTCGCCGCAGGCAGCCAGCGACCCGATACCCAGACCGCCCGCGAGGAGCGCGCGGCGGGTGGTCCTCACTCGAACCGCCCCTGCCGGCCGCGCTTGGTCTCCCCGCGCCGCTTCTTCGCGGCCAGCCGCCGCTCCTTCGACCCGCGGGTGGGCCGGGTCGGCCGTCGGGTGGGCAGTGGCGGGGCGCAGGCGTCGCGGAGCACGGAAGCCATTCGTTCCCGGGCGGCCCGGCGATTGGCGAGCTGGGTGCGGTGCTCGCTCGCGGCGATGGTCAGCACCCCGTCGACCAGCCGCCCGGCCAGCCGGCCGAGGACCCGGTCGCGCAGGTGGTCGGGCAGCGACGGCGAGCCGGCGACGTCGTACGACAGCTCCACCCGCGAGTCGGCGGTGTTGACGCCCTGGCCGCCCGGGCCGGACGAGCGGGAGAACCGCTCGGCCAGCTCGGCGTCGGGGACGGTCCACCGCCCCGTGACGACCAGGTCTTCGGGCAAGGCCCCGGACCGACGATCAGGCCAGCGCCGCCGGCAGCGTCGCCATCCAGGCCGACCGCAGCTCGAGCAGCGGCACCTCGAAGGCACCCTCGACGACGAGCGCGTCGCCGCCGGTGGTCCCCAGCTCCGCGAGGGGCACGCCGTGGCGCGCGGCGAGGTCGCGCAGGCGGTCGGCGTCGCCTGCCCGCACCGTGACGACCGCGCGGCCGGCCGACTCGGCGAACAGCCCGACGAACACGTCGCCCGGGAGGGTCACGGTGACACCCACCATGTGCCGCATCGCGGCCTCGGCGAGGGTCTGGGCGAGCCCGCCGTCGGCGAGGTCGTGGGCGCTGGTGAGCAGCCCGACGCCCTCGTGGAGCAGCTGGGCGAGCGCCTTCTCGGCGGCGAGGTCGACCCGCGGCGGGGTGCCGCCGAGGTGGCCGTGCACGACGTTCGCCCACTCGGAGCCGGACAGCTCCTCCCGGGTCTCGCCGAGCAGGAACACGGTCTCGCCGGCCTCGGACCACGCGGACGGGGTGCGCTTCGTGACGTCCTCGACGACGCCGAGCACGGCGACGACCGGGGTCGGCAGGATCGCGGTCTCGCCGGTCTGGTTGTAGAGGCTGACGTTGCCGCCGGTGACCGGGATGCCGAGCTCGGCGCAGCCGTCCTTGAGGCCGCGGCAGGCCTCGGCGAACTGCCACATGACCGCCGGGTCCTCGGGCGAGCCGAAGTTGAGGCAGTCGGAGATCGCGAGCGGGACCGCCCCGCCGGTCGCGACGTTGCGGTAGGACTCCGCGAGGGCGAGCTGCGCGCCGGCGTACGGGTCGAGCTTGGCGAAGCGGCCGTTGCAGTCGGTGGAGACCGCGACGCCGAGGTTGGTCTCCTCGTCGATGCGGACCATGCCGCTGTCGGAGGGCTGGGCGAGGACGGTGTTGCCGCGGACGTAGCGGTCGTACTGGTCGGTGATCCACGACTTGTCGCAGAGGTTCGGGCTGGCGACCATCCGCAGCAGCGTCGCGCGCAGCTCATCGGGCGTCGTCGGGCGCGGGAGGTCCTCGGCACGGTCGGCCTGGAGCGCGTCCTGCCACGACGGGCGGGCGAGCGGGCGGGAGTACGTCGGGCCCTCGTGGGCGACCGAGCGCGGCGGGACGTCGACGACCCGCTGGCCGTGCCAGTCGACGTGGAGCCGGCCCGTATCGGTGACCTCGCCGATGACGGCGGCCTCGACGTCCCACTTGGCGCAGATCGCGAGGAACGCCTCGACGTCGCCGGGCTCGACGACGGCCATCATCCGCTCCTGCGACTCGCTCATGAGGATCTCCTCGGGCGAGAGCGTGGAGTCGCGCAGCGGCACCTTGTCGAGCTCGACGTGCATGCCGCCGTCGCCGGCGGAGGCCAGCTCGGAGGTCGCGCAGGACAGGCCCGCGCCGCCGAGGTCCTGGATGCCGGCGACGATGCCCGCGGCGAAGATCTCGAGCGTGCACTCGATGAGCAGCTTCTCCATGAACGGGTCGCCCACCTGCACGGCGGGGCGCTTGGCCGGCCCGCTGGTGCCGTCCTCGGCTGCGTCGAACGTCTCGCTCGCGAGCACCGAGACGCCGCCGATGCCGTCGCCGCCGGTGCGCGCGCCGTACAGCACGACCTTGTTGCCGACGCCGCTCGCCTTGGCGAGGTGGAGGTCCTCGTGGCGGAGCACGCCGACGCAGAGCGCGTTGACCAGCGGGTTGCCGAGGTAGGTCTCGTCGAAGACCGCCTCGCCGCCGATGTTGGGCAGGCCGAGGCAGTTGCCGTAGCCGCCGACGCCGGCCACGATCCCGGGCAGCACGCGATGGGTGTCGTCGGCGTCGAGCGGGCCGAAGCGCAGCGGGTCCATCACCGCGACCGGGCGGGCGCCCATCGCGAGGATGTCGCGGACGATGCCACCGACGCCGGTCGCGGCGCCCTGGTACGGCTCGACGTACGACGGGTGGTTGTGGCTCTCGACCTTGAACGTCACCGCGTAGCCCTGGCCGATGTCGATCACGCCGGCGTTCTCGCCGATGCCGGCGAGCGTCTTGCCGAGCGGCGTCTCCTGCGGCAGCTCGGAGAACTGCTTCAGGTGCACCTTGGAGGACTTGTAGGAGCAGTGCTCGCTCCACATGACCGAGTACATCGCCAGCTCCGAGCTCGTCGGGCGGCGCCCGAGGATCTCGTGGATCCGCTCGTACTCGTCGGCCTTGAGGCCGAGGTCGGCCCAGGGCTGGTCGCGGGCAGGGTCCTCGGCGGCAGCGGCCACGGTGTCGAGCACGGCGACAATCTACCGGCGCGGTGACCGGCTCCTGACCACGTCCCGGGTCGGGCGAGAACTACAGGTCTGTAGTTCACTCGAACGCCTGTGACGGGTGTGACTGCTGTGGTTATGGTGATTCGCCTTCCCCCACCCCTGGAGTGACGACCGATGCGCCGCCGTACCCCTGCCGTCCTGTCCGCCCTGCTCGCCGGAGCGCTCCTGCTCGGCCCGCAGGCCGCCGGCGCCGACCAGTCCGCCCCGACCTCCGCTGCCGCGACCTCCGCCGCGGCGGCACCGGTGGCGAAGAAGAGCACCAACCCGGTGACGCCGGGCGACTTCACCGGCTACGGCTTCGACCAGTGCCTGACCCCCGAGCAGTGGAAGATGAACCGCTGGCTCAAGCACTCGCCGTTCCTGGCCGTCGGCATCTACATCTCCGGCGACTCCCGCGCCTGCCGCAACCAGCCGAACCTCACGCCGAGCTGGGTGACCAAGCAGCTCAGGAAGGGCTGGCGGCTCCTGCCGATCACCCTCGGCCCGCAGGCGTCGTGCCAGCCGCGGTTCCCGCGCTACGACGACGACGTGAAGATCAACCCCAAGCCCGGCGGCAACGGCCGCTACTTCCTGGCCCGGCAGCAGGGCTTCGCCGAGGCCGAGAAGGCGGTCGCCGCGGCCAGCGCGCTCGGCATCGCGCAGGGCAGCACGCTCTTCTACGACCTCGAGGGCTACGACAACAGCAACACCCACTGCCGCGAGTCCGCGCTGGCGTTCGTCGGCGCGTGGACCGAGAAGCTGCACGAGCTCGGCTGGGTCTCCGGCGTCTACTCCAGCGCCGGCTCCGGCATCAAGGCGCTCGACGACGCGCGGGTCAACCGGCCCGGCACCTACACGCTGCCCGACACGATCTGGATCGCCCGCTGGGACGGCGTCGCCAACACCTCCACCCCCTACATCCGGGACGACGGCTGGCGCCCCGGCGGCCGCGTCAAGCAGTACCGCGGCGGCCACGACGAGACGTGGGGCGGCGTGACGATCAACATCGACAGCAACTTCCTCGACGTCGGCCGCGGCTCGATCGCGCCCCGCGAGGTGCCGATGTGCGGCGGCGTCCGCGTGAACTGGCCCGTCTACGCCCCGCTGCGCCCCGCCACCGGCACCCAGAAGCCCTCCGACCCCCGCCAGGTCAAGGCGCTGCAGTGCCTGCTCAAGGACAAGGGGCGGTACGCCGGCGACGTCAACGGCACGCTCAACGCCCGCCTGCTCACCAGCATCCGCGCGTGGCAGTCCGCCACCGGCGCGCCGGTGCGCGACCGGTGGACCAAGGCGAACTGGATGTCGCTGCACGCCGCCGGCTCCTCGCCGGTCCTCAAGCGCGGCTCCGCCGGCGCCGAGGTGCGTCGCGTCCAGCGCGCCCTGAACGCCGCCAGCCCGAAGGCCAAGGTCGTCGTCACCGGCGTCTTCGACGCCCGCACCGACGCCGCCGTCCGCGCCTGGCAGAAGAAGGTCGACCTCCCCGTCTCCGGGGTCGTCAACCCCGAGTCCTGGGCGGCGCTCCGCAACGGGATCCGCTGACGTGATGCCGGGCCGGTCCTCGGGCCGGCCGGATCGCCAGGTTCGTCGGGGCCCCGATGAACCTCCCGGTCCCCCGATGAAATTTCATCGGGGGACCGTCAGCCTTGCCGGGGCCCCGATGAAGCTCGCGACCGACGCGGCCGGGCGGGCAGCTCGATCAGCCGACGGGCGGGCCGGCGAGGAGCGCGATGCCGAAGAGCGCGAGGACGGCGACGACGGCGGCAGCGAGCCCGCGGGCGGGGTTGCGGACCAGCCAGCCGACGGGCCGCTCGAGACCGGAGCCCCCGGACGAGCCGGCGGCGGCCGAGGAGCGCAGCCGCCAGGAGTCCGCGAGCAGGCCGTGCTTGGCGGCGTACCGCTCGAACCACAGGGTGAGGAACGGCGGCACCGACGAGGCCAGGCCGGCGACCAGGCGGCCGGCGGACCAGCGCTGGTCGACGGCGACGACGACGGTGGTCACGCAGTAGGCGATGAACACGGCGCCGTGGATGGGGCCGAAGATCGTGACGCCGGCCTCGGTGGTGTCGGTGACGTACTTGAGGAACATCCCCGCCAGCAGCCCCGCCCAGGTGACGGCCTCGGCGGTAGCGACGGTGCGGAAGAGCCGGTTCGGGGAGGAGATCACGCGAAGACCTCGGCGGCCAGCGAGGCCAGGGTGAAGAACCCGAGCCCGTCGGTACCGGTGCCGCACAGCTCCTCGACGGAGTGCTCGGGGTGGGGCATGAGGCCGACGACGTTGCCGCGCTCGTTGGAGATGCCGGCGATGTCGCGCAGCGAGCCGTTGGGGTTCTCGCCGAGGTAGCGAGCGACGACCTGCCCCTCCCCCTCGAGCCGGTCGAGCGTCTCGGTGTCGGCGACGAAGGACCCCTCGCCGTTCTTGAGCGCGATGACGACCTCCTGGCCCTCGGCGTACGCCGCCGTCCACGGGGTGTCGGTGCGCTCGATGCGCAGGCGCTGGTCGAGGCAGAGGAACTTCTGGCGCTGGTTGCGGATGAGCGCACCGGGCAGCAGGTGGGACTCGCAGAGGATCTGGAAGCCGTTGCAGATGCCGAGCACCGGCATGCCGCGGCCGGCCGCCTCGATCACCTCGGTCATCACCGGCGAGAAGCGCGAGATGGCACCGCAGCGCAGGTAGTCGCCGTAGGAGAACCCGCCCGGCAGCACGACGGCGTCCACGCCCTGCAGGTCGTGGTCGCCGTGCCAGAGCGCGACGGCCTCGTGGCCGCCGAGCCGGACCGCACGCCGCGCGTCGACGTCGTCGAGCGAGCCGGGGAACGTGACGACGCCGACCTTCATGCGTCCTGCTCCACCCGGACGGTGTAGCTCTCGATGACGGGGTTGGACAGCAACGTCTCGGCCATCCGGTCGACGTCGGCGAGCACCGCGTCGGTGACCTCGCCCTCGACCTCGAGCTCGAAGCGCTTGCCCTGGCGGACGTCGGTCACCCCGCTGAAGCCGAGCCGGGGCAGCGCCCCGAGGACCGCCTTGCCCTGGGGGTCGAGGATCTCGGGCTTGGGCATGACGTCGACGACGACTCGGGGCATGGATCCAGTCTAGGTCCGTCGGGCACTGTTGCCGTATGAGCATCCCCACTGGTGCGCCGATGGGCGGGGCCGGCGCCGGCCGCTCCCCCCTCGGCCTGGAGTTCCCGCAGTCGCTGGCCGTGTACGACGACTACGCGGCCGCCCAGAAGGCCGTCGACTTCCTCTCCGACCGGGAGTTCCCCGTCGAGCAGTGCATGATCGTCGGCACCGACCTCAAGCGGATCGAGCGGATCACCGGCCGGCTCACCACCGGCAAGGTCGCGCTCGGCGGCGTGCTGTCCGGCGCCTGGCTCGGCCTGTTCATCGGGCTGCTGTTCAGCCTGTTCACCACCGAGGGCCTGCTGGCGATCCTGCTCTCGACGGTGCTGTTCGGTGCGCTGTTCGGCGTGATCTGGGCGCTGGCCGGCTACGCCGCCACCCGCGGCCGCCGCGACTTCTCCTCGGTCACCCAGATCGTCGCCACCCGCTACGAGGTGCTCGTCGAGCACAAGGTCGCCGCCCGGGCCCGCGAGCTGCTCGCGGAGCTGCCCGGCGGCCGGCCGGACCCGTTCGCCTGAGCCACGTCGGGCCGACGCGGCCGGGCCGGGCCGCGGTGCAGGGGTCACCGGTTCACCGGTGACCCCCTCGCTTACCACGGCAGATCTCCCCCGGTAAGCGAGGGACTCCCGTGGGAAGTCGACCCGCTCAGCGCGTGACCACGCTCCGCCCGAAGGTCAGCCCGAGGCCGAGGACGACCAGGTAGAGCGGGGCGAGCAGGGCCGGGACGCCGGGCACGCCGAGGCCCAGGACCATCGCGGTGGTCTGCAGGACGGGCAGCAGGCTGACGACGCCGAGCCAGCGGGCGACGGTGCGCTCGCGCAGGCCCATCCAGGCGATGCCGGCAGCCGCGACGACGACGCCGAGCCAGCCGATCCAGGAGCCGAAGTCGTTGAGCATGAAGTACGTCGTCAGGCCGGCGTCGTCGAAGGAGCCGCCCTCGGTGCCCTCGGGCAGGTAGAGCCCGAGCGCGCCCTTCCAGCCGTAGCCGTAGGTCAGTCCGGCCGCCGACGAGACCAGCCCGAAGGTCACCAGCGGGGCGGCCGTCGAGGTGGGCACCCGCGGCTCGACGCGCCGCCGCCACTGGGCGGCGAGCAGCAGGAGCATGGCGACGGCGGCGTACCCCAGCACCAGCGAGAGCCGGTAGACCACCGGGTCGAGGGTGTCGAAGAAGCCGTCGGTGAAGCGGACCTCGGTCGGCACGTCGTCACGGCCGTCGAGCACGAGCGTGGCGACGAGGCCGAGCGCGCCGGCCGCCGTCGCGGCGAGCGGCCAGCGGCCGCGGCCGGCGGGAGTGGCGCGGTCGATGGCGCCGGGAACGGGTGCGGTGGTGGTCATGGTGTCCTCCGGGACGGTGGGGCCGGTCGGCGGTCGACCGGCGGTGAGGACGACGGTGGCCCGCCCGCTGTCCCGGGCACGAGGGACATCGACCACCTGATCCGGGGACGCCGGTTCGGGCAGCATGAGCGACGTGACCGTCCCCGACCGCGCGCTGCGCGCCCTCGCCGCCGCCGCGGCGGTGGTCGCGGTGGCCTGCTGCGCGCTGGTCCGGCCCCTGCAGGACTGGTGGGACGCCGGCACCGAGGCCGGGGCCGCGGGGGACCTCACGCTCGGCACGGTCTGGCCGGTCGTCGGCGCGCTCGTGGTCCGCGCCCGGCCGCGCAACCCGGTCGGCTGGCTGCTGCTGGTGCCCGCGCTGATCGGCCCCTACCAGGGGTGCTGTCGGTGTACGCCGGCCACGTCGCGGGCGCCGGCGTCCTGGGCGGGTTCGCCGCGTGGGTGGCGATCTGGGGCTTCGCGCCGTACTTCTTCACCCTCCCGCTGCTGCCCCACGTCTTCCCCGACGGCCACCCGCCGAGCCCGCGCTGGCGGCCGGCGGTGCTCGTCGTCGCCGGGGTCGCGGTGGTGACGACGCTGGCGCGGATGGTCTCCCCGGTCGACGCCGACATCGTCCCGGGCCTGTCGAACCCGGTCGGGATCGAGCAGGCCACCTGGCTGAGGCACGTCACCCAGACCGGCGCCTCGTTCCTCTTCGTCGTCGGCATCCCGCTGGCGGTGGTCTCGCTCGCCGTGCGGATGCGCCGCGCCCGCGACGTCGAGCGCACCCAGCTGCAGTGGTTGGTGCTCGGCGGCCTGCTGCTCGTGGCTGCGGTCCTGCCGCCGGTCGGCTAGCTCGACGCCTGGAACGGCGTCGTCGGGCTCTCCGCCCTGCCGCTCGCGATCGGCGTCGCGATGCTGCGCCACCGGCTCTTCGACGTCGAGCTGACCCTCAACCGCACGCTCGTCTTCGGCCTGCTCACCGGCGCGGTGGTGGCGGTCTACCTGCTCGTCGTCTACGGCGTGCAGGCCGTCGCCCCCGACTCCACGTGGAGCGTCGTGCTCGTCGCGCTGTCCGCGCTGGCGGCCGCCGCCGGCCGCGACCGCGTGCAGGAGGTGGTGGACCGGCGCCTCTTCGGCCACCGGCACAACCCGTACGCCGTGGTCTCGCGCGTCGGGCGCCACGTCGCGGCCGCGTCGGAGCCGGTCGAGGCCCTGCAGCGGCTCGTCGACGGGCTGCGCGACGCGCTGCGGCTGCCGTCGGTGGCGTTCACCAACGACGAGGTCTCGGTCGCCTCGGGCGCCCCGCTCCACGGCAGCCGCGTGGTCGCCTGCACCGCGCTCGGCAACCGGGTCGGCGAGCTGCACGTCGGCCTGCGCAGCCCCGGCGAGCGCTGGTCGGCCGAGCAGGAGGCGGCGGTCGAGGAGGTCGCGGCCCGCGCCGGCACCCTGGCGTACGCCGCCGGGCTGGTCGCGGACGTGGCCCGGTCCCGCGGCCGGATCGTGGCCGCGCGCGAGGAGGAGCGGCGGCGGCTGCGCGCGGACCTGCACGACGGCGTGGCGCCGAACCTCGCCGGCACCGCCCTCCAGCTGGAGTCGCTGGCCAAGCGGCTCGCCCGCGAGGAGCAGCCGGCGCTGGCCGAGCGGGTGACCCAGCTGCGCGACGGCCTGCGGGGCACGGTCACCGAGCTCCGGGCGCTCGTCCACGGGCTGCGCCCGCCGGTGCTCGACCAGCGCGGGCTGGCCGGCGCCCTGCGCGACCTCGTCGCCGGCCACGAGGACGTCCCGCGCTGCACCGCCGAGGTCGGCGACCTCGGCGCGCCGCACGCCGCGGTCGAGGTGGCGGCGTACGCGATCGCCTCCGAGGCGCTCAGCAACGCCCTGCGCCACGGGGTCGCAGCCGAGGTCCGGCTGCGGGCCCACGTCGCGCGTGAGGACCTCGTCGTCGAGGTCGTCGACGACGGCGTCGGCCTGCCGGCCCGTCCGCGGGCGGGCGTCGGCACCGTCAGCATGCGCGAGCGGGCCGCCGAGGTCGGCGGCCGGCTGGAGCTGCTCCCCACGCCCGGCGGCGGCACCACCGTCCGCGCCACCCTGCCCCTGGAGGTCCTGTGACCAGCAGCAGCACCAGCCGCGACCCGGGCACGGTCCGGGTCCTCGTCGTCGACGACCACCCGGTCTTCCGCGCGGGCATGGTCACCGTGCTCGACGACCTCCCCGGGGTCGCGGTGCTCGCCCAGGCCGGGAACGGCGAGCAGGCGGTCGCGCTCGTCGGGGAGCACTCCCCCGACGTGGTGCTGATGGACCTGCGGATGCCGGGCGTCGGCGGTCTCGAGGCGACCGCACGGATCCGTGTCGAGCATCCCGAGGTCGCGGTCGTCGTGCTGACGATGGACTCCGACGACGACTCGATCTTCGCGGCGCTGCGGGCGGGGGCCCGGGGCTACCTGCTGAAGGAGGCGGAGGTCGACGACATCGAGCGCGCGATCGTGGGGGCGGCCCGGGGCGAGGCGGTCTTCGGATCGGGGATCGCCGGCCGGGTGCTGGCGTACTTCTCCGGTGCGCGGCCGACGGTCTCGGCGTTCCCCCAGCTCACCCCGCGCGAGCACGAGGTGCTCGAGCTGATCGCGCAGGGGCTGGACAACGCCTCGATCGCCCGACGGCTGTACCTGTCGGACAAGACCGTGCGCAACCGGGTCAGCGACGTGCTCGGCAAGCTCCACGCCCGGTCGCGCGCCGAGATGGTGGCGCTGGCGCGCGACGCGGGCCTGGGCGGCGGCCCGGGGAGCTAGGCCCGGCTGTTCTGCACGACGACGATCACCAGCGCGACGCCGAGGCCGGTGAGGATCGGGCCGAAGACGCCCGATCCTCCGCCGAACCACCACAGGCCGCCGGAGATGATGAGGAAGCCGGCCAGGACCAGCAGCAACGCCCTCACGGGCGGACCTCCCGGCCCCGGCTCCCGGCAGGGTGGAGCGCTCGGGTCACGAGAGCTCGCGCTTGAGGATCTTGCCGGTGGCCGTCATCGGGAGGGTGTCGACGACCTCGACCACACGCGGGTACTTGTAGGCCGCGAGCTGCTCCCTGGACCACTCGACCAGCTGCTCGGGGGTGGTCGAGACGCCGTCGTTCAGGATGACGAACGCCTTGATCTCCTCGCCGTGGCTCTCGTGGGGCACCCCGATGACCGCCGCGAGCGAGACCGCCTCGTGGGTCATGAGCACCTCCTCGATCTCGCGCGGGTACACGTTGAAGCCGCCGCGGATGATCATGTCCTTGGACCGGTCGACGATGTAGTACCAGCCGTCCTCGTCCTTGCGGGCCAGGTCGCCGGAGCGGAACCAGCCGTCGCGGATCGCCTCCTCGGTCGCCTCCGGCCGGCCGTAGTAGCCCTTCATGATGTTGTGGCCCTTGATGGCGATCTCGCCGACCGCGTCCGTCCCGGCCTCGTCGATCTCGTCCCACGACTCGGGCTTGAGCAGCTTCATCTCCACGCCCGGCACGGGCTTGCCGATGGAGCCGACGCGCGGCGGCTCGCCGTGCGGTGAGAACGACGCGACGGGCGAGGTCTCCGAGAGGCCGTAGCCCTCGAGGATCGTCACGCCGAACCGCTTCTGGAAGTCCTTGTGCACCTCCACCGGCAGCGCGGAGCCGCCGGCGGCCGCCACGCGGAGGTTGGCGGCGATCGAGGCGACGTCCACGCCCTCCTCCAGCGCGCCGAGGAGGCCCCAGTACATCGTCGGGACGCCGGCGAAGAAGGTCACCTTCTCCTTCAGCATCAGCTGCAGCGCCGGCCCGGCCTCGAACCGCGGCAGCATGACGACGGTGCCGCCGTAGGCGAACGCACCGTTCTGGATGACGGTCTGGCCGAAGGAGTGGAACAGCGGCAGCACGCACAGGTACGTGTCGGGGTTCGTCGCGTCGGCGCCGAAGAGCTGCTCGCCCAGCAGGGCGTTGTCGCGCATGTTGCGGTGCCGCAGCTCGGCGCCCTTGGGCTGGCCGGTGGTGCCGGAGGTGTAGAGGATGACCGCGGTGTCGTCCTCGTCGGTCTCCACCGACGTGAACTCACCGGGCTGGCCGCCCATCGCCTGCGCCATCGTCTCGGTGCCCTCGATCGGGCTGTCCGCGCCGAGGTCGGCGGTGATGACGAAGAAGTGCTCGCAGCCCTCGGCGTCGCCGAACCCGGCGTACCCCTCGGTCGCCATCGGCAGCTCGGGGGTGCCCTGGAAGCAGAAGTAGGCCTTCGCGTCGGAGTCCTCAAGGTGGTAGGCGATCTCGCGGCCCTTGAGCAGCACGTTCAGGGGGACGACGGTCGCGCCGGCCTTGAGGATGCCGTAGTAGACGACGGAGAAGTACGGCAGGTTCGGGCAGCTCAGCGCCACCTTGTCGCCGGGCTCGATCCCGCGGGAGACGAGCAGGTTGGCGACCATGTTCGCGAAGGAGTCGACCGCGGCGTAGCTCAGCCGGGTGTCACCGAGGACGACCGCATCGCGGTCGGGGTACTGCCGGGCGCTGTTCTCGAGCAGGGACGAGAGGTTGTACGACGACACAGGTGGCCTCCATCACGACGGTCGGGGGAGGCCAACCTACCCAGGGGTCACGAGCCGGCGGGAGTGGCCGGTCGGTGCCGCTCCCCGAGGATCCGGGCCGCCCGGCGCAGGTCGGACCGGACCGCCGCCGGGGACACCACGCCGAGGGCGCGGGCGAGCAGGCCGGCGGGGCCGCGTCCGCGCAGCTCCACCTGCACCGTGACCACGCACCCGCCGCCCGGCGCGGGCGCCAGCTCCAGCGCGAGGTCGGCCTCGAAGGGCCCCCAGGTGCCGGTCTCGGCCCACCGCAGCGGCCGGACCAGCTCGGTGGTGCGCATCCGCGGACGCGGGCCGGGCACGGTCACGTCGGTCCAGGTCTGGCCGACGCCCACCTGCCCCACGACGTCCTCGACCCGGGCCAGGCTGGACTGCCACTCCGCCCGGTTGACCGGGTCGGCGAGGTAGTCGATCACCACCTCCGGCGGCACCGGGAAGTGGACCGACCCGCTCACGACCGGCTCACCAGCGCTCGCCGGTCAGCCGCTCGTAGGCCTCGACGTACCGCGCCCGCGTCCGCTCGACCACCTCGGCCGGCAGCGGCGGCGGCGCCTCGCCCGAGGACCGGTCCCAGCCGGACTCCGGCGAGGTCAGCCAGTTGCGGACGACCTGCTTGTCGTACGACGGCTGGGTGCGGCCGGGCTGCCACTCCGCGAGCGGCCAGAAGCGCGACGAGTCCGGCGTGAGCACCTCGTCGCCGAGCACGGTGGTGCCGTCGGCGCGGTCGCCGAACTCCAGCTTGGTGTCGGCCAGGATGATCCCCTGCTCCCGCGCGATCGACTCGGCGCGGGCGTAGACCTCGAGGGTCAGGTCGCGCAGGCGAGCCGCCCCGCCCGGGCCGACGACGGCCGCGACGGCGTCGAGGTCGACGTTCTCGTCGTGGTCGCCGAAGTCCGCCTTCGTGGCCGGCGTGAAGATCGGCTCCGGCAGCCGCGAGCCGTCCACCAGGCCCTCGGGGAGCGGATTGCCGCACACCTCGCCGGTCGCGCGGTAGTCGCTGAGGCCGGAGCCGGTGAGGTAGCCGCGAGCCACGCACTCGACCGGGAACATCGACAGCTTCTCGCAGACCACCGCCCGCCCGCGGACCGCCGCCGGCACGTCGGTGGAGAGCACGTGGTGGGGGACGATGTCCTCGAGCTGGCCGAACCACCACAGCGACATCCGGGTGAGGATCTCGCCCTTGTCGGGGATGGTGGCGTCGAGGATGAAGTCGTACGCCGAGATCCGGTCGCTCGCGACCATGAGCAGCGCGCCGGCGTACGGGCCCTCGGTCAGCTCGTAGAGGTCGCGCACCTTCCCCGAGTGCAGGTGGGTCGCCCCCTCGATCGGCGGGGCTGCGGGGATCGCTCCGAGGTCGGCCACCCGGTCAGGCTAGTGCGGTGGCACAGTGGGGTCATGGCCGAGTCCGCAGCCGAGGTCCACGCCCGCGTCCTGCAGCACGCCGCCGACGGGCGCCTCCCGATGCCGCCCACGGGCGAGTGGGACGTCTTCCCCTGGGAGGTCCGCGACGGCCGCGTCGCCCCGCGCGCGCTGCGCCGACCCGCGCCCGAGCCGCGTCGTGAGGGCGAGGACCCGTCCCGCCCGTGCTCGTCGTGCGCCGGGTTCGACCCCGAGCGGGTGGTCTGGGAGGACGAGCGGTGGGTGCTCACCCACCGCGGCGCGCCGTCCGGCCTGCCGCTCGTGCTCGTGCTGCACACCCGCGAGCACCTCGACGCCGGTGACCTCGACGACGAGCACGCCTCCGAGCTGGGCCGGATCACCAACCGGCTCGTGCGCATCGTCGGCGGCCTCGACAACATCGGTCGCGTCCACGTGAACCGCTGGGGCGACGGCGGTTCGCACTTCCACCTGTGGTTCCACGCGCGCACCGCCGGGCTCACCGGCGTGCTCGGCTCGTACGCCGTCGAGTGGGACGACATCCTCCCGCCCGGCCCCGAGGACGTCTGGCGCGCCGACCTCCACACCGTCGCCACGAAGCTCGCCAACTGGGGCGGAACCGCCCGCGCCTGACGCTCCCTCGCCCGCTCCCTCGGGTGGTCGAGGAGGTCGCGCTGGCAACCGTCTCGAAACCGCCCGGCCCACGAGGGTCAGCGGCGCCAGGGGGCGGGGCGGCCGTGGAGCCACCACTCCATGCGGCGGGTCATCCACGGGAGGGCGGCGTACGTCATCACCGGCGTCATGACCAGCACGACGACGAGCACGCGCAGCGGGAGCCAGACGTCGCCGAGGACCGGGGTGGCGAGCCAGTTGACCAGGACGCTGAGCGGGTAGAACACGAGGAAGATCACCGACGCCTGCTTCCACCGCGGCGGGGCGGCCGGGACCGCGCGGAGGTCCTCGACGTCACGGGCCGCCGGGTCGTCGAACCAGCCCTCGATCCCCGTGCGCCGCTCGACCCGCGACTCGACCACGCCGAGCCCGGCGGCCGAGGAGCGCCACCACTGCCGCTGGGGCGAGTGCTCCCAGGCCTGGAGCGAGGTGTCGTCGGCGAACCGGTAGAGCATGTGCCAGGTGTCCGACCCCACCTCGGGCCGGACCCAGCCCGCGCCGAGGAAGCCGGGGAACTGCTGGGCGAGGGTCGTGCCGGCCTGCAACCAGCTGAGCATCTCCGCGTCGTGGCCGGGGTCGAGCGTGCGGGTGATCGAGACGGTGACGGGCTGGCTCATGGGCGCATGCTCGGCGGCCGACGGCCGCGCCCGCAAACCGGCGGACGACTCGGCGGACGACCGGGCGACCGGCGGCTGACTGAGTGGAGGGGCGAGGGGGCAACGGGACCCGGTGAGCGAGGAGGGGATCCACACCCGCGAGGTGTCGGAGGAGTCGGCGGGCCGGTCGGAGGCGGCGTACACCCCCGACCCGCGGCGCTGGAAGATCCTCGGCGTCACCCTCGTCGTCGGGTTCATGTCCCTGCTCGACGTCACGATCGTCAACGTCGCGATCCCGTCGATGCGGGAGGGGCTGGACACCTCCGCCGGGACGATCCAGTGGGTCGTGTCGGGCTACGCGCTCGCGTTCGGCCTGACCCTCGTCGCGGGCGGGCGCCTCGGCGACGCCTACGGGCGGCGGAGGCTGATGCTGATCGGCCTGACCGGGTTCATCGTCTCCAGCGCCGCGGTCGGGTTCGCACCGAACGTCGAGACCGTCATCGCCGCCCGCCTCGCGCAGGGCGCCACCGCCGGCCTGCTCACGCCGCAGAACTCCGGCCTCATCCAGCAGCTCTTCCGCGGCCCCGAGCGCGGCCGCGCGTTCGGCGCCTTCGGCTTCACGGTGTCCCTCTCCTCGGCGCTCGGGCCGGTGCTGGGCGGCGCGATCATCGCGCTGGCCGGCGAGGAGGAGGGCTGGCGCTGGTTGTTCCTCGTCAACGTCCCCATCGGGCTGGCCGCCCTGGTCGCGATCGCCGTGATCGTCCCGGGCCCCGACCGCCGGGACGACGACACGGGCACGTGGATCGACGTGCCCGGCGCGCTGCTGCTCGGCGGCGCGGTGCTGTGCGTGCTCTTCCCGCTCGTGAGCCTGGAGAGCGGCGCGCTGCTTCCCCTGGTGCTGCTCGTCGGCGCCCCGGTCCTCGGCTGGGGCTTCGTCCGGTGGGAGGCCCGGCTCCGCCGCCAGGGCCGACCACCGCTGCTCGACGTGTCGTTGCTGCGCAGCCTGCCCGGCTACAGCACCGGCATGGCGATCGGCACGCTCTACTTCACCGGGTTCACCGGTGTCTTCCTCGTGCTCTCGGTGCACCTGCAGGGCGAGCTCGACCTGACCCCGCTGCAGGCGGGGCTGCTGGTGACGCCGTTCGCCGTCGGCGCCGCGATCACCGCACCGATCTCGGGCCGCCTCGTGTCGCGGTACGGCCGCTCGCTGACCGTCGTCGCGCTGGTGACCATGATGACGGGCACGGCGCTGACGGCGTGGCTCGCGCCGATGCACGACGGCGGGGACATCTGGATGGCGCTCGTGCCGTGCCTGTTCCTCGCCGGCGTCGGCGGGGGCGGGGTCATCTCGCCGAACTTCACGCTCACCCTCGCCGAGGTCCCGCCCCGGATGGGTGGCGCCGCCGGCGCCGCGCTCCAGACCGGGCAGCGGATCGGCTCCTCGCTCGGCGCGGCGCTGCTGATGACGACGTACGGCGTGGCGATGGGCCCGTTCAGCGGCGGCGGCGCGCTGCGGGCCGCGCTGGTCGCGTCACTGGTCGTGCTGTGCGCCGCGCTCGCGGCGGCGGTCTGGTCGCAGCGACACGAATGAGGTCTCATGGGTCATGGCCTCCGAGACGTTCCTCCGCGACCCCGACCCGCACCCGTCGGTCGCCGCCATGCTCGACGCCGACCGCTCCGAGCACGGCTTCGTCATGAACCTCACCCGCGTCTGGGCCCACCAGCCCGACGTCCACCGGGCGTACGTCGCCCTCGTCACCTCTGCCGCCGAAGCCGCGGGCCTCTCGATGCGCGACCGCGGGGTGCTCGTCACCGCGCTCGCCAGCACGATGGGCGACGCCTACTGCTCCCTCGCCTGGGGCGGCCGGCTGGCCGCCGAGGTCGGCGACGCGACGGCGGTCGCCGTGCTGGCCGGCAGCGACGAGGGACTCGACGACCGCGAGCAGGCGCTCGCCGCCTGGGCCCGCGCGGTCACCCGCGACCCGAGCGGCACGAGCGCGCAGGACGTCGACCGGCTCCGCGCCGTCGGGTTCAGCGACGCCGAGGTCGTCGCCGCCACGGTCTACGTCGCCGCGCGGCTCGCCTTCTCCAGCGTCAACGGCGCCCTGGGGGCCCGCCCCGATGCCGACCTGCGGGCCTCGGCCCCGCCCGGCGTGGTCGCCGCGATCACCTGGGGCCGGCCGATCGAGCCCGACGAGCCGGCCCAGCGCTCCTAGAGGGCCTCCCCGAGCGCCCCGAGCACCTGCTCCTTGCGCGGCGCTCCGGCCGCCCGGCTGACCTCGCGGCCCGCGGCGTCGAGCACCAGCGTGGTCGGGGTGCGCAGCACACCGAGCCGGCGGACCAGCTCGAGGTGGTGCTCGGCGTCGACCTCGACGTGGGCCACGCCCGGCACCAGGTCGGCCACCTCGCCCAGCGTCCGGCGGGTCACGCGGCAGGGCGCGCAGAAGGCGGTGGAGAACTGCAGGAGCGTGGCCCGCTCGCCCGGCGCGACGTCGGGCACCGCGGCCGCGACCTCCGTCCACACCGAGGGTTGCTCCGCGCCGACCGTCGTCTCCTCGCGCACCCGTCCCCTCCTCGCGAACCGGCCGTCGGCCACCGCCCGCCACCCGCCCACGGCGAGCGCGAGCACGACGGCGCCCGTCAGCACCCACAGTCCGGTGGTCATGGTCGGGTCAACCGTGCCCGGGGCGCCGTTGTTCCGGTGCCGGCCGCCCCGGCGCACCCCCGCGCGCCCGCAGCCGGACGTTCGCCGCACGGAGCCGGCGTACCTCCTCCTCCAGCGCGAGGACCCGTCCGATCCCCGCCAGGTTGAGCCCATCGGCCAGCAGGTCGCGGATGCGGTGCAGCCGTTCGATGTCGGCGCGGCTGTAGAGGCGCGTGCCGCCGGCCGTGCGGTCGGGGTCGACGAGCCCGCGCCGCTCGTAGACGCGGAGGTTCTGGATCTGCATCGAGACCATCTCCGCCGCCACGGAGATGGCGAAGACGCCTCGCTCGTGCTCGCGGTCCGGACTCACGGGCTTGATTCTGTCGGAAAGATGGAATACAAGAAACCTGTAACCGTTGATACAGGTACGACGGGCTCCGCGGCTCACGCAGACGCGGCACCGTCACCACGAGATGATCGAGGAGGACACCCCATGTTGCTGCGCACCACCGACCCGTTCCGCGACTTCGACCGCCTCACCCAGCAGCTGCTGGGGACGACCAACCGCCCGGCCGTCATGCCGATGGACGCCTGGCGGGAGGGCGACCGGTTCGTCATCGAGTTCGACCTCCCGGGCGTCGCCCGCGAGAGCATCGACCTCGACGTCGAGCGGAACGTGCTGACCGTCCGCGCCGAGCGGACCCCTAACAACGGCGACTGGCAGATGCTGGCCACCGAGCGGACCCGCGGCTCGTTCAGCCGCCAGCTCGTCCTCGGCGACAACCTCGACCTCGACCGCATCGAGGCGTCGTACGACGCCGGCGTGCTGCGGCTGGTCGTCCCCGTCGCCGAGAAGGCCAAGCCGCGCAAGATCGAGATCGGCTCCACCTCCCCCGAGGCGCAGCCGGCCGCGATCGAGAGCTGACCGCCGGCTCCAGCACCGATGGGCCCGGGCACCGATCGGTGTCCGGGCCCTCGTGCGTGCGGGCTAGAGGATCGCGCCGGGGACGTACGCCGCCGCGTCGGGGTGCCGCTCGGTCACGGCCGCCACGCGGCGCACGACCTCCTGCACCTGGGCCACCGCGGCGCCGGTGAAGGCGATCGGCTCGGCCACCAGCGAGGCGAGCTGGTCGGCGGAGAGCCCGAGGCGGGGGTCGGCGGCGAGGCGGGCGAAGACGTCGTTCTCGGCCTGGCCGCGGCGCATGTCGAGCGCGGTGCCGACGGCGGCCTCCTTGATCGCCTCGTGCGCGGCCTCGCGGCCCACGCCGTTGCGGACCGCCGCCATGAGGACCTTGGTGGTGGCGAGGAACGGGAGGTACCGGTCGAGCTCGCGCTGGACGACCGCCGGGAAGGCGCCGAACTCGTCGAGCACGGTGAGGAAGGTCTGGAAGAGGCCGTCGACGGCGAAGAACGCGTCGGGCAGCGCGACGCGGCGCACCACCGAGTCGGAGACGTCGCCCTCGTTCCACTGGTCGCCGGCGAGCTCGCCGATCATCGAGAGGTAGCCGCGGGTGACGACGGCGAGACCGTTGACGCGCTCGCACGAGCGGCTGTTCATCTTGTGCGGCATCGCCGAGGAGCCGACCTGCCCCTCCTTGAACCCCTCGGTGACGAGCTCGTTGCCCGCCATCAGCCGGACCGTGGTCGCGAGGTTGGAGGGCCCGGCGACGAGCTGGACGAGCGCGGAGAGCACGTCGAAGTCCAGCGAGCGCGGGTAGACCTGGCCGACGCTGGTCAGCACCCGGTCGAAGCCGAGGTGGGCGGCGACCCGCTGCTCGAGCTCGGCGAGCCGGGACTCGTCCCCGTCGAGCAGGTCGAGCATGTCCTGCGCGGTGCCCATCGGGCCCTTGATCCCGCGCAGCGGGTAGCGACCCAGCAGGTCCTCGACCCGCTCCAGCGCCACCAGCATCTCGTCGGCGACCGTCGCGAACCGCTTGCCGAGCGTCGTCGCCTGCGCCGCGACGTTGTGGCTGCGGCCGGCCATCACGGTCAGCTCGTGCTCCGCGGCGAGCCGGCCGAGCCGGGCCAGGGTGGCGACCGCGCGGTCGCGGACGATCTGGAGGGACTGCCGGACCTGCAGCTGCTCGACGTTCTCGGTCAGGTCGCGCGAGGTCATGCCCTTGTGGATGTGCTCGTGGCCCGCCAGCGCGCAGAACTCCTCGATGCGCGCCTTCACGTCGTGGCGCGTGACCCGCTCGCGGGCGGCGATCGAGGCGAGGTCGACGCCGTCCTCACCCTGGGCCACCACGGCCTCATAGGCCTCGACGACCCCGTCCGGCACCTCGATCCCGAGGTCTCGCTGCGCCTTGAGGACCGCCACCCACAGCTGCCGCTCGAGGACCACCTTGTGCTCCGGCGACCAGGTGCCGGCGAGATCGGGAGCGGCGTACCGCGTGGCGAGGACGTTCGGGACGGTCACGCGGCGGATTCTCCCACGGCCCGGGCGGTCGGCAAGCTCACGGCTGCCGCAGGCCCCGCCACGGGACCCCGGCGCGCCCGCTCAGCCGTCGAGGACGGCAGCACCCTCGACGACGCCGAGCGGCTCGGCGGCGATGTCGGAGCGGCGCTGCATGCCGGGGAAGGAGATCTCGTCGGCGGCGGCGTACGCCGCGGCGCGGGCCGTCGCGACGTCCGGCCCGGTCGCGCGGACCGACAGCACGCGGCCGCCGGCGGTGACGAGGGCGCCGTCGGGGACCGCGGTCCCCGCGTGGATGACGTCGACGCCGTCGTGCGCGGAGGCCGCGTCGACCCCGGAGACCACGTCGCCCTTCGAGGACGACTCGGGGTAGCCGGCCGAGGCGAGCACGACGCTGACCGCGGCGCCGGCGCGGAAGCGGGGCGGGTCGACCTCGCCGAGGCGGCCCTCGGCGGCGGCGAGGAGCAGCTCGCCGAGCGGGGACTCGAGCAGCGCGAGCACGGGCTGCACGTCGGGGTCGCCGAAGCGGACGTTGAACTCGATGACCCGCGGGCCGGCGGCGGTCAGCGCGAGACCGACGTACAGGCAACCCCGGAACGGCGCGCCACGGCGCGCCATCTCGTCGAGCGTGGGCTGGACGACGGTGGCGATGACGACGTCCGCGAGGTCCGGCGGCGCCCAGGGCAGCGGCGAGTAGGAGCCCATCCCACCGGTGTTGGGCCCGCGGCCGCCGTCGTGGATGCGCTTGAAGTCCTGCGCCGGCTGCAGCGGCCGGGCGGTGGTGCCGTCGCAGACCGCGAAGAGCGAGACCTCGGGCCCGTCGAGGAACTCCTCCACGACGACCCGGTCGCAGGTGGCCGCGTGGGCGAGCGCCTCGTCGCGGTCGGTGGTGACGACGACACCCTTGCCGGCGGCGAGCGCGTCGTCCTTGACGACGTACGGAGACCCAGCCTCGTCCAGTGCTCTACCGACGTCGGTCAGGGAGTCGCACACCCATGACCTGGCGGTAGGAACTCCTGCGGCGGCCATGACCTCCTTGGCGAACGCCTTGGACCCCTCCAGCCGGGCCGCCGCGCGCGACGGACCGAAGCAGGCGGTCCCGGCCTCGACGACCGCGTCGGCGACGCCGGCGACCAGCGGCGCCTCGGGCCCGACGACGACCAGGTCGACGGCGAGCCGTGCGGCGAGCGCGGCGACCGCCGCCGGGTCACCGGGGTCGACGTCGTGCAGGGTGGCGACGGCCGCGATGCCGGGGTTGCCGGGGGCCGCGTGGACCTCGGTCACCCCGGGGTCGCGGGAGAGCGCCAGCGCGAGGGCGTGCTCACGGCCCCCGGTGCCGACGACCAGGACGCTCGCCGGGCCGGTCACGGGTGGACGACCACCGTCTGCTCGCGGCCCGGCCCGACGCCGACGCCCCAGATCCTGGTGCCCGAGAGCTCCTCGAGCGCCTGGACGTAGCGCTGCGCGTTGACCGGCAGGTCGTCGAAGGTGCGGCAGCCGGAGATGTCGGTGCCCCAGCCGTCGAAGTACTCGTAGACCGGCTTCGCGTGGTGGAACTCGGTCTGCGTCATCGGCATCTCGTCCTGGCGGACGCCGTCGACCTCGTAGGCCACGCAGACCGGGATCCGCTCCCACGCGCCGAGGATGTCGAGCTTGGTCAGGAACAGGTCGGTGAGCCCGTTGACGCGGGAGGCGTAGCGGGCGACGACGGAGTCGTACCAGCCGCAGCGGCGCGTCCGGCCGGTCGAGACGCCGATCTCGCCGCCGAGCTGCTGCAGCTGCCGGCCGTCCTCGTCGAAGAGCTCGGTGGGGAACGGACCCGAGCCGACGCGGGTGGTGTAGGCCTTGATGACGCCGATCACCCGGTCGATACGGGTCGGGCCGACGCCGGCGCCGACGCAGACGCCGCCGGCGACGGGGTTCGACGAGGTCACGAACGGATAGGTGCCGTGGTCGACGTCGAGCATCGTGGCCTGGGCGCCCTCGAAGAGCACGGTCTCGCCGCGGTCGAGCGCCTGGTTCAGCAGCAACGAGGTGTCGGCGACCATCGGCCGCAACCGGTCGACGTACGCCGTGAGCTCCTCGACGACCGCGTCGACCTCGATGGCGCGCCGGTTGTAGATCTTGGTCAGCAGGTGGTTGCGGACGTCGAGGGCCGCCTCGATCTTCTGCCGCAGGATCTTCTCGTCGAACAGGTCGGCGATGCGGACGCCGTACCGGTTGACCTTGTCGGAGTACGCCGGCCCGATGCCGCGGCCGGTCGTGCCGATCTGGTTCTTGCCGAGGAAGCGCTCGGTGACCTTGTCGATCGTCGAGTGGTACGACGCGATGACGTGCGCGTTGGCGCTGACGACGAGGCCGCCGATCTCCACGCCCCGCTCGAGCAGGCCGTCGAGCTCGCGGAAGAGCGCCTCGGGCGAGACCACGACGCCGTTCGCGATCACCGAGGTGGCGCCCGGGGTGAGGATGCCGCTGGGCAGCAGGTGCGTGGCGTACTTCTCGCCGTTGATGACGATGGTGTGACCGGCGTTGTGGCCGCCGCTGGTGCGGACGACGTAGTCGATCGGGTCGGTGGTCGCCAGCTGGTCGGTGGCCTTGCCCTTGCCCTCGTCACCCCACTGGGCACCGAGCACGACGATCGCGGGCATGCGTGACTCCTCACGGCACGAAGGAAAGGCCCCGGCAGCAAGCGCTGTCCGGGGCTCTTGCGTCGACACGTTAGCAAGAACGGCGTCGGCACCGCCCGCTATGGTCGCCGCGATGGACCCCCTCCTCGTGATCACCAACAGCGACGCCGGCACCGCCGACGAGCAGCAGCTCGAGAGCGCCCTGGCGATCCTGCGCGCCCGCACCTCGGTGGAGGTCTGCGCCACGTCCGACCCCGGCGAGCTCGACGGCGTGCTCCACCGGGCCGCCTCGCGCCGCATCGTCGTGGCGGGCGGCGACGGCAGCATGCACGCCGTCGTGGCCGCACTGCACCGGCGCCGCGAGCTCTCCGACGCCGTCCTCGGCCTGCTGCCGCTGGGCACCGGCAACGACTTCGCCCGCGGCAACGGCATCCCGCTCGACATCGAGGAGGCGGCCAAGGTCGTCCTCCACGGACGACCGCGACGGATGGACCTGATCCTCGACGAGGTCGGCGAGATCGTCGTCAACAGCGTCCACGCCGGGGCCGGCGCCCAGGCCAGCCGCCGCGCCGACCGCTGGAAGGACCGGCTCCACGGGATCGGCGTCGGCGGGGTCAACCTCGGCCGGCTCGGCTACCCGATCGGCGCGCTGCTCGCAGCGGTCCGACCGCCCTACGTCCGGCTCCGGGTGGAGATCGACGGCCGGGTCGTCGTCGACTACGACGAGCCGGTGCTCATGGTCGCGGTCGGCAACGGCGCGACCGTGGGCGGCGGGACCGAGCTGACGCCGGAGGCCGACACCCGCGACGGGCTGATGGACGTCATGGTCGCCCGCTCGGTGGGGCCCTTGCAGCGGATCGGCTACCTCGGCTCGCTGCTCCGCGCGACCCACCACGAGCGTGGCGACGTCCTCTACGTCCGCGCGAAGCAGGTGACCATCGACGGCGAGCAGTTCTACTGCTCCGCCGACGGGGAGATCTACGGCCCCGAGCGCCGCCGGACCTGGCGCCTGGAGCCCGGCGCCTACTCGATGGTCCTGCCCTGAGCGGTCCTGCCCTGACCCGGCCCTGACCCTCGAGGGCCGGCTACAACCACCCGCGCCGCACGGCCTCGGCGCCGGCCTGGAACCGGGTGTCGGCGCCGAGCTCGCCGAGCAGGTCGGCCACGCGGCGGCGGACGGTCCGCAGGCTGACCCCCAGCCGGCGGGCGATCTGCTCGTCCTGCGCGCCCTCGGCCAGCTGCTGGAGCAGGAAGCGCCGCAGGTCCGGCCGGCCCTCGGCCCGCTCGAGCTCCGGCACCGGGAGCGCGCGCTCCCAGAGGGCGTCGAACCACAGGCCCAGGGCCTCCACCAGACCGCGTTGCCGCAGCAGGGTCAGCGGCTCGTCGACGAAGCCGAGCGGCTCGGGGAGCAGGGCGTAGCTCGTGCCGATCACGCACAGCCGGGTCGGCACGCTCGGCAGGACGCGCACCTCCTCGCCCGCGGCCGCGCGCCGAGCCAGGGCGGCCCGCGACCCCGTCAGCGCCCGCACCGGGTAGATCGCCCGCGCCCGCCGCCCCTGGCCGACCACCTCACCGAGCAGCTCGGTCATGCCGTCCTCGCGGGCCTCCTCGAGGTACTGGTCGGGCCGCAGCGACCGGACCTCGCCGAGGTTCTGCTCGATCAGCGTCCGGGTGAGGTCCACCGCGTGGGTCCCGCCCCCCGTGCTGATCTCGCCGTCGATGGGCCGGACGTGCCCGTCGTCGGCCATCGACCGCACGGTGCGCCCGGCCAGCAGCGGCACGGCCGCCGCGAGGTCGGAGAGCCGGGCGTGCGCCCGGGCCGCGGTCGCGGCCGTCTCGCTGAGCACCCGGACGACCGCCTCGGCCGGGCTGTCGACGAAGACCCGGTCGTCCTCGATCCGCACGATGCCGTGCTCGACGAGCGGCGCGAGCTCGCGCAGCAGCTCGTCCGGCGTACGCATCAGGGCGGCAGCGACGGACACCACCTGGCGGCCCGCCTGCGCGCGGACCCGCTCGTAGAGCTGGTCGTCGTCGTCACCGAGGCCGAGCGCCTCACGCAGGGTGGCGGGCGGACGGGCGGCAGGCACCCCTCCACGGTAGTGGCATCTTCCGGCCACCGGCAGCCAAGCGCCGCGATGGCCTGGAACGGCCAGGCATGCTGGAGGCGTACGCCGACGAAGGGATCGGCCGCCGGACTCGGGGGAGGCGGCGGCCGACCGGGTCCCGCGTCGGGGGACGTGGCGGCCGGTCGGCGTGCCGGAGGGCGTCGGGACCGCCGCAGGGGACGGTTCCGGCGCCTTCCTCCCCCGGCGGTAGCGTTGCCCCTCGTCCACATCACGTGGTCCACCCGACGTGCGAGGAGCGAGCAGTGGCGCGAGGCAACCGGTCCGAGAAGGGCGCCGGGGAGCCCGTCGACTGGGTCACCCGCGCCGCCGACGACGCGATCCGGCACGCCGGCCTGGGCGACGGTGCCGACGGTCGTGAAGGTGACCTCGACGGTGACCGGATGATCACCTGCGCCTCCGGCGCGAGCCCGTCGGGCCCGATCCACCTGGGCAACCTGCGGGAGTTCCTCACCCCGCACCTGGTCGCCGAGGAGATCCGCCGTCGCGGCATCCCCGTGCGGCACCTGCACAGCTGGGACGACTTCGACCGGTTCCGCAAGGTCCCCGCCGGCGTGCCGGCCGAGTGGTCCGAGCACATCGGCCGGCCGCTGTCGGCGGTGCCGGACCCGTGGGCGTGCCACGAGTCGTGGGCCGAGCACTTCAAGGCGCCCCTGCGGGCGGCGCTGGCCGAGATGGGCGTGGAGATGGAGGAGGTGTCGCAGACCGAGCGCTACCGCGCCGGCGCCTACACCGAGCAGGTCCTCCACGCCATCCGGCACCGCGACACGATCGAGGAGGTGCTGGCCGAGCACCGCACGAAGAAGGCCGCCCCCGTCGCGGAGAACGAGCAGGAGGCCGAGGCGCTGGCCGACTCCGTCGCCGACGAGGACGAGCCCGGGGCCGGGGCCGGGGCCGCCGGGGACGGTTCGCTGGCGCGCTTCCCCTACAAGCCGTACTGCCGCGACTGCGGCCGCGACACCGTCGACGTCACGGCGTACGACGACGACACGACCGACCTGTCCTACACCTGCTCCTCCTGCGGGTTCAGCGGCGTGACCAACGTGGCGACCCAGCACGAGGGCAAGCTGGTCTGGAAGGTCGACTGGCCGATGCGCTGGGCCTTCGAGCGCGTCGACTTCGAGCCCGGGGGTCTCGACCACTCCACGCCCGGCTCCTCCTACACGGTGGGCAAGGAGCTGGTGAAGCGCGTCTTCGACTTCCGCGCGCCCTCCTACGTCGCCTACGCCTTCGTCGGGTTCGCCGGCATGCAGAAGATGTCGTCCTCCGCCGGCGGGGTGCCTACCGCGGCCGACGCGCTCCAGGTGCTCGAGGCGCCGATCCTGCGCTGGCTCTACGCCCGCCGCCAGCCCAAGCAGGCGTTCAACATCGACTTCGGCGCCGAGGTCGTCCGCCTGTACGACGAGTGGGACTCCCTCGGCCGCAAGGCCGCCGACCCGGCCAAGCGCGACGCCCAGGTGCTGGCCTTCGAGCGCGCCTCGGCGACCGCCGCGGCCGGCACGCTGCCGACCCCGCGGGTCGTGGTGCCGTTCCGGCTGCTCTCCTCGGTCGCCGACGTGACCGCCGGCAGCGCCGAGCTGATCAGCGGGATCGTCGCCCGCGGCGGCCACGCCCACGACTCCGTCGCCGACCTCCAGCCGCGACTGGACCGCGCGATGACGTGGACCGCGGAGTTCGTGCCCGCCGAGGACCGCACCACCGTCCGCGAGGAGCCCGACGCCGAGCGGCTGGGCCGGCTCACCGAGGACGAGCAGCGCTGGCGGACCACGCTGCTCGACCGCCTGCCCGCCGAGCTCGACGTCGACGGCACCACCGCGCTCGTCTACGGCGTCCCCAAGCTGGCCCGCGGTCTCGCCCTCGACGACGCCCCGACCGACGAGGTCAAGGCCGACCAGAAGGCGTTCTTCCGGCTGCTCTACGAGCTCCTCGTCGGCGCCGAGCGCGGCCCCCGCCTCCCCACGCTGTTCCTCGCCCTCGGCCCCGAGCGGATCCGCCACCTGCTGACCACGCCGTAGCCCGGCCTCCCGCGGCTGGTCGCGGAGCGGACCGGTTCAGCCCGCGACGAGGTACGCCGCGGGGAGACCGAGCAGGCCGACCACCCCGGTGGCGGCGAGCGCGAGCAGCACCAGCGGCCGACCCGTGCGGCGGAGCGCGCCCGGGTCGAGCGAGCAGCCGAGGGCGAACATCGCAGTGGCCAGCGCCGCGGCCTGGACCGCCCCGGCCGAGGCGAGCAGCCCGTCGGGCAGCGGCACGGCCGCCCGCAGCGCGACGAGGGCCACGAAGGCGACGACGAACGCCGGCACGAGCGGCGGGCGGCGCACTCCCGGGGCGGTGCGGCGGGCGCGCACGGCGACGACGGCCAGGACCGGCGCGAGCAGCAGCACGCGGCCGAGCTTGACCGCGACGGCGACCTCGAGCGCTGCGCCGCCGAGCAGCCCGCCCGCGACGACGACCTGACCGACCTCGTGGACCGACGCCCCCGCCCATGCGGCGGTGGAGGCGGGCGGGAGGCCCAGGACGGTGCCGAGGAGCGGCACGGCGAGCATCGCGACGCTGCCGCAGACGACGACCAGGGCGACCACGCGGGCGACGTCCTCGGCGCGGCTGCGCCGGACGCCGTCGAGCGCGGCGACCGCGGCGGCCCCGCAGATGGAGAACCCGCAGGCGACGAGCAGCGCCTGGTCGGGCGGTACGCCGAGGACCCGGCCGACCGCGAGGGTCGCGGTGATGCCGAGCGCGACCACGCCGACGACGACCGCGACCACGGGCCAGCCGAGCGCAAGCACGTCGTCGAGGACCAGCTGCAGGCCGAGCAGCGCGACGCCGACCCGGAGCACACCCCGCGACGCCGTGCCGAGGCCCGGCCGGACGACCTGCGGGAGGCGACCCGACGCGGCGGCGGCGAGGCCGAGCGCCACGGCCACCAGCGTCGCGCCGAGCGCCGGCACCGCGGCGTGCACGGCCAGCGCCACGGCCCCGGCGCCGCCGGCCAGGAGCAGGCCGGGCAGCGCTCCGGACAGCGCCCCGGGCGCGCGGGTCTCGACCATGCCTCCACCCTCGGGGTCGGACGGCCGCGGCGGTAGCCGTCGATCCAGCCGGGACTCATGCCGTCTTGATATGAGTCAGCGCCTGCTCATACGTTGGGCGCATGAGCGGACAGCCGGACCTCGCCGGCCTCGACCTGCTGGTCCGGGTCGCCGAGACCGGTTCGGTCGGCGCGGCGGCGCGTCAGGTCGGGATGGCGCAGCCCAACGCCAGCCGGTTGCTGGCGAAGCTGGAGCGGCAGCTGGACCTGGCGCTGCTGGTCCGCACGACGGCCGGGTCGCGGCTCACGACCGAGGGCGAGGTGGTGGTCGCCTGGGCGCGGGACGCGCTGGCCGGGGTGGAGCGGGTGGTGCTGGGCGCGCGTTCGCTGGCCGCCCAGCGCAAGGCGCACCTGACGGTGGCGAGCAGCCTCACGGTCGCCGAGCACCTCGCGCCGCGCTGGTTGGCCCGCTTCCGCCGGGAGCACCCCGACCTGCACGTCAGCCTCGACGTGGGGAACTCCCACCACGTGCTCGACCGGGTGACGTCGGGACGCGTGCCGCTGGGCTTCGTGGAGTCACCGACCGTCCCGCGGACCGTCGCGTCCACGACGGTCGCGCGCGACCGGCTGCTCGTCGTCGTCGGACCGGCGCACGCGTGGGCCCGGCGGCGTACGCCGGTCACGGCGGCCGAGCTGGTCGCCTCCGACCTGGTGCTGCGCGAGGCCGGCTCGGGGACCCGGGAGACGCTCGTCCGCGCGTTGGACCTGGCCGGCCACGCGCTCGGCGAGCAACGGCTGGAGCTGGCCAGCACGGCGGCGGTCAAGGCGGCCGCGGGCGAGGGCGGGGCGCCGGCGGTGCTGAGCGAGCTGGCGGTGGCCGCGGAGCTCGCGACCGGTCAGCTCGTCGCCGTACCCGTCGCCGACCTCGACCTGTCCCGCTCGCTGCGGGCGGTCTGGCTGCCCTCGCGGCGGCCGGAGGGACCGGCCGCCGCGCTGGTCAGGCTGGCGCGCGCCTCGGGTCAGGCGTCGCCGAGCAGCTCGGCGTAGGCGGTCGGCGAGGAGTCGCGCAGGAAGTCGCGGCACCGCTCCCACTCGTCGGTCTCGCCGATCGCGCGGGCGGCCTTCGCGAGCAGCGCGAGGCAGGTGAGGAAGCCGCGGTTCGGCTCGTGCTCCCACGGGACGGGGCCGTGGCCCTTCCACCCGTTGCGGCGGAGCAGGTCGAGGCTGCGGTGGTAGCCGACACGCGCGTAGGCGTAGACCGTCACCGCGTCGGCGTCGGCCGCCACGGCCTCCTGGGCGAGCGCGGCCCAGGCGACGGGCGACGCCGGGCTGCGGCGCACGACCTCCGTCGGCGCCTCGCCGCCCGCCAGCGCGTCGGTCGCCGGGTCCGCCGGGAGGTGGGTCGGCGGGGGGCCCGCCATCAGGTCGCGTCCGATCGGGGTGGTCATGGAAGCATTGTCCACGGCGGGGTGTTCACTCCCCTCGTGACCTCGACCGCCGCCCCCACGACCGCGCCGACGGCGTCCGACAAGGACCCGTGGCCGGCCCTCTTCGCCCTCTGCCTGGGCTTCTTCATGATCCTCGTGGACTCCACGATCGTGTCGGTGGCGACGCCCGCGCTCATCGAGGACCTGCGGGCCGACGTCAACGCGGTGGTCTGGGTGACCAGCGCCTACCTCCTGGCGTACGCCGTGCCGGTGCTGATCACGGGCCGGCTCGGCGACCGGTTCGGGCCGCGGCGGATGTACCTCGCCGGCCTGTCCGTCTTCACGCTCGCCTCGCTGTGGTGCGGCCTGACCGGGTCGATCGAGGGCCTGGTCGCGGCCCGCGTGGTGCAGGGGCTCGGCGCCGCGATGATCACGCCGCAGACGATGGCGATCATCACCCGGATCTTCCCGGCCGAGCGCCGCGGCAAGGCGATGGCGCTGTGGGGCGCGACCGCCGGCGTCGCCACGCTGGTCGGCCCGATCCTCGGCGGCGTGCTGGTCGACGCGCTGGGCTGGGAGTGGATCTTCTTCATCAACGTGCCGGTCGGCGTCGTCGGCTTCGTGCTCGCCCTGCGGCTCGTGCCGGTGCTGCCGACCAACAACCACCGCTTCGACTGGCTCGGGGTGGTGCTCAGCGGCGCGGGCATGTTCCTGCTGGTCTTCGGCGTGCAGGAGGGCCACCAGCTGGAGTGGAGCGCGCTGGTCTGGTCGATGATCGTCGGCGGCGTCGTCGTGCTGGCGCTCTTCGTGGGCTGGCAGGCGCGCAACCGCGCCGAGCCGCTGGTGCCGCTCAGCCTGTTCGGCGACCGCAACTTCTCGCTGGCCAACGTGTCGATCACCGCGATGGGCTTCGCGATCACGGCGATGGCGATCCCGATCATGCTGTGGGCGCAGGTCGTGCGGGGGCTGAGCCCGACCCGGGCCGCGCTGCTGCTCGTGCCGATGGCCGTGATGACCATCGTGCTGGCCCGCCCGGTCGGCGGCCTGACCGACCGGGTTCACCCGCGCCTGCTGACCGGCTTCGGGTTCTCCGGGATCATCGCCTCGCTCGTCTGGCTCGCGTTGGTCCTCCAGCCCGACGGCTCGATCTTCTGGCTGGTGCCGCCGATGCTGCTGCTCGGCGTCGGCAACGCGTTCGTGTGGTCGCCCAACTCCGCGACCGCCACCCGCAACCTGCCGCTGCACCAGGCCGGCGCGGGCTCAGGCGTCTACAACGCCACCCGCCAGGTCGGCGCCGTGCTCGGCTCGGCCGCCATCGCCGTCCTCATGGACGCCCGGCTCGCGGCCGAGGGCCTGCCGGCGTACGGCGGGGGCGAGGCCGGCGCGTCCGCGGCCGGGGGCGACCTCCCCGCGGCCGCTGCGCAGTCGTTCAGCGACGCGATGGGCGCCTCGCTGCTCCTCCCGCCGGCCGTGCTCGTGCTGGGCCTGGTCGCCGTGCTGTTCTTCGAGCGGCCCCGCCACGCCGGCTTCGGCGGCGGCTCGGTCATCCCCGTGCCGGCCGCTGCTGCGGACTGAAGACCCGGGCTAGCCGGGCTCGGTCCGGTCGCTCGGGTGACGAGCCGGCCGGTTGGTTCATCCAGGTATGCAGCCGAACCGTCACTCCCCCGTGTGAACTCACCCTGGGGAGTGACGGGACATCAAGGTATGCAGCCGAACCGGCACCCGGCCCGCCGTCGGTTTCCCTGCATACCTTGATGAAACGACACGACGCCAGCCCCCACAAGAGACCGGCGCCGCGACGTAGGTGCAGGAGCGCTGAGGAGGCGCGTCAGCCGAGGGTCTTGCCGGCGGAGCGCAGGTGCTCGCAGGCCTCGACGACGCGGGCGGCCATGCCGGCCTCGGCGGCCTTGCCCCAGGCGCGGGGGTCGTAGGTCTTCTTGTTGCCGACCTCGCCGTCGACCTTGAGGACGCCGTCGTAGTTGTTGAACATGTGCGCGGCCACGGGGCGGGTGAAGGCGTACTGGGTGTCGGTGTCGACGTTCATCTTGACCACGCCGTAGTCGACGGCGGCGGCGATCTCCTCGGCGGTGGAGCCGGAGCCGCCGTGGAAGACGAGGTGGAACGGCTTGGCGCCGGCCTCGAGGCCGAACTCGGAGACGACCGCCTCCTGGGCCTCCTTGAGCACCTCGGGGCGGAGCTTGACGTTGCCCGGCTTGTAGACGCCGTGCACGTTGCCGAAGGTCAGCGCGGTCATGTAGTAGCCGCGGTCGCCGTACCCCAGTGCCTTGGCGGTCGCGATCGCGTCGGCGGGGGTCGAGTAGAGCTTGTCGTTGATCTCGTGGGCGACGCCGTCCTCCTCGCCGCCGACGACGCCGACCTCGATCTCGAGGATGATCTTCGCGGCGATGCAGCGCTCGAGCAGGTCGGAGGCGATGGTGAGGTTCTCCTCCAGCGGCACCGCGGAGCCGTCCCACATGTGTGACTGGAACAGCGGCGCCTCGCCGCGCTGGACCCGCTCGCGGGAGATCTCCAGCAGCGGGCGGACGAAGCCGTCGAGCTTGTCCTTCGGGCAGTGGTCGGTGTGCAGCGCGATGTTGACCGGGTAGTTCTTGGCGACCTCGGCGGCGTACTGCGCGAAGGCCACCGAGCCGCTCACCATGTTCTTCACCGACGGTCCGGAGAGGTACTCCGCGCCACCGGTCGAGACCTGGATGATGCCGTCCGAACCGGCATCGGCGAAGCCCTTGAGGGCGGCGTTGAGCGTCTGCGAGGACGACACGTTGATGGCCGGGAACGCGTAGGCGTCCTGCTTGGCCGCGTCGAGCATCTCGGCGTACTTCTCGGGGGTCGCGATGGGCACTGCGGGCTCCTCCAGGGACGGTGCAGGACGGGCGGGGCGGGCCCGGCGCCGGTCACGGGCGCGGGCCGGGATTCTGCTGGCACCCTAGTGGCTACCGGCGGGCCATGCTCCGACGCACCTCGCTCCGGACGACCCGGCGCGCCAGCACCCTTCCCCTCCCCGCCGACCACGCCTGGGCGGTGGTGGCGTGCGGCCTGGAGGGGTCGCGGTGGTACGTCGACGCCGGCCCGCTCGTGGTGCGCGGGCTCATCGACCGGCTGGTCGGCGGTGGCGGCCGACGGTGGTCGGTGCCGGACCGCCCGTTGCTGGTGCGCGGGGACACGGTCGGCTTCTGGCGGGTCTGGGAGGTCACGGACGGACCCGGGGAGCCGGGCGGGACGCGCCGGCTGGTGCTCGTCGCGGACGTGCGCTCGCCGGGCCGGGTCACGCTGACGACGACGGTCACGCCCGACGGCGCGAGCGGCTGCCGGCTGGAGCAGGAGGTCCGGCTCGACCCCGACGGGCTCGTCGGTGCGGCGTACCTCCTCGCCGACCTGCCCGCCCGCGAGGCCGTCGCCGAGCTGGTCCACCGCCGCGTCGTCGGTGACGTGCTGCAGGGTCGCTGAGGTGCGGGGCAGGTGAGGGGCCGGTAAGTCGCCGTCGTCGGCCCCGCGGACACCGCCACCGAGGAGCAGCTCGCCGCGGCCACCGAGGTCGGGCGGCTGCTCGCCGACGCCGGCGTCGTCGTGCTCACCGGCGGGATGGGCGGCGTCATGCGCGCCGCCGCGGCCGGTGCCCGGGACGGGGGCGGCACCGCCATCGGCCTGCTGCCGGGGACCGACCGGGCGGAGGGCTCGGCGGAGCACGCCTACCTGGTCCCCACCGGTCTCGGCGAGCTCCGCAACGGCCTGCTCGTGCGCGCCGCCGACGCCGTCGTCGCGGTCGGCTGCAGCTGGGGGACCCTCAGCGAGGTCGCGCTGGCCCGGCGGACCGGCGTGCCACTCGTCCTGCTCGACCCGTGGGACCTGCCCGAGGACGTCGGCACCGTGGTGGTCTCGCCCAGCGAGGCGCTCGGCGCGCTGGAGCGTGACCTCAGCGGGTGACGGAGCGTTCTGGAGGGCAACCGACCCGCATCCAGGAGCCCGACATGCGACTCCCCGCCCTCGCCGCCGCCACCACCGCGGCCCTCGCCCTGGCGCTCGGCGCCCTCAGCCCGTCGCCGGCGGCCACCGGCACCCCGGCCGGCGCCGCGTCCCTCTTCGCACCACGCCTGGTCACGGTGGACACCCCCACCGACGCCCACAAGGACCGACTGGCCGCGCTCGGCCTGGACCTCACCGAGCACGCCGGTCACGACTACGTCGAGGTCGTCCTGCACACTCCGGCCGACCTGCTCGCCCTGGTCGCCGGCGGCTTCACGTTCGACGTGCGCATCCGCGACCTCGTGCGCCGTGGGGTCGAGGTCGCCGAGATCAACGAGGCGTACGCCGCCCGGGTCGCGCGCTCGCCGCTGCCCTCGGGCCGCGACACCTACCGGACCCTGGCCGACTACGAGGCCGACATGGCCGCGCTGGCCCGCAAGCACCGCACGATCGTCAAGCGGTTCGCGCTCGACCGACCGAGCCTGGACGGCCGGACGATCTACGGCGTCGAGATCGGGGAGGACGTCCGGCGACCCGCGAGCGGCCGCCCGACGCTCGTGCTGCTCGGGCTGCACCACGCCCGCGAGTGGCCGTCGGGCGAGAATGCGATGGAGTTCGCGGTCGACCTCGCGACGTCGTACGGCAAGGACCGGCGGATCACCCGGATGCTCCGGCAGGCGCGGGTGGTCGTCGTGCCGGTCGTCAACGTCGACGGGTTCGACCTCTCGCGCACCGACGGGGAGTACGTCGACCTGCGGGCGCTCAACGACGTCGACCCGCTCGGCGGGTCGCTGTCGGTGCTCGCCACCCCGGGCCACGCCTACAAGCGCAAGAACTGCCGCGTCCTCGACGGCGTGGACACCCCGGACGGCACCTGCCGCGCCTCGCTGACCAGCAGCGGCGGCTTCGGCATCGGCGTCGACCTCAACCGCAACTACGGCGGCTTCTGGGGAGGGCCGGGCGCGGCCGCGAGCACGCCGGACCTCGCGAACGTCGAGGCGGGCGTGCTCGACCCGACGTACCGCGGCGCCGCGGCCTTCTCCGAGCCCGAGACGCAGAACATCCGCGACCTGGTGCGCGAGCGGCAGGTCACGATGCTCATCTCCAACCACACCTTCGGCAACCTCATCCTGCGCCCCAACGGGGTCAACCCGGAGACGCTCGGGCCCGACGGCAAGCCGGTCGGCGACGCGCCCGACGAGAAGGCGCTCAAGCGGCTCGGCGCCGCGATGGCGGCCAACAACGGCTACGACAACATCCACGGCTGGGAGCTGTACGACACCACCGGCACGACCGAGGACTGGTCCTACAACGCCACCGGCGGCTTCGGCTACACCTTCGAGATCGGCCCGGACGAGTTCCACCCGCCGTTCCCCGACGTCGTCGACCAGTACCGCGGAGCCGGGAAGTACGCCGGCCGGGGCAACCGCGGTGCCTACCTCGTCGCCCTCCAGCACACCATCGACACCGCGCACCACGGCGTGCTGCGCGGGAAGGCACCCGCCGGGACCGTGCTGCGGCTGCGCAAGGAGTTCCGCTCGCCCACGTGGGAGTCGGCCTACGACGACTTCGTCGACTCGACGATCACCGTGCCCCGCAGCGGGCGGTTCCGCTGGGTGGTGAACCCCTCCACGCGACCGGTCGTGCAGCCGCGGACCTACCGGGTCGACGGCGTCACCCGCACCACCGCGGGCAAGCGCGAGGCGTACACGCTGACCTGCGAGCGGCGCGGGAAGGTCGCGCAGCGCTCGAAGGTCTTCGTGGACCGCGGGCAGGTCGTGCGGCTCGGCGCCGCCTGCCGACGGTGAGGACCTAGCCGACCCGGGCGAGGAAGGCGAGGACGCGCTCGACCAGCAGGTCGGTCGCGTCCTCGTCGTACGTCGCCAGGCCGCTGTCGGCGAACAGGTGCACGTCACCGGGGTAGGTGAACAGCTCCACCTCCGCGACCCCGGACCCGGCGAAGTCCCGGGCCGCGTCGAGGTCGCCCTCCTCGGCGAAGAACGGGTCGGCGTCCATGCCGTGCACCTGCGCCGGCAGCCCGTCGGGCCAGGTGCCGAACTCCGTCGGTGGCACGAACGACTCCATCAGCACCGCCCCGCGCACGCCCGGGCGGGTCTGCGCGACCAGCTGGGCCGGCAGCACGCCGAGCGAGAAGCCGGCCGTCACCAGCGCCTCGGGCAGGCCGGCCGCCGCCTCCCGGCCGCGCTCGAGGACGGTGGCGAAGCCGAGCTCCTGGGCGTGGGCGACCCCCTCCTCGACGGCGCCGAACACGCGCCCGTCGAACAGGTCGGGCGTGTGCACGGCATGCCCGCCGGCGCTCAGCCGGTCGGCGAACGCCCGCACGCCGTCGGTCAGCCCCAACGCGTGGTGGAACAGCAGGATGTCGGTCATGCGGCCATCGTGGACCCGGGCACCGACAGAGGGCTACCCCCGCCAGGCGTCGCCGGAGAGGTCGGCGTGCGCGCGGACCCAGGAGTGCATCGCGATCGCGGCGGCCGCGCTGGCGTTGATGGAGCGGGTCGAGCCGAACTGCGCGATCGAGAACGTCCCGTCGCAGGCCTCGCGGGCGGCCTCGCTCAGCCCCGGACCCTCCTGCCCGAAGAGGAAGCAGACGCGGCGCGGCACGTCGGTGGTCTCCAGGTGCAGCGAGCCGGGGAGGTTGTCGATGCCGAGCAGCGGGACCGGCCCGCCCGGCAGGTCGGCGAGGTACGCCGCCAGGTCGGTGACCGTCGGGTGGTGCCGGACGTGCTGGTAGCGGTCGGTGACCATCGCGCCGCGACGGTTCCACCGGCGGTTCCCGACGATGTGCACCTCGGCCGCGAGGAACGCGTTGGCCGAGCGGACGATCGTGCCGATGTTGAAGTCGTGCTGCCAGTTCTCGATCGCCACGTGGAAGTCGTGGCGGCGGGTGTCGAGGTCGGCCACGATCGCCTCGACCGTCCAGTACCGGTAGCGGTCGACGACGTTGCGGCGGTCGCCCTCGGCCAGCAGCGCGGCGTCGTACTGCTCCCCCGTCGGCCAGGACTCCGGCCCGCCCGGCCACGGACCCACGCCGACCTCGGCCGGTCCGTGCGGCATCGGGTCGTACGGCGCCCGGCGGTCCTCCTCCACGCCCCGCAGCGTAGGTGGCCGACCCGGCGCGTCCGGCGCCCGGCCGTTAGGCTGCGAGGGTGAGCGCGCTCGCGGGAGGCTTGGCCCTCCCCTCGCCGATGATGCTCGGCCTGGACTTCCTGGACCCGCAGTGGCTCCTCTCCCAGTTCGGGGCCGAGCTGTTCTGGATCAGCCTGCTCATCGTCTTCGTCGAGTGCGGCCTGTTCTTCCCCTTCCTGCCCGGCGACAGCCTCCTCTTCGCGCTGGGGATCTTCATCGCCACGGGCCAGATCGACCTCTTCCCCGGCACCCGCCTGGCCGAGCTCGGCATCGCGATGGTGCTGATGGTGGTCGCGGCGTGGCTCGGCAACGTGGTCGGCTACGAGATCGGCCGGCGGATCGGCCCGAGCCTGCGCGAGCGCGACGGGCGGGTGCTGAAGCAGAAGTACTTCGACCAGACCGAGGCCTTCTTCGACCGCCACGGCAACAAGGCCCTGGTCATCGGCCGGTTCGTCGCCTTCGTCCGCACCTACATCACCGTCGTCGCCGGTATCACCGGGATGCCCCGGCGCCGGTTCTACGTGTGGAGCGCCGTCGGGGGCGTCTGCTGGGTCGTCGGCGTCACCTGCCTGGGCTACTTCCTCGGCCACACCGTCCCGTGGCTGGAGAGCAACATCGACCTGATCTTCCTGGTCATCCTCGCCTTCACCGCCGTGCCGATCGCCTACGAGTGGTGGCGCCACCGCCGCACCGACAGCCCCCTCGCCGACGACAACGACCACGACGGCCGGCCCGACCGCGACATCACCGGCGCCTCCGTCCCGCCGCGCTCCGGCGCCTGAGACTGCCGGCACCTCCGCCGGTCGAGCAGCGGAGGTCAGGCGGCGCGGCGGTCGTGCCGGATGGCGCGGACGCGGAGCACGAGCCACCAGCAGACGGCGAGGGCGACGGTGACGATGACGACCCATTGGAAGACGCCGACGTACTGCTCGACGCGGTGCCACTGCTCGCCGAGCCAGTAGCCGGCAAGCACGAAGACGGTGTTCCAGATGGCCGAGCCGAGGAAGGTCAGCAGCAGGAACTGGCCGAACGGCATCCGCTCCAGGCCGGCCGGCACCGAGATCAGGCTGCGGAAGATGGGAATCATCCGGCCGAAGAACACCGCCTTGCGGCCGTGCCGGCCGAACCACGCCTCGGTCTTCTCCAGGTCCTCGGTCTTGACCAGCGGCAGCCGCTCCCAGACCCAGTAGACGCGGTCGCGGCCGATGACCACACCGAGCACGTAGAGCAGCACCGCGCCGACGACCGACCCGGCGGTGGTCCAGCCGAGCGCCTCGGCCAGCGTGAAGCTGCCGCGGCTGGCGGTGAACCCGGCCAGCGGGAGGATCACCTCGCTGGGCAGCGGCGGGAAGAGGTTCTCCAGCGCGATCGCCAGCCCCGCGCCGGGCGCGCCGAGCTTCTCCATCAGGTCGACGGCCCAGCCGGCGACCCCGCCGACGTCGTCCGCCGACCCGGCAGCCAGGGCGACCACGTCCGTCCTCATCCGCCGGAGCGGGCCGTGGCGCGGCGGTCCTCGGACCGCCTTTCGAGACGCGCCTCGATGACGATGAGCAGTGCGACCACCGCGGCGCCGAGCAGCGCGAGCAGCACGGGACCGGCCACCGGGTCGTCGGGCGCGAGCAACGAGCCCGGCCCGTGCGCCTCGCCGTCCCCGCCGCCCGGCTGCGTCTGCCACGGCCACAGCGCCCGCAGCGAGCCGATCATCAGTCCCGCCATCGCGAGCAGCGTCGTGCGCCGGTGCCGGTCCAGCAGGTGGTTGAGGACCTGGACGAAGGAGCCCAGGCCGACGGCCGCTCCGAGGGCGAAGACCGCCAGGTACCCCAGGTCACGCTCGTGCACGGCGTCGAGGGTGGTGCTGTAGAGCCCCACCGCCAGCAGGAAGAACGAGCCGGAGACGCCTGGCACCACCAACGCGCAGATCGCCACGGCGGCCGCAGCGAGGACGACGTACGGCGCCGGGTCGGCCGACGTGCCGCCGCCCGCAAGACCGACCAGCACGAAGGCGACGACCGCCGCCGTCAGCACCACCGCGACGTCCACCAGCGGTGGGCGGTGGGCGCCGGGCAGCATCCGCAGCGGCACCAGCACCGAGACGCAGACCAGGCCGAGGAACAGGCCGCGGGCCAGCTCGGGTCGGCCGGTCACGAAGGACTCCATCACCCCGGCGACGGTCAGCACCGCGGCGACCATGCCGACCAGGACCGGCCCCACCAGCAGCCAGTCGGTGCGCCGCAGCTCCGCCCGGGCCGAGCGCAGGCGTTCCGGGCCCGTCAGGAGGCAGCGACCAGCGCGCAGCACGTGCGACGCGGACTCGATGAGCTGCTCGTAGACGCCCGTCACGAGGGCGACCGTGCCGCCCGACACGCCTGGGACGAGCTCGGCCATGCCGATGAGGAACCCCCGGACCAGGTCCAGCGCGAGCTGCAGGGGCGACCGCCTCGCGGGCCGCGAACCGTCCCCCGGGCCGGCCTCCGGCGTGGCCTGCTCAGCCACGAGCCGCGTCGAGGTCGGCCTTGGTCAGCACCGAGCGGACCTCGAGGCCGAGGTCGGCCAGCGGCTGCTCGCCCTCCGGGCTGCGGTCGATCGCGCAGACCACGACCTCCACGACGGCGCCGGCCTCGCGCAGCGCCAGCGTCGCGTCGCGCACCGCGCCGCCGGTGGTGATGACGTCCTCGACGAGGGTGACCCGCCGCCCGGCGACGGCCGGGCCCTCGGCGAGCTTGCAGGTGCCGTACTCCTTGGCCTTCTTGCGCACGAACAGCGCCGGCGTCCCGGTCATGCCGCTCACCGACGTCGCCAGCGGCACCCCGCCGAGCTCGAGGCCGCCGACCAGCTCGGTGTCGTGCGGCAGCAGCTGGACCATCTCCCGCGCGACCCGCTGGAGCAGGATCGGGTCGGCCTCGAAGAGGTACTTGTCGAAGTACTCCGGCGCCACCTGTCCCGACCGGAGCGTGAACGTCCCGGTCAGGCGGCAGCAGGCGTCGATGTCGGCGGCGAGCGAGTCGTCGGTGGTGGTCACGCGCGCCATTGTCCCGTACGCCGCCAGCCCGGCCGGCCGCGTGCCCCGCGCTGCGTACGCTGGCGAGCGTGCTGACTCCCCGGACGGCCGCCCGCACTGCTGCCCGCTTGGGCGGCATCCCGCCGACGATCTTCACCGAAATGTCCGCGCTCGCGCTGCGGACCGGGTCGGTGAACCTCGGCCAGGGCTTCCCCGACCTCGACGGGCCCGCGTCGGTCATCGAGGAGGCGGCCGCGGCGCTGCGCAGCGGGCACAACCAGTACGCCCCGGGGCCCGGCGTCCCCGCGCTGCGGCAGGCGGTGGCGCGCCACCAGCAGCGGCACTACGGCCTCGAGCTCGACCCCGACACCGAGGTCGTCGTGACCACCGGCGCGACCGAGGGCATCGCCGCCGCGCTGCTCGGCCTGGTCGACCCCGGCGACGAGGTGGTCGTGCTCGAGCCCTACTACGACTCCTACCTCGCGATGATCCAGATGGCCGGAGGGGTACGCCGCCCGGTCACCCTCCGCGCGCCGGACTTCCGCCTCGACCCCGACGCGCTCCGCGCGGCGGTGGGCCCGCGCACGAAGCTGATCCTCCTGAACTCCCCGCACAACCCGACCGGCACGGTGCTGACCCGCGACGAGCTCGCCGCGGTCGCCGCGGTCGCGATCGAGCACGACCTGGTCGTGGTGACCGACGAGGTCTACGAGCACCTCACCTTCGACCACGAGCACGTGCCGCTCGCGACCCTGCCGGGCATGCGCGAGCGGACGCTGACGCTCTCGAGCGTGGGCAAGTCCTGGTCGTTCACCGGGTGGAAGGTCGGCTGGGCGACCGGCCCGCGCGAGCTCGTCGGTGCCCTGCTGGGTGCCAAGCAGTGGCTCACCTTCACCTCCGGCGCGCCGCTGCAGCCGGCGGTCGCCCGGGCGCTCGACGAGGAGCCGGAGTGGCCGCGCGAGCTGGCCCGCGACCTGCGCCGGCGCCGCGACCGGCTCTGCGCGGGGCTGGCCGAGGTGGGGATGGACGTGCGGGTGCCGGAGGGCACCTACTTCGCGATCGCCGACGTGGCGGCGTACGGCTGGGCCGATGGGCGGGAGTTCTGCCTCGCCCTGCCGGAGCGGGCCGGCGTGGTCGCGATCCCGGCGGTGGCCTTCCACGACGACGTCGAGGCCGGGCGGCACCTGGTGCGCTGGGCGTTCTGCAAGGAGGAGTCGGTCATCGAGGACGGCCTCGCTCGGCTGCGCGAGGCCGACCTCATGGCCTGAGCCGGCGGGTCAGCCCCAGGGCTGGGTGGTGCCCGGCGGGAGCGGCTGACCCGGCTGCTGGCCCGGCTGCTGGCCGCGGCGCGCGAACCAGTCGCCCGCGCCGCCGGCGAAGAGCAGGATGATCGTGGCGACCGAGGCGATGAACGGCACCGCGGAGACGATCGACAGGATGCCGACCAGGCTGAGCAGGGCGCTGATGGCGGCGCTGACGACCAGCAGGATCCGGGCGACGTTGGACCGGCGCATGGCCAGCACCGCGAGCACGCACGCGATCACGGACCAGATGAAGAGCACCGCCATGACCACCGTGAAGATGGTGGCCAGCTCGTCGCCGGTCGGCATGTCGGTGCTGTTGAAGGCCGGGTCGTCCTCGATCGCCTTGCGCAGCTCGTCGGAGAACGACTCGCGGGCCACCGCCAGCGCGGCGGTCGCCAGGCCGAAGAGCACGGCGGACAGGCCGGCGCACACCAGCGTGATGACGGCGGCCGCGGTGACGGTGCCGGGCCGGCGGTCCGGGTCGCCGCCGCCGGTCGGACCGTAGCCACCGGGTCCGGCGCCGTACGGCGAGCCGGCGGGGCCGGAGCCGTAGGGCGAGCCGCCGGCCGGGCCGGAGCCGTACGGGGAGGCCGGCTGCCCGGGCGTCTGGCCGTAGGGGTTCTCGCTCGGCGGGGGTGGTCCGTAGGGAGAGTCGCTCATGAGGACCACTCTTCCAGACACCGGCGACGGCCGGCGGGTGCGCGCGTCAGCGGCGCGCGGCGAAGGCCCGCGCGTCCGGGCGGGCCAGCAGCACCAGCGTCGCGACACAGATGCCGAGCGGGACGAGCACGATGACGTTGCCGCTGAGCACGCTGACCAGGCACAGGGCGGCCGCCGCCGCCGCCGAGACGACCAGGGTCAGCCGGGCCCAGCCGGCGCCGCGCCAGGCGAGGCCGGCGAGCACCGCGGCGACCACGGACCAGACCACGACGAGCACCCCGGCGGCCACGACGGCCTCGCGCAGCGTGGACGCGGACAGGTCGCGGTCCCCGAGCTGCGGGTTGCGCCGCAGCTGGTCGAGCACGAAGTCCGGCGCGACCAGCACCACGAGCACCACCATGCCCATGCCGATGGCGGCCAGGCCGGTGCCGGCCCAGGTCAGCGCGCACGCCCACACCAGGCTGGAGGGGCGGGCGCCACTCCCCGCCGAGGAGTACGCCGCCGGCGACGGGGCCCGCGAGCGGGACTGCGCCGCGTGCCCGGCGGCCTCGGGCCGGCCGCCGGCCGGCGTGCCGAACCCCTGCCACGCCCGCGGCTCCGACGCCCCGCCGGCCGGCCGGTCCTCCGCCGCCGGCGGCGTCGTGGAGCCCGGCGCCTCGACCCACCGCGCCGACGGGTCGGACGACCCGGACGAGCGAGACGACCCGGACGAGCGGTCCCCGCCCGGGCGCGCCCGCTCGGGCCGGGCCGGTGGCTCGGTGCCGTCGAACCACGACCGCGTCGGCTGCATCCACAGCACGACCACGGCGGCGGCGACGACCGCGGAGACGAACCCGCCGACGGCCATGCCGGTCAGGAACAGCGGCACCGCCAGCACCGACAGCACCAGCCGCGCGCTGCGGGAGCGCTGGAGGACGTGGTAGCCGAGCACGGCGGAGGCGGCCGCGCAGGCGGCGGCCGTCATCGTCAGCACCCGCAGCGCGTCGATGACCTCGGCGGTGCCGAGCCCGAGCCCGTCGCCGGGCGGGACGGCGAGGAAGTCCTCGACGGACTCGCGGGTCTCGAGGCTGGTGAGCCCCGAGACCCGCTCGAAGGCCGAGAGCACGACGAACACCGAGCCGACCATGATCATCCAGGCCGACAGCGTGGCCTGGCGGGGACGGACCGGCTGCGTGCTCATGCCGCCCAGTCTCCCAGGTCAGCCCGCACGCAGCTCCAGGCCCTCGCCGCCGACGTCGACCGAGACCGAGCCGCCGTCGGTGACCTCGCCGCCGATGAGCATCCGCGCGAGCGGGTCGCCGATGGCCGACTGGATGAGCCGACGCAGCGGGCGGGCGCCGTACGCCGGGTCCCAGCCCTTCTCGGCCAGCCAGGACTTGGCGGCCGGGCTGACCTCGACGGCGATCCGCCGCACCGCCAGCCGCTGCCCGAGCAGCGCGAGCTGCAGGTCGACGATCCGGGTCAGGTCGGCCAGCGACAGGGCGTCGAAGGTGACGATCTCGTCGAGCCGGTTGAGGAACTCCGGCTTGAACGACGAGCGGACGACCGCCATCACCGACTCGCGCTTCTTCTCCGGGTCCAGCGTCGGGTCGACGAGGTAGGTCGAGCCGAGGTTGCTGGTGAGGATCAGCAGCGTGTTGCGGAAGTCGACCGTGCGGCCCTGGCCGTCGGTGAGCCGGCCGTCGTCGAGCACCTGGAGCAGGATGTCGAAGACCTCCGGGTGCGCCTTCTCGACCTCGTCGAGCAGGACGACGGAGTACGGCCGGCGCCGCACCGCCTCGGTGAGCTGGCCGCCCTCGTCGTAGCCGACGTAGCCGGGAGGCGCACCGACCAGCCGCGAGACGGCGTGCTTCTCGGAGTACTCGCTCATGTCGATGCGGACGATCGCCCGATCGTCGTCGAAGAGGAAGTCCGCGAGCGCCTTGGCCAGCTCGGTCTTGCCCGTGCCGGTGGGGCCGAGGAAGAGGAACGAGCCGGTCGGCCGGTTCGGGTCGGCGATGCCGGCCCGGGAGCGGCGCACCGCGTCGCTCACCGCGGTCACCGCCTCGCGCTGGCCGATCAGCCGCTCGCCGATGACCTCCTCCATCCGCAGCAGCTTGGCGGTCTCGCCCTCGAGCATCCGGCCGGTCGGGATGCCGGTCCACGCCTCGACGACGTCGGCGACCTGCTCGGCGCCGACCTCCTCGCCGACGAGCGGCTCGAGGGTCGAGGTCTGCGCGGAGGCGGCGTTCTCGATCTGCTGCTCCAGCTCGGGGATGCGTCCGTAGAGGATCTCGCTGGCCTTGCCGAGGTCGCCCTCGCGCTGCAGCCGCTCGGCCTCGATCCGCAGCTGGTCGAGCTGGCGGCGCAGCTCGCCCTCGCCCTCGAGCGACTGCTTCTCCGCCTCCCACCGGGCCTCGAGCGCACGCAGCTCCTCCTCGTGGTCGGCGAGGTCGGCGCGCAGCCGCTCGAGCCGGTCGGCGGAGGCCTCGTCGCTCTCCTTCTCCAGCGCGAACTCCTCCATCTTCAGCCGCTCGACCGCGCGGCGGAGCTGGTCGATCTCCTCCGGGGAGGACTCGATCTCCATCCGCAGCCGGCTGGCGGCCTCGTCGATGAGGTCGATCGCCTTGTCCGGCAGCTGGCGGCCGGGGATGTAGCGGTCGCTGAGGGTCGCGGCGGCGACGAGCGCGGCGTCGGTGATCCGGACGCCGTGGTGCGCCTCGTACTTCTCCTGGATGCCGCGCAGGATCTGCACGGTGTCCTCGACGCTGGGCTCGCCGACGAAGACCTGCTGGAAGCGGCGCTCGAGGGCGGGGTCCTTCTCGATCCGCTCGCGGTACTCGTCGAGCGTGGTCGCGCCGATCATGTGCAGCTCGCCGCGGGCGAGCATCGGCTTGAGCATGTTGCCGGCGTCCATCGCCGAGTCACCGCCGGCGCCCGCGCCGACCACGGTGTGCAGCTCGTCGATGAACGTGATGACCTGCCCGCCGGCGTCCTTGACCTCCTCGAGGACGGCCTTGAGCCGCTCCTCGAACTCGCCCCGGTACTTCGCGCCGGCCACCATCGCGGCCAGGTCGAGGCTCAGCACGCGGCGGCCCTTGAGGGAGTCCGGCACGTCGCCCGCGACCACGCGCTGGGCGAGGCCCTCGACGACGGCGGTCTTGCCCACGCCGGGCTCGCCGATGAGGACGGGGTTGTTCTTGGTGCGCCGGGACAGGACCTGCACGACGCGGCGGATCTCGGCGTCGCGGCCGATGACCGGGTCGAGCCGGCCCTCCTCGGCGGCCCGGGTGAGGTCGACGGAGTACTTCTCGAGCGCCTCGTACGTCGACTCGGCGTCCTGGCTCGTCACGCGCCGGTTGCCGCGGACGGCGGTCAGCGACTCGCGCAGCCCGGCGGCGGTCAGCCCGGCGTCGGTCAGCACCGTGCGGGCGCTGCTCTCGACGGTGGCCAGCGAGATCAGCAGGTGCTCGGAGGCGACGTACTCGTCCTTCATCGAGGCGGCGAGGTCGAGCGCCCCGGCGAGCACCCGGGTCAGCGCGGGGGACGCCGCCGGCTGCTGGACCGTCGCGCCGGACGCCGCCGGCAGCCGGTCGCGCGCGGCGGCCGCGGTCCGCACGAGGGCGGCCGCGTCGACGCCGGCCTTGCCGACGAGGTTCGCGGCGGTGCCGCCCTCCTGGAGGAGGAGCGCGACCAGCAGGTGGATCGGCTCGGTGGCCGTGTGGCCGGCGGTGGTGGCGGAGAGCTGCGCGGCCTCGATGGCCTCGCGGCTGCGGGTCGTGAACTTCTCGGCACCGAACTGGCTCATGGGTGGGATCTCCTGCTTCTCGGTGGTCTAGCGACCTGAAGGGGGACCAGTGTGGTCGTCGCTGGGCACAACGCGCCAGGAGTTGAGTCTGTTCCACTCAACTTCGACTTCTTTCCGCAGGTGGGGGCGGGTGCGCCCCCACCTCCCCACCCGAACGGCGGGCTGCCTAGTCCGGGCGGGTCATTTGCCGCGGATGGGGCTGCGCCGCCGCACCGCCGTCCTAGATTGCGTCGCGGGAGCCCCGGCCTGGCCGGGACAGGGGAGGAACAGATGACGGCCCTCACGGCCGCGGGCGGGGCGAGCCTGCTCGCGCACGGCGTGCACTGGACCATCGTCCTCGGCGGGACCGCCGGGATGCTGGCGCTGGTGCTGCCGTCGCTGCTCGACAGGTTCGCCCCGCGTCTGGCCCGCTACGTCGACCCGGCGCCGCGACGCCCGCGCGACGAGCACGAGCGGCGGGTCCACGAGGTGCGGCGGCACCTGCTGGCCGGCGCGCCCAGCGGCGTACCCACCGCCACGCCGTTCTTCCCCGGCACCACCCGGCACCTGGACGAGCCGCCCGAGCGGCCGTCGTACGCCGCCTGCCTCACCGTCCCCGTCGCGCTGGCCGGCAGCCTGGCGGCCGCCGGGGTGCACGCGGCCGTGGGCGCGGCCCACCTGTCCGGGCAGCCGCTGCTCGGCTCGCTCTTCGTGCTCTGCGCGTTCGCCCAGCTGGCCTGGGCCGCCCAGCTGCTCCAGGCGCCGTCGGCCTCGGTGGTCACCCTCGGGCTGGTCGGCAACGCCGGCCTGGTGGCGGCCTGGCTGGCCACCCGGCTGCCGGTGCTGCCCCTGCCCGGGTCCGGCGCCGAGCCGTTCGGGGTCTGGGACGTGCTCGCCGCCGGCTGGCAGGTCGCGGTCGTCGTGGCGTGCGCGTCGCTGCTGGCCACCGGCTCCGCCGCGACCCGGCCGGCCGCGTGGCGCGCCTGGCGGCCCGCGGCCCGCGCCGTGCTCGTCGGCTCGGCGCTGCTGCTCGTCCTCACGTCCACGAGCGGGGTGCCCGCGTGATCGAGTCCTGGGTCGTCGGCCTGGTCTGCAACACCGTGATCATGGTGGCCTACCTGCTGATCAGCGTCGCGATCATCGTGCCGCTGTGGCGCAGCCACCAGCTGCGGTCGAACCCGCTGGGTGCCGCCACCGCCGCGATCTTCCTGTCCTGCGCGGTCCACCACGGCGCGCACTCGGTGCACATGCTGATGCCGACCTTCGGTGTCGACGTGGCGGCCGGCTACGCGATGCGCACAGCCTGGGGCTGGCCGCTGGCGATCTCCGACATCGTCGGCGCGCTGGTCGGCCTCTGGTACTGGTCGCTGCGGCGCACCTACTCCTCCCTCATGCAGGGCGCGCAGCTCTTCGAGGACCTCCGCCGCCGCGAGCAGCAGGCGCTCGAGCTCAACGACACCGTCCTCCAGGGGATGGTCGTGGCGAAGATGGCGCTCGACCTCGACGACCCGGTGAAGGCGCACGCTGCGCTCGGCACCTCGATCGACTCCGCCAGCCGGATCATCACCTCCCTGCTCGGCAGCCAGCACTTCGACGTCGACATGACCCGCAGCGCGCCGGCCGACGTCGGCGCGCCCACCCCAGCACCCGGCCCTGCCGCCGTCCCCGCCCCTGCCACCGAGAGGCCCGCCCCATGACCGCCGT
>NZ_JAANMS010000038.1 GCF_011250565.1 Nocardioides sp. IC4_145
GGTCGGGGTCGGCGTCGGAGTCGGGGTGCCCGTCGGCGTGTCCCCCGGGTGCAGCTGCGGCAACGGCGTCGGCCGACGACCGCTGCTCGGCGGCGTACCGCCTCCGCCACCACCGGGCTGGTGCTCGATCGGCGGCTCGACCGGGTCGGGGATGCCGTGGATCTTCTTCATCACGCCGGTGGAGCCGGTGAAGGTCGTCTCCATGTGGGTGTTGGCGTCACGGGCGACCCGCTCGTTGTGCTCGTAGTCCGCCCAGAAGTTCGCGACCGCGGTGTCGTGGTCCTTCTGCGCCTGGACGTCCTGCTCGGTCGTCGACCCGGGGCTCCGCGACGGCGCGGTCGGCATCACCAGGTCGCGCAGCTGCGTCCTGGCCTTCTCGCCCTCGCGGATCGCCTCGGAAGCCGCCGTCAGCGCGTCCTCGGCGTCCTTGAGCTCCTGCTGCTTCCGCCGCAGCGCCTGGGCGGAGACGGTGAACGCGTCGGCGACCTCCGGGCCGGTGCGGCCCTCCATTGCTTCGCGCGCCCGAGGAGCCGCGTTGGCCTCGAGCCGGGTCGCGACCTGGTCGAGCGTGATCGCGGCGAGGCGCCAGGAGTTCTTGCGGGTCTCGACGTCCTCAGGGGCGGAGGCGTCGAGCGTCGCCTCCAGCCGCAGCTGCTGCGGTCCCTTCATCGGTCCTCACTCCCACTCGGCGCGACGCACTGAGGAGCGCTCGCGTTGTTCTGGTCGGCCATGGACCCGCCGATGCAGTCGGTGGCCACCTGGAGCGGCTGGACGTTCGCGGTGCTGACCTCCTCGTCGGTGACGAAGACGTCCTTGCGGTAGCTGTCGACGTTCTCGGCGTAGATCCGGAGACCGGCGAGCAGGTCCTCCAACGCCTCGAGGACCGTGTCGCGCGCGAGCGTCGTGTGGTGTCCGAGCTCCGTGGCTGCCGGCAGGTTGCCGAAGGACCCGGGAGCGATCGCCTCGACCGGCCTCGCCTTGATGTCCTCGATGGAGTCCTCGAGGATCTCGATGACCTGGTTGACCTTGATCGAGTCGACGGCCATCTCGATGAGGCCGGCGACGTCCAACCCGAGAATGCTCACCCGCATCTCCTTCTCTAGCAGCGCGCCCCGTCCGCGGCGGCCGATCCCTGCGACGGAGTGCTGCCTACCCGCTCCCGCGCCCGGCAAAACGCCCCGGTCGTCGTCCGTCCACGATCGTCGTCGCCCTCACCCTCCGCGGCGGACCGACCGGTGTCCAATCGGCGTCCAGGCCGAGCCGAGCCCCGCCACAGGCGCCGCGGCGACCGAGGCCGTGCTGGCTAGGGTGACCCCCGCCGCACGACCTCGCATCCCGGGAGACCCGCCATGCCGAACCGTCCTGCCCTCCGACGTGCCCTGCTGCCGACCACGGTGACGCTCGCGCTCCTCCTCGTCGGCTGCGGGTCCGAGGACGACGAGCCGACGACCGACCCCGGCACGTCGGCCACGAGTGGACCGTCCACCCCCTCCGCGCCGGGGTCCACGACGCCCTCGGAGGACCCGACCGCCTCCTCCACCTTCCCGGTCCCGGCGGCCGACGGCCCGAGGATCGAGTCCGACGCCTTCACCGCGCACCTGCCGCAGGGCTGGATGCACGACAAGGCCAACAGCAGCGACACGGTCGCCCTCGGCTACGAGCCCGGCATCGGCGCCGACGTGACCTTCGGCTACTACCCGACCGAGCCCGGCCTGTCGCTGGACGACTACGAGCGCGCGGCCCTCAAGACGTGGACGTACGACGACGGCAAGCCCGACATCCGGCCGCGGGTCGACGTCGACGGCGTGGAGATGTTCCACCACACGGGGAAGACCGGCAGCGACCGGACGGTGGAGGTGTTCGGGGTGCCGTACGCCGGCCTGGCCGTGGAGGTCGAGTTCCACCTCTCCCCCTCGATCCCCCGGCGGGAGCAGCGCAGGCTGATCGAGTCGACCCTCGCCAGCATCCAGTGGAAGTGAGCCCGGACCGGGGTGGCTGCACGGTCAGCGCGACCCGCTGACCGCCACGCGGTCCGACGGCTCCCGGACGACCACCGGCCGGCGACCCCAGCCGCACGCGGCCGCCGCGAGGGACGTCACCCCCGCAGCCACGAACGCGGCCCCGAGCCCGACCCCGTCCGCCACCGCTCCTGCCGCCGCCGACCCGGCCGCCTGACCGAGCACCAGGGCGACGAACACGGCCGAGGTGCCGGCGGCCGCACGACCCGGCGCCAGCTCACCGACCCAGGCGATGAGCGCGGAGGTCGCCGCGACGAACGCCCACCCGAACACCGCGCACGCGAGCACGGCCCCCGGCAGCCACCCGGGTGCGGCCAGCCCCGCGACCGCCACGGCCACCCCGACGGTCGTGAGCATCCAGGCCCGAGGCGCGGGCCGGGCGCTCAGCGGCCCGGCGGTCACCACCGTCGCCGCTCCCCCGAGCCCGAGTGCGATCCAGGCGAGCACCGACCCTGTGTCGCTCGCGCCGGCCCCGACCAGGTGGGAGCGGCCGTAGGTCCACACCGTCGCCGACGCCGCGCCCAGCAGGAGGGCCCCGGCGAGCGGGCGTCCGAGCGCGCCCAGCCACCGCCGGCCGCCCGGCGACGTACGAAGGCGGCCACGGTCGGCACCTGCCACGTCCGCGCCCGCTCGGTCGAGCAGCAGCACCCCGATCCCCGCGGCGGCGGTGAGTGCCGCGCTGATCGCGAAGCCGGCCCGCCAGTCCGGCACGGCCAGCGCGAGCACGCCGGCGCCGACGAGCCCGGGGCCGGTGCCGGAGTTGACGGTCGCCTGCGCCCGGTCGACCAGGTCCGGCCCGAAGGCGCGGGCGACGACACCCACCATCCCGGGAGACGCGAGACCCGCGCCGGCAGAGGCGAGCACCACCGCCGGGACGAGGAGGGCCACGCCGGGGGCCAGGGCGATGCCGAGCGCGCCGACCGACGCGGTGGCGAAGGCCCCCACGACCAGCAGGCGGGGGCGGTCGGCCGCGACGACGCCGACGACCGCGCCCAGGCAGTACGACGCCGACGCGCCGGACGAGACGTAGCCCGCGAGGGCGGAGCCCAGCGGCACCGAGGCCTGGATGTCAGGCAGGAACAAGCCGTAGGCCAGGCGCACGAGTCCGTAGGTCCCGGCGATCAGGCACGTGCCCATCACCACGAGCGCCGTTGCCCGCGGCGCACCGAACGAAAACGATCGTTTCACTTCGTCAGCCTAGACTCGGCCTGGTGAGCACCCGGGAGAGCACACGCGCGCGGCTCCTCGACGCCACCGACGAGGTCGTCTTCGCAGCAGGCGACGCCACGGCTCCGGTCGACCGGATCCTCGAGCGAGCGGGGGTCTCCCCCGCGACGCTCTACCGCGCCTACGGCAGCAAGGAGGCGCTCGTCGCCGCGGCGCTCGACCGTCGGCACGCCGAGTGGCTCGAGGTCTGGGACGCGGCCATCGAGCGTGCGCGCACCGACCGGGACCGCCTGCTCGCGGTGTTCGACGCGCTCGACGACTTCCGCGGCCGCGCGACCGGAGCACGGTGGTGTGCCTTCCTCGGCACCGCGGCGGCGTACGCCGACCCGCCGCCCGTCCTCGCCGCGGCCGTCGAGCAGGAGACGGCGTCGCTGCGCGCGCGCCTGCGACTGCTCGCCGAGCCGGTGGCCGGCCCGCGCACAAACGCGGTGGCCGACGCGCTCGCGCTGGTGTTCTCCGGCGACCTGGCGATGCGGCTGCGCGACGGCGCACCGCAGTCGGCCGGCACGGCGCGGACGGTGGCCGCCCTCGTGGTCGACGCCCCCGACCGCCCCTGACCGCACCGGACGTGCCGCCCGTCCCCATGCGGCATGCTCCGGGGCGGATCGACGTCGGACGTCGAGGCTCTCGGTCCCCCGCCCCCTGGGGATTGGAGATACAGCCCTGCCCTGCGGCTCGGCGCCTTCGCCGACAGCGCGGTAGATCTCCCCGGCTGCAGCACACCGGCCTCGTCCTGGTCAGCTGCACCGACCGCGTCGTCTACCCCAGCGGCCACTTCCACTACACCAGGTACGTCGTCGTGGTGGCTCGGTCGGCTCAGCGACAGGAGACGCTGCCGAGGGCCGGCCGGAGCGGGAGGTGCTGATTAGAGTCCGGCACATGATCGGTCAACCCGCTCGACTTCCGCTGGCAACGTTCCCGACGCCGGTCGAACGAGCGCCGCGCCTCGCCGAGGCCATCGGCCTGGGAGCTGACGACCTGTGGCTGAAGCGCGACGACCTGATGGGCCTGGGCGGCGGCGGCAACAAGCTCCGGAAGCTGGAGTACTTCGCTGCCCGGGCCCAGCAGGAGGGTGCCGACGTGCTCGTCACCACCGGAGGGCCACAGAGCAATCACGCCCGACTGACCGCAGCCGTGGCCGCTCGTATCGGTATGCGCGCGGTGCTCGTGCTCGGCGGCACGCGACCACCGCAGACGGCGGGCAACCTGATCCTCGATCACCTCGTCGGCGCGGACCTCGAGTGGGCCGGTGCGTTGCCACCGCACGAGCTGGCGGCCGTCGCGAAGACGGTCGTCGAGCGCTTGCACCGCGACGGGATGCGACCCTTCCTGGTGCCTTTCGGGGGTTCCGACAGCCTCGGCGCGCGCGGGTACTGCACGTGCGCGGCCGAGATCCTCGACCAGGTCCCCGACGTGCGCCACGTGGTGACCGCACTCGGGTCGGGAGGCACGATGGCCGGCCTGGTTGCCGTGCTCGGAGCCGACCGCGTGCTGGGAGTGGACGTGGGGGCACGCCCCGATGCAGCCGAGGCGGCCGCCGCCTACGCCTCGCCCCTGACCGGTGGCGACGTGATCGACCCGACCACGCTGCGCGTTCGCGACCAGTCCGGCGACGGCTACAAGCACTACACACCCGCCGCGCGGGACGCGCTCGAGCTGGTCGCACGCACCGAAGCCGTCATCCTCGACCCCACCTACACCGCACGCGCCATGGCAGGGCTCATCGCCGCCGTGCGCGAGGAGGAGATCGCCGCCCGGGCAGCCGGTCGTGTTCGTCCACACCGGCGGCCTTCCCGGACTGTTCGGTCATCCCGAGGCGTGACGAGGGGACATCGACCCGCGACCTCGTCCCTGCCTGCGCCCGGTGCACCGAGATACTCCTCGACGACTGTCGTGACGTTCCACGCCGACTCCGACCCGGCGCTGCAGCAGTCGATGCGCTCTCGCACCACCATCCAGCTCGATCGACTCCGCCTCGGCGAGCTGCTCGATGCGTCCCAGCTCTGCCGGTCCGATCAGGCTCACCGGGCACGACGGGGGTGCCTTCGTCGACGAGCTCGACGGTCTCGGTGGAGTCGATGTTCCACGCGCGATGCGTGGGGCGGAGACGTCGACCAGGGGGGACGTCGACGAACCCGGATCCAGGTCCGGTTCGGAGTCACCGCGGTGAAGTCCCTGTCCATCAGGTCGCCGGCGGGTTCAAGCAGGCGAAGCGACGGGCCGCTGGCAGGACCCCTAGACTGGCCCGCGGGTCGGTCTGGCATGTCGGACGCATCACATGGGTGTTTTCCCGGGGGTTCTTCCGACTGTAGATCCGATCCCCCGCCTCCGTAGCTCAGCTGGACAGAGCAGCGGCCTTCTAATCCGCCGGTCGCAGGTTCGAATCCTGCCGGGGGCGCCACCACCGCGTTTCGTCCCGACTCCGGCCGGGGGCGGTCGAGCGGATGTCGCTGGCGACGCTGGGCAGCAGCCAGGAGCAGACGTTGTACGGCGTGCCGCTGCTCCTCGGCGGCCTGGTCTGCGCGGTCGTCGCGCTGCGGCGGCGCCTGGCGGACCACCGCACCGCGGACGACCCGACCACCCACGGCTTCGGTCTCGTCCTCTTGGGCTGGGCGCTGACCGTGGTCGGGATGCTGCTGCCGTGGTACCTCGTCACCTGAGCCGGGGCCGAGCAGGGTCGACGTACCTCCGAGCCGCCTGCGGGCCGAGCACGGCGGACGATGCGTCCCGTGCGTGGGCTCGTGCACCGCCCCGGTACGTCGCGTTCGACCCCTCGCGGCGGGCGCTCGTGGCGGGCGCGAGGAGGACGTCCCGGCCACCGGAACCCTTCGACCGTAGGACGAGGCCCCCGGGTCGGTTCAAGCCGGCGACGCGCTGGTTGGCAGGATGGGGCGGCCAGCGACCTCACCCTTGTGGGCCCAAAGGTGCCGAAAAGCACCGGATCGCCTGCGGGGTGCCTGAGACTGTGCCCGCCACACCCAGCAGACCCAGCACGACCCCCAGCCGACGCCCGTTCCCCCTCTCGGAGACAGCGACCTGCCATGACGTCCGACGACGCCTCGAGCGAGGAGCAGCTGAGCCTGCGCGTCGAGCACCACGACGGGCACGCCGTCGTCGTCGGCCGGGGCGAGATCGACCTGGCGACGGTGGGCGGTTTCCGGCTGGTGCTCAACGAGCTCATGGTCGACGGCCACGTCCGCGTGGTGGTCGACCTGACCGAGGTGCCGTTCATCGACTCCTCGGCACTGGGCGCGCTCGTGGCCGCCCACCGGCGCGCCCGCGGCCTGGGCGGCTCGCTCGCGGTCGCGGGCATCCAGCCGCCGGTCGCACGCATCCTCGAGCTGACGGGCCTGGACCGGGTGCTCGCGTCGTACGCCACGGCCCGCGACGCGGTCGGCCGATGAGCGCCTCCCCTGCCGGGGCCTCGATGACGGAGGTCCTGCGGGCCTCCGGTCGGATCGGGCACGACCTCCTGGAGGTGGACTGGTCGCGCACGCCCGTGGGCGAGCCGGACACCTGGCCGCTGAGCCTGCGCAACGCGGTGCGGATCATGCTCAGCTCGAAGTTCTCGATGTGGATGGCGTGGGGCGAGGAGCTGACGTTCTTCTGCAACGACGCCTACCGCCGCGACACGCTGGGCACGAAGTACCCCTGGGCCCTGGCGCGTCCCGCCTCGGAGGTCTGGCGGGAGATCTGGCCCGACATCGGCCCGCGCATCGAGCGGGTGATGTCCACCGGCGAGGCGACGTGGGACGAGAAGCTGCTGCTCTTCCTCGAGCGCAGCGGCTACGTCGAGGAGACCTACCACACCTTCTCCTACAGCCCGCTCTCCGACGACGACGGCTCGATCGCGGGGATGTTGTGCGTGGTCACGGAGGACACCGAGGAGGTGGTCTCGACCCGCCGGATGACCACCCTGCGCGACCTCGGCATCCGGGTCGGCGCCGCGGGCAGCGAGGCCGCGGCGGTGGCCGCGGCCTGCGAGCACCTCGCGGGCAACTCCGCCTCGCTACCGTTCGTCGTGGTGTACCTCTTCGGCGAGGACGGGGCCGTCGCCCACCGCCGCGGCCTGACGGGCATCTCGCGGGAACACCCGGCCGCCCCGCCGGTGATCGAGGTGACGGCGCCGGACGCCGTGTGGCCGCTGCACAGCGCCTGGCGCGGCGAGGACGTCGTGGTGGGTGCGATCGACGAGCTGTTCCCCGACCTGCCGACGGGCGCCTGGTCCGAGCCGCCCACCCGCGCCTACGTGACGGCGCTGATGCAGCCGGGACAGCTCACGCCGTACGGCGCGCTCGTCGTCGGCCTCAACCGGTACCGCCCGCTCGACGGCGGCTACCGCGACTTCCTGGAGCTGCTCGCGGCGCACCTGTCGGCGGCCATCGGGGACGCGCGGGCGATCGAGCACGAGAAGCAGCGCGCGGCCGAGCTCGCCCGGCTCGACCAGGTCAAGACCGACTTCTTCACCAACGTCAGCCACGAGCTGCGGACCCCCCTGACCCTCCTCCTCGGGCCGGCCGAGGACGCGCTCGAGGACACCGCCCAGCCGCTGCCGCCCGGGCAGCGCGCTCGGCTCGACGTCATCGCGCGCAACGGGCAGCGGATGCTGCAGCTGGTCAACACGCTCCTCGACTTCTCCCGCCTGGAGTCCGGGCGGGACGCCTCGGACTTCGTCGCGACCGACCTGTGCGCCTACACCGCGGAGCTGGTGGCGATGTTCGAGTCGGCCGCCGAGCGCGGCGGGCTGGACCTGACGCTGCACTGCGACGGCCCGCTCACGGCGTACGTCGACCGCGAGGCGTGGGCGAAGGTCGTGCTGAACCTCGTCTCCAACGCGCTGAAGTTCACCTTCGAGGGCGGCATCACCGTGCGGTTGGGCTCCGAGGACGGCCGGGCCGTGCTCAACGTGACCGACACCGGCAGCGGCATCCCGACCGCCGACCTGCCGCGCCTCTTCGAGCGCTTCCACCGGGTCCAGGGCACGCGATCGCGCACCCACGAGGGCACCGGGATCGGCCTGGCCCTGGTCCGCGAGCTGGTCGAGCTGCACGGCGGTCGCGTCGGCGCGACGAGCCGGACCCAGGGCCCCGCCCGCGGCACGACCTTCACCGTCACGCTCCCCCTCGGCTGGGCGCACCTGCCGGAGGACCGGGTCCGCCACGCCGCCGACGAGCCGCTGGACGCGAGCGCCGGCGAGCGGGCCCGGGCCTTCGTCGAGCAGAGCTTCCGCTGGCTCCCCGGCGCGGACGGCGCACCTGACGGACCCGCAGGCGGCTCCTCCGGCGGCACGACCGGCGAGGTCGAGGGGGCCCTCAGCTCCGGGGCGGCCGGCGCGGAGGACCGGCGCGGCCGGGTGCTCGTCGTGGACGACAACGAGGACATGCGCCGCTACATCCACGACCTGCTGGCGCCGGCGTACGAGGTCCGGATGGCCGTCGACGGGCTCGACGCCCTGGTGCAGATGGCCGAGGACGTGCCCGACCTGGTGCTGACCGACGTGATGATGCCCGAGCTGGACGGCTTCGGGCTGCTGCGGCGGATGCAGGCCGACCCGGCGCTCGCCTCGGTCCCCGTCATCATGCTGTCGGCGCGGGCGGGCGAGGAGGGCACGCTCGAGGGGCTCGAGGCCGGCGCGAACGACTACCTGGTCAAGCCGTTCTCGGCCCGCGAGCTGCTGGCCCGGGTGCGGGTCAACCTCGAGCTCGACCGGGCGCACCGCGTCCGGGTGGCCCTCGAGCGCAGCCGCGAGCTGCTCGACCAGGCCCAGCGGCTCGCACGCCTGGGCAGCTGGGAGGTCGACCTGGACCGCGACTCGATCACCGGCTCACGCACGTTCTTCGACATGCTCGGGCTCACCCGCGAGGACGCCGAGGAGCGCGGCGCCCGCGCGACCATCACCCAGCTCGTCCACCCCGAGGACCTCGCGCTGGTGCTCGACCGGCTGCGGGCGGCGACCGAGGGCCAGACGATCGTCTACGAGGTGCGGATCGTGACGCCGTCCGGCGAGGTCCGGCTCTTCCAGTCCTTCGGCGAGCCCGCCGTCGGCCCGGACGGCAGCCGGCTGGTGCGCGGCTCCTTCCAGGACATCACCGACCAGCGCGCGCTGCAGCAGCGGCTCGTCGCCGCGGAGGCCGAGCGCGAGGTCGTCGAGCGCGAGCGCCACATCGCCCGGGACCTCCAGGCCAGCCTGCTGCCGCGCACGGACCCCGACGTCGCGGGGCTCGAGGTGGCGACGTACTACCGCGCCGGGGTCGTCGGCACCCAGGTCGGCGGCGACTGGTACGACGTGATCGACCTCGGTGCCGGACGCACGGCGGTCGTCATCGGCGACGTCATGGGCCGGGGCGTCCGCGCGGCCGCGGTCATGGGCCAGCTGCGCGCGGCGACGCGGGCCTTCGCCAAGCTCGACCTCTCCCCCACCGACGTGCTCGAGCACCTGGACCCGCTCGTGCAGGACCTCGCGGGCGACCAGATCGTCACGTGCGTGTACGCCGTGTTCGACGCCTCCGACCACACCCTGACCTACGCCAACGCCGGGCACCTCCCACCGGTGCACGCGCACGCCGACGGCCGGTTGTCACTCCTGCGCGAGGTCGGGCCGCCGCTCGGCGCCGGTCACTACGGGCTCGCGCCGACGACGGTGCACCTCGGCCCGGCCGACGTCCTCCTGCTCTACACCGACGGCCTGGTCGAGCGGCGCGGCGAGGACCTCCAGCTGGGCCTCGAGCGGCTCAGCTCGGCCGTGGCGCCGCGGACGACGCTGCCGGCCTCCCGCCTGCTCGACGAGGTGGTCACCGCGCTGACCGGCTCGGGCGTCGACGACGACGTCGCGATGGTCGTGGCGCGCGCGCAGGCTGACCCCGTGGGCGGTGTCGCCCGGTTCGAGGTGGTCACCCTGGCCGGCGTCCGCGACGTGCGCCGGGCCGTGGCCGACCAGCTCGAGCGCTGGTCGGTGCCGGCCGACCGGGCCGCCGACGCCGTGCAGATCGTCGACGCCCTGCTGGCCAACGCGCTGGTGCACGCGGAGCCGCCGGCGACGGTGCAGCTGCGCCGGCTCGGCGAGGCCGTGCTGCTGGAGGTCCGCGACCCCGAGCTCGCGCGGCCGCGCCGCCGTCGTACGACCCCGGAGGACGAGTCCGGGCGCGGGCTCAGCCTCGTGACCGTGCTGGCCGACGACTGGGGCAGTCGGCCCACCGAGGACGGCAAGACCGTGTGGGCCCTGGTCGGGTGGGGCGCCGGCCGGCGCTGAGCGCCGCGTGGGCGACAACACACCCCAAGGGGTGGTGGTGGACCAGACCGGTTCCGGGCAACGTCGAGTGCGTGCCCGGACACGGGCCGCGGATCGCACCCCACTCGGAAGGAGGCGGACCGCCCATGCACACTTCCCACTCCGCTCTCGGCATCGACCACCGCACGGTGTCGCGCGAGGAACGCTCACGCCGCACCGCCGACCTGCTCGGTCGGGCGCAGGAGGCGACCGGCAGCGAGCGCGACGCGCTCCTCTCCGAGGTCGTGCTCCTCAACCAACGCGTCGCCGACGCCGTCGCGAACCGCTACCGCCGTCGCGGCATCCCGCTCGAGGACCTCCAGCAGGTCGCCTACGAGGGACTCGTCAAGGCGGTCCACCGGTTCGACCCGACCGTGCGCGACGACCTGCTGACCTACGCCGTCCCCACCATCCGCGGGGAGATCCAGCGGCACTTCCGCGACCAGGGGTGGATGGTCCGTCCGCCGCGGCGCGTCCAGGAGCTGCAGCGCGACCTGACCATGGCCACCGACCGGCTCGAGCAGGAGCTCGGCCGCGAGCCGACCGCCGAGGAGGTCGAGGCCGAGCTGGGCATCACGCCCGAGGAGCACCGCGAGGCGCTGCAGGGCCTGGGCTGCTTCCAGCCGACCTCCCTCGACCAGCCGGTCGGCAACGACGCCGGCACCAGCCTCGGCGAGGTGCTCCCCCAGGAGCCCGACGAGGGCGCCGCCGAGGCGCGCGCCGTCCTGGCGCCGGTCATGCGTGGGTTGTCCGAGCGGGACAAGCGCGTGCTCTACCTGCGCTTCTACGAGGACCAGACCCAGCGCGAGATCGGCGACGAGCTCGGCGTGAGCCAGGTCCAGGTCTCCCGCGTGCTTACGCGGATCCTGGAGTCGATGCGCGAGCAGATCGGCCCGGAGCACCCGCCGGCACCCTGATGACCAACCCGCCGCGCGGCGTCGTCGGCATCCGGGTCAGGTCGACCGCCGGGTCCGCCACCTCGTAGGGCACCCCCGCCAGCACCCGCAGCGTCGCCTCGAGCACCCGCAGGGTCAGCGACTCGCCCGGGCAGCGGTGGCCGGCCGGGTGGCCACCGCCCTGGGGCACCAGGTCGAACGCGCCGGGCGCGTGCTCGAGGAACCGCTCCGGACGGAACTCGTGCGGCGCCTCCCACCGGGCCGGGTCGTGGTCGATGCCCATGATGTCGAGGACGAGCCGGTCGCCCCGTCGCACGCGCACGCCGTCGATCGTGGCGGGCCGCGTGGCACGCGCCGCGAGCACCGGGGCGAAGGGCGTCGTCCGGCGTACCTCCTGGGCGAAGGCCATCCGGGCCAGCTCCTCCCCCGGGTCGGCGAGCCGCTCGCGCCACGCCGGCAGGTCGGCCAGCCGCAGGGCGGCGAAGGTGCCGAGCCACGACACCGCGATGGTCGGGCGCAGGATGTTGCCCAGCTCGACGCCGGCCGTGCGGTCGTCGGCGTCGATGCTCCGCACGAGCCGCGCTGCCGGGGCATCCGCTCCGGTGCCGGCGCGCCCGGCGCGCAGGTCGGCCGCCAGCCCGGTCGCGTACCGGTCCCACCACAACCGGGAGGCCCAGCCGCGAACGTAGGCCGGGCCGGCGAAGCCGAAGCCGTCGACCTGCTGCGAGAGCCGCCGCGCGACCGTGTCGGCGCGGTCGTCGTCGAGGTCGAGGCCGGCCCAGCCCAGGACCGCTCGGCCGTACGCCGACACGAGCGTCGGGTGGACCGAGACCTCGCGCCCGGGCCAGGTCGCGGCGGCCTCGTCGAGCTCCTGGGCGACGCGGCCCACCAGCGGGCCGAGCCCGTCGGCGGAGAGGACGTCGACCATCGCCCGCTTGCGGTCGCGGTGCGGTTCGCCGTCCATGCCGTGCAGCGCGCCGCGCCCGAAGAGCAGCCACGCCAGCGGCGGCGGGACGACGCCCTTCCGCTCCGCGGCGGACTCGTCGTAGAAGAACCGGACCCCCGGCTCGCTGCGCACCACGACCGCCCGGTGGCCGACCAGCCGGGTGGCGTGGGTGCCGGCGTCGGGCGGTACGCCGTGCGCGGCGCGGTCGGCGGCGACGGCGTCGTACCCGTGACGGAGGAGGCGCAGGCTGAGGTCCATGCGCGCCCGGTGTCCCGTCGGGCGGCGGTCAGTCCACCGACGCGACCCGGCGGACCTTGTCGGGCGCGAACCCGTGGCTCATCCCCCAGCCGACGGCCTGGGCGCGGCGGGTCACCCCCACCTTGCGATAGGCGGTGCGGATGTAGGTCTTGATCGAGTTGATCGACAGGTAGGTGCGCTCGGCGATCTCCTGGTTGGACAGGCCCTGGGTGATGAGCGCGAGGATCTCCGACTCCCGAGGGCTGAGGCCCTGCTCCTTGCCCGGCCAGGCGCCGTCGGTCAGCAGGTCCGGTGCTCCCTCGGCGTGGCCGTCGGGCCGCACGACGTCCCCGTCGCGGACCTTCTCCAGCGCGGCGACGATCTCCTCCGCCCCCACCGCCTTGTGCAGGTAGCCCGCGGCCCCCCGCCGCAGCGTGCGGTCGACGACGTCGGGATCGGTGTTCCAGCTGTAGACGACGACCTTGGCGCCGGTGTCCTGGCGGTCGAGGAGCCCGTCGAGGTCGACGTGCTCCGCCTCGCCCTGCGCGAAGGTGTCGAAGAGGACGACGTCGACCTCGCTGGCGACCGGCAGCCCGCTGTCCATCTCGACGACCTCGACCTGCTCGCCGAAGGGCGCGAGCATCGCGGCGAGACCGGCGACGACCAGCTCGTAGTCGTTCGCCACCGCGACTCGGATCGGCTGCACGGACATGCTGGCCAGCATAGGACCGTCCGGGCCCGCGGGCGCCTGGTTGCGGTTAGGTCATCGCGGCCGGGTGCCGTCGGCGACGTACGCGTCGATCTCGCCGAGGACCCGCGTCTTGACGGCGTCCTCGGCGAAGGAGGCGCGGACGGCCGTGCGCGCGAGGTCGGCGACCCCGTCGGTGTCGAGGTCGAGCAGCTCGGCAGCGACCTCGTACTCCCGGTTGAGCGTCGTGCCGAACATCGGCGGGTCGTCGGACGCGACCGTCACCGTCACCCCGGCGTCGCGGAACGCGGTGATCGGGTGCTCGGAGAGGTCGGCGACGGCCCGCGTGGCGATGTTGGAGGAGGGGCACACCTCGAGCGGTACGCCGGTCTCGGCGAGGTGGGCGAGCAGGGCGGGGTCCTGCGCCGCGGACGTCCCGTGACCGATCCGCTCGGCACCGAGGAGACGCAGCGCGTCCCAGACGGTCTCCGGGCCGGTGGTCTCCCCCGCGTGCGGCACGGAGTGGAGGCCCGCCGCGCGGGCGGCGTCGAAGTGCGGCTGGAACTGCGGGCGCGGCACGCCGACCTCCGGACCCCCCAGGCCGAAGCCGACCAGGCCGTCGGGGGCGTGGTCCAGCGCGAAACCGAGCGTGGCGTCCGCGCTGGGCAGCCCGGCCTCGCCGGGGATGTCGTAGATCCAGCGCAGGACCAGCCCGAAGTCGCGCTCGGCCGCCACGCGGGCGTCCTCGATCGCCTCGGTGTAGGCCTCGATCGCCATGCCGGGCTCGGGGTCGTGGGGCCGCACCGAGGTGTACGGCGTGCACGTGAGCTCGGCGTACCGCAACGACTGCCCCTCGGCCATCTCCCGGGCGACCTCGTAGGTCAGGTAGCGGATGTCCTCGGGCGTGCGCACCAGGTCGACGACGGCCAGGTAGACCTCGATGAAGTGCGCGAAGTCGCGGAACTCGTAGAAGCGGCGCAGCTCGTCGAGGTCGCTGGGCACCCTGCCGGGGTGGCGGGCGGCGAGCTCGGCCACCATCCGCGGCGACGCGGAGCCGACGTGGTGGACGTGCAGCTCCGCCTTGGGCAGGTCGGCGACGAACTCAGGGGTGACGCGCATCCCCGCATCCTCCGCCGGGCCGGAGCGGGGGGCCAAGTCGCCGGCGGCGCCGTCGTCGGTGGCTGCCCGTAGGGTGGCCCCTCGTGAACGACCGACTCGTCTGGATCGACTGCGAGATGACCGGCCTCGACCTGCGCGCGGACGCGCTGATCGAGGTGGCGGCGCTCGTCACCGACTTCGAGCTCAACGTGCTCGGCGAGGGCGTCGACATCGTGATCCGCCCGCCCGACGAGGCGCTGGAGCAGATGGGCGACTTCGTGCGCAGCATGCACGAGAGCTCCGGGCTGCTCGCGGAGCTGGAGAAGGGCGTCACGCTCGCCGAGGCCGAGGAGCGCACGCTGGCCTACCTGCGCGAGCACTGCCCGAGCGGCAGCCGACCGCCGCTCGCGGGCAACACCGTGGGCACCGATCGCGCGTTCATCTCGCGCGACATGAGCGAGCTCGAGGGTTTCCTGCACTACCGGATCGTCGACGTGAGCTCGATCAAGGAGCTCTCGCGCCGGTGGTACCCCCGCGCCTACCACCAGGCGCCCGCCAAGCGCGGCAACCACCGCGCGCTCGCCGACATCCGCGAGAGCATCGAGGAGCTGCGCTACTACCGCGAGGCGGTCTTCGTCCCGCAGCCCGGCCCGGACTCCGACACCGCACGCACGATCGCCGCCAAGCACGCGGGCGCCCTCGCCGGCCTCGCCGACCCGGATTCCGCGGCGGGCGCCTGAGTCCCGTATGCTTCTCGCGGCCTCCGAGCTCTCGGAGGACATGGTGGGTATAGCTCAGCTGGTAGAGCGCTGCGTTGTGGTCGCAGATGTCGCGGGTTCAAGTCCCGTTACTCACCCCAGTGCCGCAAGGCATGGTGCGAGCCCCTGACCTGCACGAACCGGTCAGGGGCTCGCTGCATCCCCGGGACTGCACCTCCGCTGCTGGAGCGGCGAGCGCCGGGAGAGCGACTGCCGCTCAGGTGTTGTAGCGGGTCCAGGTCAGCAGGGCCACGATGATCGCCACCACCACGACGAGGCCGACGACGGCGATGATCGCGGGAGCGCGACGGCGGGGTTCGCCGCCCAGCGGGTGGTTGGTGGAGGGCAGGCGGCCGGACTCGGGACGGTGGTCGGGGTGCTCGTTCGACATGCACCCCCGGTGCCCGTCGCGCGGGTGGCCAGCCGTCGGTCCGGGCTGCTGCGTGCTCGAGGCGAACCGCGCTGGAACGCCTGATGTCTGAAAGGTGTCGATCCGGGGTATAGGTCGTTTCCGCACCTCCCCGTGCCGGGTCCCGTCGCCAGGAGGTTTCACCACGTGCTTCGCCCGACCCCGACCCGCGCGCTCCCCCGCGGCACGCCGACGCCGGCCGCTGCCCTGCGCCTCGGCCTGGGAACGCTGCAGACCCTGCCGCCCTCCGTCGCCCGCCCGACGTACGACGTCAGCTCGCTGCGCGCGGGCGTGGTGCACCTGGGCGTGGGGGCGTTCCACCGCGCGCACCAGGCCGTCTACCTCGACCGCCTCGCCGAGCTCGGCCACCGAGACTGGGGCGTGCGCGGGATCGGGCTGCGCAGCAACAGCCACCGCGACGAGCTCGCCGCCCAGGACCACCTGTACACGGTGGTCGAGCTCGGCGCCGGCGAGCCACGGGCGCGGGTCGTCGGGGTGCTCCGCGACTACCTGCCCGCCGGCGGCCCGACCGAGACCGCGGCGGCAGTCGCCGCGCTGGCCGACCCGCGGACGCGGCTGGTGACCCTCACGGTGACGGCACCGACGTACGCCTGCGCGACCTCGGCGCCGGGCGCGCCGCCCACCGTGTTCGAGCTGGTGGCCCGGGCGCTGCAGGCGCGACGACGTGCCGGCCGGCCGCCGTTCACCGTGCTCTCCTGCGACAACCTGCCCGGCAACGGCGCCGCCGCCGGCCGCTGCGTGGTGGAGGCCGCCGAGGCGCTCGACCCCCGCCTGGCGACCTGGATCGAGCAGCACGTGGCGTTCCCGTCCTCCATGTCCGACCGGATCACCCCGCCCACCGCGCCCGAGCACCGCCGGATGCTGCGGCAGGACCTCGGCGTCCACGACCGGGCACCCGTGGTCACCGAGCCCTTCAGCCGGTGGGTCGTGCAGGACTCCTTCGTCGGGGACGCCCCGCCCCTCGCCGAGGCGGGGGTCGACCTGGTCACCGACGTCCGCCCCCACGTCGAGGCCAAGATGCGGCTGCTCAACGCGGGCCACGTCGCGCTCGGCTTCCTCGGTGCGGCCACCCGGCACGGGACCACCGACGAGGCGATGGCGGACCCCGCGACCGGTGCCCTGGTCGAGCGGATGCTCGCCGACGAGGTCTGCCCGCTGCTGGACCCCGTCCCCGGCCTGCACCTGCCGTCGTACCTCGGCGAGGTCCTCGACCGGCTGCGCAACCCGGCGATCGCGGACCCGCTCGGCCGGCTGCGGCGACGCGGCTCGGTGCGGGTGCGCAACTACGTCCTCCCCTCCCTCGAGCGGGCCGTCCTCGAGGGGCGCCCGCACGCACGGCTCACCGACGTCGTGGCGGCCTGGATCGACCAGCTGCGTCGGGCCGCGCTCGCGCTGGAGGAGGGACGCGCCCGCTCGGCCGAGCTCGCGGACGAGCTGGCCGACCCGGCGCTCGCCGACCTGCTGGGCCCGGCTTCGCGCGCGGCGCACGACGTGCGACCCTTCCTCGCAGCCGCCGGAGGCTTCGAGCGGCTGGCCACGCGGCCGACGTTCGTCGCCGCGCTCCAACGAGCAGTGACCGACAGGGAGGTGGGTGCGCGTGCCGCAGCCTCCTGACCTGCGTGCGGTCCGGACCCTGCTGCTCGACGCCGACGGCAACCTCTTCGCCTCCGAGGAGCCTGCCTTCGCAGCATCGACAGGCGTGACCAACGACCTGCTCGCGCACCTCGGGTCCGACCGCCGGTGGGCCGCCCCGGACCTGCAGGCGGCCGCCCTCGGCCGGAACTTCCGCAGCCTGGCGACCGACCTCGCCGCCGAGCTGGACGTCGAGCTCGACGGCGACGACCTCGAGCGCTGGGTCACCCGTGAGCAGGACGTGGTCACGCGGCACCTGGCCGCCACGCTGCGACCCGACGAGGCGGTGACCGAGGCGCTGCGGCAGCTGGCGCAGCGCTTCGAGCTGGCCGTCGTCAGCTCCAGTGCGCTCGGCCGGCTGGCCGCGTGCTTCACCGCGGCGGAGCTCGACGACCTGCTGCCGGCAGCCACGCGCTACAGCGCCCAGGACTCCCTGCCGACACCCACCAGCAAGCCGGACCCGGCCGTCTACCTGCACGCGCTCGAGCAGCGGGGGCTGGGCGCGCACGAGGCGCTCGCCGTCGAGGACGCCGTCTCCGGCGCACGCTCCGCCGTCGCGGCCGGGATCCCGACGGTCGGCAATCTCGTGTTCGTGCCCGAGGCCGAGCGCGCCGAGCGCCGCGAGGCGTTGCTGGCAGCGGGTGCCTTCGAGGTGGTGGACGGGTGGGCCGACCTGGTCGCCCTGCTCGACGAGAGCCGGCCCCGGGCCGAGGAGGTGCCTGCGTGAGGATCGTCTGGAACAGCTTCCACGGCCGCTTCTCCGACAACCCGCGAGCCCTGTGGGAGCAGGTGCACGACCGCCCCGGCCACGAACACGTCTGGCTGGCCGACCAGGCGCACCTCGCGGCGTTCCCCGACGGGGTCACGACGGTCGACATCGACTCCCCCGCCGCGCGCGGGGCGCTTGAGTCGGCCGACCTGTTGATCGCCAACACCCACACCGAGGTGGAGTGGACCAAGCCGGCGGGCACGACGTACGTCCAGACCTGGCACGGCACGCCGCTCAAGCGCATCCACCGCGACGTGCTGTGGGCGCCCGAGGGTCGGCTGGACCGCCTCGACCACGACGTCGCGAAGTGGGACCTCCTGCTCTCCCCCAACGCGGTGAGCACGCCGCGGCTTCGAGGCGCCTTCGGGTACGACGGCGAGGTGCTCGAGTCCGGCTACCCGCGCAACGACCTGCTGTCCTTGCCCGCGGCGCGCGAGGTGGGGGCCCGGGTGCGCGCCGAGCTCGGCATCCCGGGCTCGGCCACGGTCGTGCTCTACACGCCGACGTGGCGCGACGACGAGGCCTTCGCCGAGGACCGGCCCGAGGTGGCGCTCCGGCTCGACGTCGAGCGGTTCGCGGCGACGCTGGGGCCGGACCAGGTCCTGCTCGTGCGGGCCCACAACATGGTCACCGGGCGGTCGCGGATCGCGGCCACGCCCGGCGTGCACGACGTGTCGTACCACCCCGACGTGCGCGACCTCTACTGCGCCGCCGACGTGCTGGTGACCGACTACTCCTCGACGATGTTCGACTTCGCGATCACCGGGCGGCCGATCCTGCACTACGCCTACGACCTCGAGCGCTTCCAGGACTCCGTGCGCGGGTTCTACTTCGACCTGCTGCCCGAGGCTCCCGGGCCCGTGCTGCGCACCGAGGACGAGCTGCTCGCCGCACTGGGCGACCTGGGTCAGGTCGAGAAGGAGCACGCCGAGCGGTACGCCGCGTTCCGCGCCCGCTACACCGCGCTCGAGGACGGCCGCGCGACCGACCGGGTGCTGGCGCGACTCGGTCTCTGACCCATCTCGACAGGGATGCCGCTCCGGCGGGTGGGCACCGGCGGGCCATGTCGACCACGCCGCTGACCGTCGGCATCATCAGCCCGTACGAGCTCGTGCTCACCGGCCTGTCGGCGATGCTGCGGCGCCACCCCTCGCGCGTGACCGTGTGCGATGCGTCCGCGTCGGACGGGCACCTGGCCGGGCTCGACGTGGTGCTGTACGACGCAGCCGGGCTCGACCCGGTCGACGCCACCGGCGGCAGCGACCTCGACCACCTGGTCCGCAGCAACGCCCGTGTCGTGGCGCTCGCCCGCCCGCAGGAGCCGGCGCTCGCGGCGGCCGCCCTCGAGCACGGCGTCGCCGGCGTCGTACGCATGGACGCCTCGGCGACCGAGGTGATCCAGCTGCTCGCCCGCGTCGCGCGCGGCGCGCCCGGCGGCAGCCCCTCGACGCGGCACGTCGACGCCAAGCTGCTCTCGCTCCCCCAGGGCCTGACGGTGCGGGAGTTCGAGGTGCTCGGGCTGGTCGCCGCCGGCCTCTCTAACGCCGAGATCGCCGAGCGCCTCTACGTCAGCATCAACACCGTCAAGACCTACGTCCGCGCCGCCTACCGCAAGATCGGCGTCGACCGCCGTGCCCAGGCCGTCGTCTGGTGCGCCCACCACGGCGTCGCCGCCAACTGACTCCTGCGGTGGGGTCGCGACGGCCGCGTCGCTTCATCAAGGTACGTCGCTGAACCGTCACTTCCCTGGGTGGATCCACCGTGGGGAGCGACGGTTCGCCTGCATACCTTGATGAAACGACGCCCGCGCCCAGCGAGGCTCCGGCCGGGGACGGTCAGCGACCGGCGGCGGCGCGCGGAAGGAAGGCCAGCTGGGCGGGCTTGGTGGAGAGCTGCACGACCGGTCCGAGCTCGAAGCCGAGGCGGCGGACCAGCGCGACGGCCTTGTCGTTGCGGGCGTCGGGCTCGACGACGAGCCGCTGCACGGAGGGGCCGGCGAAGAGCTCGGCGAGCAGGAACTCGACGACCTCGGCGGTGAAGCCGTGGCGCACGGACGTGGCCGGCGCGAGCATGAAGTGCACGCCGAGGTCGCCCGGGCGGACGTCGTACGTCGAGCCGACCTCCTCGGCGGTGGGCTCGTAGTCCTGCAGCAGTGCCACCGGGGTGTCGTCGCCGTCGCGGACGAACCACACGTGGTGGGTCGGCTGCTCGTCGAGCCAGGTGTAGATCTCGCGGACCTCGTCGAGGGTGTGGTCCTGCATCATCCAGAACTGCGCGCGGTCCTCGACGACCCACGAGTGCAGGACGTCGCTGTCGCGGGCGGGGTCGAAGCGGTCGAGACGGAACGACGCGGACGTCACGGGCGGGTCTCCTCGGTCAGGCGGTCCCAGTCGGTGACCACGGGGGCCAGGCGGCCGGCGGCCCACAGCGGCAGCTGGTCGCGGGCGTGGGGGCTGGCGGGGTCGCCGGCGGCACCGAGCGGTACGACCCAGGCGCTGGCCTGGCGGTCGGCGAGGTCCCAGACGTACCGGGCGACCGAGCCGCGGTAGCACTCGTCGGTCCACCCGGGCACCGAGCCCGTGCACCGCACGCAGTCGCTGTCGCCGTCGACCGGCAGCCGCGGGAGCGGTGGTGGTTCGAGGTCGTCGTCGGCGACCTCGAAGGCGTGCACCGGCGTGGCGACGTGGGTGGCGCCCCAGGTCGCGGGGTGGCCGGCCGCGTCGTCCAGCGCGTCACCGGCGATCCGCCTCAGGTCCAGGCCGAACGGCGTGCCCGCGGCGGCGAGCGTCTCGAGCGCGTGGCCGATCCGGCCGACGGGGTCCATCCAGGGCAGGAAGACCAGGTCGTGGCGCGGGTCGGCGAAGGGCGCCAGCACGGGCTCGGCCGTGATCCGGCGGACCAGGGCGGAGCGCCAGGCCGCGAAGGCGGCCGCCCCGGCCGAGCCCGCGGTCATCCGGCCGTCCCACGCGAGGATCGCGTCGCGGACCGCGGCACCCGCCGGCGACGTCTCCTGGCCCGCCACCAGGGACTCGCGCAGGGTGAAGGCCGGCAGGAGCAGCGCGTCGTCGTGGATCGCGGCGAAGTCCTCACCGGTGAGGCCGGACCGGCCGTCGAGCAGGGCCGCGATGCGGCGCGCACGGTGGGGGGCGGCGAACGCGGTGCCGACCGCTTCGCTCTCGGGGCCGCGGCGCTCGTTGGCGGTGACCACCTGCCCGCCGGGAGGTACGTCGTGGCGCGGGTGCGGCTCGAGCCAGCCCGCCCAGGCGGTGGTCGGGTCGGCGGCGTCCACGATCCCGCGCCGGTTGGCGTCGGGTCGCAGGGGGATGCGCCCGGCGAGCCGGTAGCGGACCGCGCCGCGGCTGTCCGCGACCACCACGTTGTTGACCGGCTCCACCCACCGGTCGAGCGCCGCGTCGACGTCGTCCACGGTCCGGGCGCGCAGCAGCGGCAGCAGCGCGTCCAGCCCCAGGTCACCCAGCACGTCGGAGGCGAATCGCACCGACAGCCCGGTGCCCTCCTCCACCGATCCCTCGAAGACCGGCCCGCGCGGCGTGACGACCACCTCGACCGGCTCGTCGGCCGCGCCGCGCACCGCGATCGCCTCCTGCCGGGCCATCGCCGGCTCCCAACCGTCCGGGCCGAGGGCCTCGACGCCCGCCTCCCCGGGAGCGCCGGCCGCGCGCCGCAGCCGCTCGGCGTACACGTCCTGGTAGTCGGCCATGGCGTTGGTGATCGCCCAGGCCACGTCGCCGGCGTGCGCGAAGTGCTGCACACCCGGGACGCCGGGGAAGGCGAAGCCGACCACGTCGAAGGCGTCGTCGGGGTCCTCGCACGCCAGCCGCACCTGCATGTAGCCGCCCGGCGCCTCGATGACGCGGTGCGGGTCGCCGCCGACGAGTGGTGCGCCCGAGGCGGTGCGGTCGCCGCCGACGGCCCACGCGTTCGACCCGCTGGCCGACGGCCCCTCGTGCGAGAGCAGCCGCGCGTCCTCACCGAGGACCTCGTGTGCGCGGTGCGCCCACAGCTTCCCGGGCAGGCTGGCGAAGAGCAGGTGCTGGGCGAGGAAGACCGCCAGCGGCGTCCACTCCTCCCACGGCTGCGCGTCGATGCCGAGCCGCTCGAGCTCGTGGACCGTGCCGTGGGCGGCTTCGAGGCCGTCGTTCACGCCTCGGACGTACGCCGCGACGAAGGCCTGCGTCTCGTCGGCGAGGCCGGCGTGGGCACGGCGGGCGACGTCGACGAGGCACGTGCGGCGGGCCAGCCGGTCCCACGGCAGCGCGGGCGCGCCAAGCACCTCCGCGGTCGTGCCCGTGGCCCGGCGGCGCAGGTGCTCGAGCTGCCAGGCGCGGTCCCGCGCGGTGACCTCGCCCTGCGCATGGGCGAGGTCGGCGACCGAGGCGGCGCGCACGTGCGGGACGCCCCACGCGTCGCGGTAGGTGCGGCCCATGAGCCCGGACCCTAGCGAGCGGGGTGCTCAGGCGCAGACGGGCATCCGCACGCGGAACAGCGTGCCGTGGTCGACGGCCGACTCGACGTCGATGACGCCGCCGTGTTTCTCGACGATGGCGCGGGTGATGGAGAGGCCCAGGCCCGACCCCGGGATCGCCCGCTGCTGGGCGATGGAGCTGCGGAAGAAGCGCGAGAACAGCTGTTGGATCTCCTGCTGCGGGATCCCCATGCCGGTGTCGCGGACGTCGATGCGGACCTCGCCGCCCTCGGGCACGTCCGGACCGGCGTCGACCACGCCGAGGTCGACGGAGACCGAGCCGCCCTCGGGGGTGAACTTCACGGCGTTGCCGACCAGGTTGACCACGACCCGCTCGAGCATGTCGCGGTCGCCGACGAAGGGCACCGGCTCCGTCGGCAGGTCGAGCGAGACGTCCAGCCGGCGCTGCGCCCACGCCGGGGCCACGACGTCGTACCCCTCCTGGACCACCTCGCGGAGGTCGAAGGCGCGCGAGCTGAGCGCGAGCCCGTCCTCGCTGAGCCGGGACAGCGTCAGCAGCTCATCGATGAGCCCGAGCAGCCGGTCGCTGTTGTCGGAGACGCGCTGGAGGGCGCGGGCCTGGGCCGGCTCGAGCGAGCCGTACGAACCGTCGCCGAGCAGCTCGAGGTAGCCCAGGATGCTGGTGATCGGCGTGCGGAGCTCGTGGCTGACCGAGGAGACGAACGCGTCCTTGGCCCGGTCGACCTCGCGGAGCCGGTCGACGGCCTGCCGCTCGGTCTGGAGCGCGTCCTGGAGCCGGTCCTGGGCCTCGACCTGGTCGGTGACGTCCTCGGAGGTGCTGACGTAGCCGATGGCGTCCCCGCGCTCGTCGACGATGCGGGTCAGCGTCACGGAGTGCATGCGCTCGACACCGTCCTTGCGCAGGAAGCGCATGTGCGTGCCGGCGTGCTCGGCGCCCACGACCTCCCCGAAGACCGAGTCGAAGTCGCGGGCGGTCCCCAGCTCGTCGGCCTTCTCGACGACCCACCGCATGGTGTGCAGGATGCGCGTCGAGCGGCCGAGCACCTCCTCGGCGCGGTAGCCGAGCAACCGCTCCGCACCGGGGTTGAACAGGGTGATCCTGCCCTCAGCGTCCGCGCCGACGATCGCGATGCCGGTCGCGCCGTCGACGATGCTCTGCACCTTGTCGCGCTCGCTGCGCGCCTCGCGCGAGGTCACGATGTGCTGGCCGACCCGGATCATCAGCGGGACGACGATCAGCGCGCAGGTCGCGGCGAACGCCGCGAGCAGCACCCCTCGCGCGTCCGGCGAGAGGTCGAAGACCTCCGGGACCGCGGCGAACGGCCCGCGGCCGTAGGTCGTCATGAGGATCGCGAAGAAGAGGAGCGCGCCCATCTGCGCGAGCGCCTCGATCGGGCGGATCCGCAGCGCGCCCCATGCGAGCAGCGGGACGACCATGAAGGCCATCGAGGGCAGGTCCTGGGGGTAGAAGACCAGCGGGGTGATGACGAGGATCGCCAGCCACTGGGCGACGCGCTCGAGCCGACCGCCGACCGACCCGTGCCGGGGCAGCCGCATGAAGAACGGCAGCAGCGTGAGCTGCGAGGCCAGGTGCGCGGTGCCCAGGGCCAGCGCGACCGTCTCCGGTCGGCCGAACCCGGTGACCCACGAGGTGAGCGCTCCGGCGGCCGCGGCGACCCCTCCGGCAGCGGCGCAGGCGGCGAAGTAGCGCCCGAGGTCGGCGTCGCTGCTCAGGCTCGGCCGAGCGTCGCTCCCACCGCGACCGCGGGCGAGCACCGCGAGGACCAGGGCGGTCTCGAGCGTGATCCCCACCCCGTAGCCGACGGCCACCGCACCGGGCCGTCCGCCGAGCCAGATCGTGCCCACGGCGACGACGAGGACGACCGCCAGCAGGACCGGCGCCCACCGACGCCTCGCCTCGATGAGGACGGCTGAGGCGACGCCGACCGGCCAGATCCCGATGACGTGCCCCTCGTCCGGGGCTGCGTGCACAGCAAGGAACCCGCTCGCGACCAGCGCAACGAGCAGGCCTCCGACCCGCAGCGCCGGGTCCAGCCTCACGGCCCCACCCCTCCCCGAGCGGACTTTCCGGGACAGATGAAACACCAACCAGTCCGCGCCTCGCAGCCGGACCGGCGTTTCGTGACCTGCCCGTGTCCGGAGCGACGCGGCCCTCCCCGGGCGTACGGGGCGGACCGCCGGGTGGCGGCGGGCCATGGCCTAGGTTGGGCCGGTGACCTCGGGAGATGCGGACCTGACCGGCACCACGTACGACGTCGTGGTGGTCGGTGGTGGCCACAACGGGCTGGTCTCGGCGGCGTACCTCGCACGCGCCGGGCTGTCCGTCCTGGTGCTGGAGCGGCTCGCGACCACCGGAGGCGCGGCGGTGTCCGCGGCAGCGTTCCCCGGTCGCGACACCCGGCTCTCGCGCTACTCCTACCTCGTCTCGCTCATGCCCGAGGCGCTCATGGCCGACCTCGGGCTCGACGTCACCCTGGTCTCGCGGTCGACCGCCTCCTACACCCCCGTGATCCGCGACGGCCGGCCCGGCGGGCTGCTGGTCGAGCGGCCGGAGGGTCCGGCGACCGCCGCGTCGTTCCGTGCCCTCACCGGCTCCGACGACGAGTACGCCGCGTGGCGCGAGTTCTACGCCGACGTCACCGACCTGGCCCACGTCGTCGCCCCGACGCTGCTCGAGCCGCTGCCGACCGAGCGCGCCGTCCGCGACCAGGTCGACCCGGGCACCTGGCGCGACGTCGTCACCCGTCCGCTGGGGGAGGCCGTCGAGCGGCGCTTCCGCGACGACACGGTCCGCGGCGTGGTTGCCACCGACGCGCTCATCGGCACCTTCGCGTCCCTCGACGACCCGTCGCTGGTCCAGAACCGCTGCTTCCTCTACCACCTGGTCGGCAATGGCACCGGGGAGTGGCGGGTGCCCGTCGGCGGCATGGGCGCGGTCACCGACGCGCTCGCGCGGGCGGCGACCGAGGCCGGCGCGACGATCCGCACCGGCGCCGGCGTCAGCGCCATCCGCGCGCACGCCGGCGGCGCCGAGGTCGACTGGCACGACGGCGAGCGCCTGCGGACCGTCGAGGCCCGGACCGTCCTGGCCAACGTCGCGCCGTGGGTGCTCCGGATCCTGCTCGGCCAGCCAGAGGACCCGGCGACCAAGCCGGTCGGCTCGCAGCTGAAGATCAACGTCCTGCTGGACCGGCTCCCGCGCCTGCGCTCCGGCGTCGACCCGGCCGTCGCGTTCGCCGGCACCCTGCACCTCGCCGAGGACTACAGCCAGCTGGCGCGCGCCCACGCCGAGGCCGCGGCCGGACAGGTGCCGACCGTGCTCCCCGGCGAGGTCTACTGCCACTCCCTCACCGACCCCTCGATCCTCGGCGACGTCCCGGACGGCACGCACACGCTGACCTACTTCGGCCTGCACACGCCGGCGACCCTGTTCGACGCCGACCCCGACGCGAAGGCCACCGCGGTCGCCCGCGCGATCGCCTCGCTCGACGAGCACCTCGTCGACCCGATCGAGTCCTGCGTGGCCCGCGACGCCGCCGGCAACCCCTGCATCGAGGCGAAGATCCCCCAGGACGTCGAGCGCGACCTGGCCATGCCCGGCGGTCACATCTTCCACGGCGACCTCGACTGGCCCTGGGCCGCCAACCGCTCCCGTCTCGACACCCCGGCGCAGCAGTGGGGCGTCCAGACCGACGTCGACTCGGTGCTGCTGTGCGGCTCCGGCGCCCGCCGCGGCGGCGCCGTCTCCGGCATCGCCGGGCACAACGCGGCGCAGGCCGTGCTCGCCGCCCGCTGACCGCCGCCTCCCGATTTCTCCCGCCGGCCGGCCGCTGGTAACGTAGTGGTCGCTTCACCGGGCGCCATTAGCTCAATTGGCAGAGCAGCTGACTCTTAATCAGCGGGTTCGGGGTTCGAGTCCCTGATGGCGTACCACCCCCGGCTCCGACCAGCAGCGATGCAGGTCGGAGCCGGTCCTCGTTTGCGGGCGGCGCAGTCGGACAACGGATCGACATGACGGTGCACTGGGAGGTCGACGGCCGGGCGCCGACGCCGTGGACCCGGCTCTACGTGCTGGGCATGCGGGCGCGACGCGACAAGCAGGCGTTCGAGGGCGAGGAGCACACGCTCGCGAAGGCGCGCGAGGCCCAGCGCCAGGGCGACGCGCCGCCGACCCGCCTGACCCGATGCGTACGACGTGTGGCGACCGCCGGGGAGGGCGGGCAGCGCCACGGGATGACCACCTGGACGGTCCGGCCGCGGTCGACCGCCCCGCGGGCACGGGTGCTCTACGTGCACGGCGGCGGCTACGTCCACCCGCTGACGCCCGACTACTGGCGACTGGTCCGCGCGCTGTCCGGCCGCTCCGCCGCCGCCGAGGTCGTCGTGCCGGCGTACCCGCTCGCGCCGGACGCCACCGTCGACGACGCGCTCCCCCGTCTGCTCGACCTGGCGCGCGAGGCGGCCGCCGACGACCTGCCGCTCGTGCTGATGGGTGACTCGGCCGGTGGCGCGCTCGTCCTCGTCCTGGCCAGGTGCCTGCGCGACGAGGGCGGCCCGCAGGCGGACCGGGTCGTCGCGCTCAGCCCGTGGCTGGACCCCACGCTCGACGACGACGCCGTGCGCGACCTCGAGGCGACCGACCCGATGCTCGCCGAGTCCGGCCTGCGTGCCGCGGCCCGCTGGTGGTCGGGACGCCGTCCCCCGACGGACCCGCTCGTCGACCCGCTGCGCGACGACCTCGACGGGCTGCCGCCGATCCACCTGCACATCGGCGACCGCGACATCCTGCGCCCGGCGGTCGACGCCCTCGCGGACCGGGTCCGCGGCAGCCACGGCGGCCCCGGCGAGCGTGTCGACCTGCGGGTGCACGAGGTGCCTGCGATGTTCCACGTGTGGATGACCCGGGCCATCCCGGAGGCCGCGCGCACCCGGCGTCGGCTGGCGGCCGGACTGGGCGAGCTCGGCGGCCGTGCTCGTCCCGGGCGCGCGCCCGGTGGCTGACCCGGTCCGGAGCCGACACCTGTCGCGGGGCGGCGCGCCTCCATATCGTGAGGGACATGGACGGGGCTCACCGCGTGCACGTGCAGTCACCCGCGCCGCGCGCCGTGTGGTCCCAGGTGCTCGCCGCGGATCCGCAGAGCATGGTCCAGCAGACTCCGTCCTGGTTCGCGGCCGTGCTGCAGGCGAGCGGAGGCACCGACGCCAGCCGCCTGTACACGCTCCCGGACGGACGGCGGATCGTCCTTCCGGTCGTGCGCCGGACCCTGCTCCCCGGTGTGGCGCTCGACGGCGCCTTCCCCGGCACCTACGGGCCGGGCGGGCTGATCGCCGACGGAGGGCTCCGACCCAGCGACGTGCGGACCGTCCTCGACGACCTCCGTCGCTCGTCGGCACTGAGCACCCGGCTCCGAGCGGGCCACGCGAGCGCTGCTGCCTGGGAGTCCGCCCCGGTCGGCGTCCGTCACCTACCAGGACGGACGCACGTCCTGGACCTGTCCGGAGGCTTCCCGGAGGTCCTGGCGAGGCGGTTCGCCCCCTCGGCCCGGCGCGGCATCCGCAAGGCCGAGCGGTCCGGGCTCGAGGTCCAGTGGACCTCGGGCCCCGGGTTGGTGCCGGCGTTCTACGAGCTCTACCTCCGGTGGACGGCACGCCGCGCCGAGGAATCGGGGGTGTCGCGAGTCCTCGCGCTGGCCCTCGCTCGCCGCCGCGAACCGCTGGCGAAGTTCACGGCCGTCACGTCCGCGCTGGGAGATGGGTGCCGGACCTGGGTCGCCTCCGCCGGCGGCGAGCCGGTCGCGGCGATCATCACCCTCGCCCACGGTCGGCACGCGGCCTACTGGCGCGGCTACAGCCACAAGCCGGTCGCGGGCCCGCTGCGCGCGAACCTGCTCCTGCAGCACCTCGCGATCCAGCATGCCTGCGAGGCCGGTCGTGCCGACTACGACCTCGGCGAGTCGGGCGAGGTACGCAGCCTGGAGCGCTTCAAGGAGAGCCTGGGCGCCCGGAGCAAGCCGACCGTCGACCTACGGATCGAACGCCTTCCTCTCACGCGGTTGCAGCGCGCCGTGTCCGACGCGGAGGCACGGGTGGCCCGTGGTCTGGCCCGGCGCGTGATCTGACCGGCCGACGCTCAGCCGCAGGTCGGGCAGGTCATCCGGACCGGCGACTCCGCACACAGTGGCCCGTCCTCGCCGACGGACCGCGCCGTCCCGGTCAGCCGCGGGAGCATTGCCTCCCCGCAGCGCGGACACAGACCGGGGTCGTGCCGATGTCGTTCGTTCGTCTTCGCTCCACTGGTCATCCGATCTCCCTCTCCCATGACGGACCAGTGACCGCTCGTGACGTCCGTCACTCGCGCTCAACGGTGACCGCGTCCGCGGCCACCGCCCTTGCCACCGCCCTTGTGGTGGCCCCTCGCCTTGCCCCGGGCCTTCCCCTTCGACTTCCCCTTCGCCTTGCTCCCCGGTCCACCCTTCGCCCGGTCCTTCGCCTGGTCCTTCGCCTGAGGCTCTGCCTTGCTCCCGGCCTCGCGTCCGGGCCCGCCGCGCGCGTCGCGTCCCGCGACAGCCGGGGCCGGATCCCGCTCGGCGCGGTCGGCTTCCGGGCTGGGCGCGCGCGACAGCACCGACGCCGGCTGGATGCGCGCCGGCACGGACCGCGTCGGCCCGTCGTCGCTGACGGCCGGCTCCGGCGACCCGATCGTCCCGATCCCGGCGACCGCGCCGACCACCAGCGAAGCCGCCACCCCCACCCACCGCGCCGTACGCCGCCGGGCGGGCGCGCCCGCGAGCCGGACGGACCGGGTGAGCGGCTCGGCGGTCGCGGTGTCGACGGTCGGAGCCGGCCCGGGCAGCGGTGCCGTGACCGGGCGGCCGGTCGCAAGCGCGCGCAGGGCGGTGGCGACGGCCGCGGCCGGCGGTCGCTCGCCGGGGTCGCCGGCCGTCATCGCGGCCAGGAGCCGCGGCCAGCCGGACGGGAGCGACAGCGGGATGGTCGGGCCGTGGTGCAGCCGCGCGAAGGCCGACTCGCTGGACGTCCCCGGGAACGCCCGGGCGCCGGTCAGCGCCTCGAGGAGGAGCAGCCCGAGCGCGTAGACGTCCACGGCCGGGCCGACACCCTCGCCGCGAACCTGCTCGGGCGCCAGGTAGGCGATGGTGCCGACCGTGTGACCGGTGCGGGTCACGCCGACGCCCTCCCCGAGCAGGCGCGCGATCCCGAAGTCGGCGAGCTTGGCGTCGCCGGCGGCGGTCAGCAGCACGTTCGCAGGCTTGACGTCGCGGTGCACGACGTTGCGGGCGTGCGCGTGCGCCAGGGCGTCGGCGACCTGCGCACCGACCCGCGCGACGAGCGCCGGGTCCAGCGGCGCGGCGGCCAGGAGGGCGGAGACGGTGCCGCCGTCGACCAGCTCGAGCACGAAGTACGGCCGGCCTGCCGACGTACCCACGTCGAGGAGCCGGACCAGGCCGGGGTGGTCGAGCCGGGCCAGCACCCGCGCCTCGGAGGCGAACCGCAACCGTGCGGTGGTGTCCTCCTCGGGCGCGCTGGGCGCGAGGAGCAGCTTGACCGCCACCTCGCGCTGCAGCACGCGGTCCCAGGCGCGGTGCACCTCGGCCGAGCCGCCGCGTCCGAGCAGGGCGCGCAGCTCGTACCGGTCGTCGAGCAGCTCCATCCGGGCCTCCGGGCAGGGTCGGGCACGGCACGGACGGCGGGGGGACCGTCCTCGCGCGGCGGGGGATCCGCGCTCCGGGTCCGGTGCCCACCGGAGCGGGTCGCAAGCACCGACCCCTCGGAGAGCCGGGTGCCGGCACGGGTCCCGGGGTACCTCTCCCCCGCCCCACCACGACCCGGGAGGAGACCCCCAGATGCGCTTCGGATACTTCCTGTCCTGCGAGGAGTACACGCCGCAGCAGCTCGTCGAGCAGGCCGTCGCCGCCGAGGAGGCCGGCTTCGAGGCGCTGTGGATCAGCGACCACTTCCACCCGTGGAACGACGAGCAGGGCGAGAGCGCGTTCGTCTGGTCGGTGATCGGCGCGCTGTCGCAGGCCTGCTCGCTGCCGGTGACCACGGCGGTCACCTGCCCCACCGTGCGCGTGCACCCGGCGGTCGTCGCCCAGGCCGCGGCCACGGCGTCGGTCATGCTCGACGGCAGGTTCACCCTCGGCGTCGGCACCGGCGAGGCCCTCAACGAGCACATCCTCGGCGGGCCGTGGCCCTCGCTCGACGTACGCCTCGAGATGCTCGAGGAGGCCGTCGACGTCATGCGCGAGCTGTGGACCGGCGCCACCGTGACCCGGCAGGGCAAGCACTACTCGGTCGACACCGCGCGGCTCTACACGCTCCCCGAGCAGCCGGTGCCGGTCTACGTCTCCGCCTTCGGGCCCAAGGCGCTGCAGACCGCGAAGGCGATCGGCGACGGCTTCATCAGCACCGCTCCCGACGCCGACTCGATCACGGAGTTCAAGGACGCCACCGGCGGCAAGCCCGCCCAGGGCGGGGTCAAGGTCGCCTGGGCTGCCACCGAGGACGAGGGCGTCGACCACGCCCACCGGCTCTGGGCCAACGCCGGCCTCCCCGGCGAGCTCGCCCAGGTGCTGCCCTCGCCGAAGCACTTCGAGCAGGCCTCGCAGCTGGTCACCCGCGAGTCCACCGCCGAGAGCATCGTCGCCGGCCCGGACGTCGCCCGCCACGTCGAGCAGCTCCAGCAGTACGTCGACGCCGGCTACGACGAGGTGTACGTCGCCAACATGGGCCCGAACTACCTCGACATGATCCGCGCCTACGGCGCCGAGGTGCTCCCGCAGCTGCGCGGCTGAGCCGGTCCCGAGTCCGGGTCGGGTCGAGCCCGGAGGCGCCACTCCCCGGCCTTCGTGCCCGCTCCTCGGCCATCGCGATGGCAGAGAAGCACCAGCATCCCAAGTGAACTTGGGATGCTGGTGCTTCCCTGCCTTTCCTGCGCCCGAACCGCCCGAACCGCCCGAACCGCCCGACGGCTCAGGCGGGGAACGGCGCGGCCTTGAGCAGCCGGGCGAGGTGGACGGTGTTCTTGGCGGCGGTGTCGTTGGTGCCGGCGGTCTTCTCGGGCGTCTCGTCGTGGTCGGCGTAGTCGACGGCCTGCATCGCCTCGCCGACCCAGTACGTGCTGCCGTTCGCGGCGATCGAGAAGCCGGTGTCGTTGAGCGCCTGGAGGCACTCGGCCACCACGTGGTGCGCTCCGTCCTCGTTGCCGACGACCGCGACGGCGGCGACCTTGCCGTAGGTCAGCATCCGCCCCTCGTCGTCGGTCTCGCCGAGCTCGGCGTCGAGGCGCTCGAGCACCATCTTGCAGACCGACGACGGCTGGCCGAGCCAGATCGGCGTGGCGACGACGAGGACGTCGGCGGCGAGCATCTTCTCGCGGAGGGTCGGCCACTCGTCGCCGTCGCCCTCGTCGGTGGTGACGCCGAAGCGCACGTCGTGGTCGACGACGCGCACGACCTCGCCGGGCGCGCCGTAGGCCGCCAGCCGGTCGAGCACCTGGGTGCCGATGAGCTCGGAGCTGGAGTCCTCGCCGCCCTTCTTCAGGGTGCACACCAGCACGAGCGAGCGGAGGTCGTCGGTGGGGTTCGCCATGCGGGGTCGGTACCCACCCGCCTCAGGCGCGCGCCCACCCGTCGGCGGTGCGCCGCACGAGCCCCTGCTCCTCGAAGGCCGACAGCCACCCCCGCATCGGCCACTCCCCCCACCGCTCGTGGAAGAGCGCACCGTTGCGCAGGATGTCGTCGAGGTGGCGCACCGGCGGGCTCTCGACCGGGTGGTGCTGGTGGTAGGCCCGGGCGCCGCCGACCCAGCCGAGGTCGAGCCCGGCGGCGACGGCCGAGCGGCCGAAGTCGGTGTCCTCGCCGCCGTAGCCGGTGTACTCCTCGCAGAAGCCGCCGACCCGCGCCCAGCCCTCGGCGGAGACCGCGAACGACAGCGACCAGAACAGGTCCGGGTTGGCGCCGGTGACGAGCTCCCCGCGTGCAGGCGCGGGCCGCGCCGGGTGGGGGTCGTCGAGCTCGTCGAGCCGGTCCAGGTCCGCCCCGCCCCGCCCGGGCGGCAGGTAGGTGACCGGGCCGGACCAGAGCACCCCGGCCCCGCGCTGCGCTGCGTCGGCGTACGCCGCCACGAGCTCGCGCCCGGGCAGGCAGTCGACGTCGAGGAAGACCACGACGTCCGCGCCGGCATGGATCACCTCGCGGGCGCCGCGGTTGCGGGCGGCGGCCAGCGGGAGCCGGCCGTCGGGCGGGACGGCGATCGGCACCACCCGCGACGGCAACCCGTCCACCACACGAGAGGTGATCTCCGGGTCGCCCATCGCGACCACGACGTAGTCGTCGGGCAGCCGGTCGGACCGGGCCAGCGCGCGGTGCTGGTGGCGCAGGTGCTCGTGCCGGCCGTGGGCGACCGTCACCACGCCGACCCGCACCGGGCGGCCACCGCCGGCGGGAGACCTGTCGACGACGGAACCCGCCGTCCTGGACGTGCCGGGCATGCTCACCCGGTTCCCCCGAGGGCCACGCGGCGTACCACCTCGGCGGCGCGGGCGGCGGCACCGCCGTCACACCAACCGGCCCACGCGGCGCCGTCGAGCCCGCGCGCCTCGTCCAGCAGCGCGGCCCACCCGGTCACCGGGAACGTCTCGCGCGCGACCGCCGGCCACGGACCGGCGTCGAGCACCCGCGCGGTGGTGTGCTGCTCGTCGTGCGGGCGGTCCTGGGGCACCACGACGCAGGGCCGGCGCAGCGCGGCCACCTCGGCGAGCGCGTTCTGCCCGGCGTGGGTGACGACGACGTCCGCCTCGGCGATCGCGGAGCGCGGGTCGTCGACCCAGGGTGCGGTGCCGCCGAGCACGGTCCACTCCCAGTCGGGCGTCTCCCTCCGGGCCTCCGCGAGGAGCACCGGGTCGAGGTCGTGACCGCCGGAGCCGGCCAGGTAGGTGACCCGCGGCGCCCCCTTCCGGCGCGGGGCCGGATCCGCGACGGCGTACCGCGCCAGGCCACCGACCGCCGTCACCCGATCGGCCAGCGCCGCGGGCCGGACCATGCCGCGCGCCGTCGCCTCGGCGGGCCAGAACGCCAGCAGGGCGTCGGCCACGTCGGCGCCGAGCAGGTGCGGTGCGTCGTCGCGGACGCCGGGCAGCACCGCGGAGACGACGGGCACGCCGTGCAGCCGGGCGAGCAGGCACACCTCGACCGACACGTCGACGACCATCGCCCGGGGCGCCGTGGCCCCGATCCATGCCGAGATCGCGGCCGACCGGTCGCGGAGGCCCGCGGCGTGGCGCGGCACCCAGTGCAGCCGGCCGCCGGCGGTCACGGCGTCACGAGCGGGGTCGACACCCTCGTCGTCGCGCGCGAGCTGCACCCACGGACTGGGCCAGCCGGCAGGTTCCGGCAGCGTCGAGAGCCCGGTGACCTCCACCCCGCCGCGGGCGAGCTCCGCCGCGATCGAGCCGGCGCGGTGCAGGTGGCCGCGGCCGACGTGGTGGACGTAGTAGCCGATCCCTGAGCCGACCCCGGTCATGCAGCGAGCGCGCGGTCGACCAGGTCGGCGTAGAGCCGTTCGTACTCGTCGGTCATCCGGGTCAGCGAGCAGTGCAGCTCGGCGTGGCGCCGGACGGCGGCCCGGTCGCACCCGCGGGCGGCCAGCACGGCCCGCGCCAGGTCCTCGACGTCCCCCGGCCGCGCCAGCACGCCGGCCTCCGGAGCCACGACCTCGGGCAGCGCGCCGCGGGCGTACGACGCCACCGGGGTGCCGCACGCCATCGCCTCGGCCGCCACCAGGCCGTAGGGCTCGTCCCACGCCGGCGTCGTTACCGCCACCGACGCGTGCCCCAGCAGACCCGCGAGCGCGGCGTGGTCGAGGTGGCCGACGTACGTCGCCCCCTCCCCCAGCCGGGGAGTGATCTGCTCCTCGAAGTACGCCGGGTCCGACATCGGCCCGGCCAGCAGCAGCGGCACGCCCGCCAGCCGGCAGGCGTCGACGGCCTCGTGCGGCGCCTTCTCCGGCACCAGGCGACCGGTCCACACCGCCGGGCCGCCGCCGGGTCCGGGCCGCCAGGACGTGACGTCGACCCCGTTGTGCACGGCCGCGGCCTCCGCGACGTGCGCCCACGCCTGCGCGGTGGCACGGCTGACCGCGACGAACGAGGAGGCGTCCGGCGCCAGCGCGATCGCCGACTCCAGCCACGGCAGCGGCGGGGTGTGCAGCGTCGTCACGACCGGGACCGAGAGCGACCGGGCCATCGCGACCGGCAGGTGGTGGAGGCTGTTGTTGTGCACCACGTCGAACGTGCGGTCCTCGCCCTCGGCGAGCGAGAGCATCAGCGACAGGTAGGCGTGGTGCTCGGTCATCCAGTGCCGCGACGGCGCGTTGACGTCGTCCATCGCGACCTCGCTCGGCTCGAACTCCGGCAGGTCCAGCAGCTCCACCGGCAGCGCCGGGTCCGAGCCGGGTCCTGCGAACAGCGACACGTCGTGACCGCGGTCCACCAGCTCGCGTGCCAGGGCGTGGGTCATGGCCTCCAGCCCGCCGGCGAACGGCTCGGCCACCGGGAACCGGCTCGAGGCGATCAGGCAGATGCGCACCGACGACCCGCCTTCTCCAGCGCCGCGGCGTACACCCGGTCGTGCGCGACGGCCACCTCGGCCCGCTGCCGACGACGCTCGTCGATCGAGGCACCGAGCCGCGGCCGCGTCTCGTAGGCGGTGCGGACCGCCTGCGCGAGGGTGTCGGCGTCGTACGACTCCTCGGCGTGGACGTAGGACAGCACCGGCCCCTGGTCGGCGTAGTAGCCGCAGGTGGGCGCGACGACGGTGGTGCCCAGGTCGCGGCAGGCCTCGAGCCAGCCGGAGTGGGTGCCAAAGCGGTAGGGCAGCACCGAGGCGTCGAGCGAGGAGAGGTAGGCCCACAGCTCGGCGTCGGTGAAGTAGTCGTGGACGCGCAGGTCGACGAGGCCGTCGCGCTCGAGACCACGGAGGCACGTCGCCAGCCGGTCGTCGCGGCGTGCGCCGTCCTCGTCCATCACGTCGTGGTGCGCGTCGACCTGGAGCACCGCGCCCGGCAGCGCGGCGACCGTCTCGACCAGCGCCGGCAGGATCGTCATCGGCGCCATCCCGGCGCGCAGGCTCTTGACGTGGAGACCGACCCGGAAGGCGTCGGTGCGGCGGCGGGCACGGGTGTCCTGCGCGATCGCCATCGTGCGCAGGTCGACGACGTGCGGGTGGGGCACCACCGTCGCGGTCCGGCCCCAGCGGCGCTCGATCTCCTCGGCAGCGCCGCGCGTGAGCGTGACGAGCTCGTCGGCCGCGGGGACCAGGACGTCGAGCTGGGCGTCGTGCAGGGTGCGGTCCTCGTGGTGGGGGTTGCGCAGGTCGTGAACGGTCTGCACGAGCGGCCGGCCGGTCTCGCGCAGCGCGCGCACAAGCTCGGTGAGCTGTTCGGGGCTGCGGGCGTCGAACCCGAAGTGCAGGTGCAGCAGGTCGAAGTCGTGCTCCCGCACCCAGTCGGCCTTGAGCATCGCGGGCGGCCACCAGACCTGCGAATCGGCCGGACGGCCCTTCGGCCGCGGGTCGGGCAACCGCCGGGGGCCGGGGCCCGCCTCGGGCGCGAGGTGCCGGACGTAGACGTGCCCGGACGGCACGGAAGCCACCGTCACGGGTCGCTCCGCGCGCGCGTGGCGACGGCGAGCCGAGGTCGCCGGGGCAGGGTCGAGGAGCGTCACCGTCCGCTGGTGCCCCGGCGGCGCGGTCCGCGATCTCACCCCAAAGGACGAGAGCGGCTCTCCCCCACCGACCCGCGGACGCCCCGTGTGGCCGGTGACGCCGCGGGTCACCGGACGGTCGAGACGCACCCACGGACGAACCGGCCCGCGCGGCCGGCGAGGAGGAGCACCGGATGAGAGCAGTGACCTGGCAGGGATCGCAGAACATGCAGGTGGTCGAGGTGCCGGACCCGACGATCGTCGACCCGACGGACGCGATCATCAAGGTGACCTCGACGGGGCTGTGCGGATCCGACCTCCACCTCTACGAGCCGCTCTCGCCGTTCATGACCAAGGGCGACGTCGTCGGCCACGAGCCGATGGGCGTCGTCCAGGAGGTCGGCCCCGGCGTGAAGGACCTCAAGGTCGGCGACCGGGTCGTCGTGCCGTTCAACGTCAGCTGCGGCACCTGCTGGATGTGCTCGCAGGGCCTGCACAGCCAGTGCGAGACGACGCAGAACCGCGAGCACGGCACCGGCGCGAGCCTCCTGGGCTACAGCAAGCTCTACGGCCAGGTCCCCGGCGGCCAGGCCGAGTACCTCCGCGTGCAGTTCGCCGACACGCTGCCGATCCGGGTGCCCGAGGGTCCCTCCGACGACCGCTTCCTCTACCTCTCCGACGTGCTGCCGACGGCCTACCAGGCCGTGCGGTACGCCGAGCTGCCGGACGACGGCGTCCTGCTCGTCATGGGCGCCGGACCAATCGGCGACATGGCCGCGCGCATCGCGATGCACGAGGGCCACCGCGTGATCGTCGTCGACCGGGTCCCCGAGCGGCTCGAGCGCGTCCGCGCCCGCGGCGCGGAGACCATCGACCTCGACGCCGTCGACGACCTCGCCGAGGAGGTCCGCAGCCGCACCGGCGGTCGCGGCGCCGACTCCGTCATCGACGCGGTCGGCATGGAGGCGCACGGCAACCCGGCCGCCGAGAAGGCGATCAAGGCCGTGGGCCTGCTCCCCGACGCCATCGCCGAGCCGCTGATGCTCAACGCGGGCTTCGACCGCCTCGCCGCGCTGCACGCCTCGATCGACTGCGTCCGCCGCGGCGGCACGGTCTCGCTGTCCGGCGTGTACGGCGGCGCGACCGACCCGATGCCAATGTTCCAGCTCTTCGACAAGCAGGTGCAGATGCGGATGGGCCAGGCCAACGTGCGTCGCTGGAGCGACGACATCCTGCCGCTGCTCACCGACGGCGACCCCCTTGGCACCGAGGACTTCGCGACCCATCACCTCCCCTTGGACGACGCACCCGAGGCGTACGCCAAGTTCCGTGCCAAGGAGGACGGCATGGTCAAGGTGGTGTTCCGCCCGTGAGCACCAACACCCGCCTCATCCACGCCACGCCCGAGCAGGTCTGGGAGGTGCTCTGCGACGGCTGGCTCTACCCGCTCTGGGTGGTCGGCGCGTCGCGGATGCGCGACGTCGACGAGCACTGGCCCCAGGTCGGCGCGAAGCTGCACCACTCCGTCGGCACCTGGCCGCTGCTCATCGACGACAACACCGAGGTGCTCGAGGCGCGACCGCCCTCGCTGCTGGAGCTGAAGGCGCGCGGCTGGCCGGCCGGCACCGCGCGGGTTCGGCTGCGCCTCGCCGCCGTCGGCACCGAGACCGAGGTGACCATCGAGGAGGACGTCGAGGACGGTCCCGGTCGGCTCGTGCCCAAGCCGTTGCGCGACCTCCAGCTCGGCTGGCGCAACGTCGAGTCGCTGCGCCGCCTGGCGTACGTCGTCGAGGGCCGCGTCTCGGGCTGAGCCCTCGTCCAGCTCCTGCGTCCTCCGTCGGCCGGGCCCGGTCCCGAGGCTCAGCCCTCGCGCTGGGTCCGGCCGTCGACGTGCCGGACGCGGTCGGGCTGGAAGCCGTGCTCGATGCCGAACGCCACCGCCTGCGCGCGCCGGTTGACCTCGATCTTGCGGTAGAGCGTGCGGATGTAGGTCTTGACCGTGTTGACGCCGATGTAGGCGCGCTCGCTGATCTCCTGGTTCGACAACCCCTGCGTGATGAGGGCCAGCACCTCGGACTCGCGCTGGCTCAGACCCAGCTCCTCGCCGGGCCAGCGCCCGAACTCGCCGGCGTCCTCCGCCGTGGTCTCCTCCGGCGTGACGGTCTCTCCGCGGTGCACCCGCTCGATCAACCCGACGAGGTCCTCGGCGCTGACCGCCTTCGAGAAGTACGCCGCCGCACCGTTCTCGAGCGAGCGCCGCACCAGGTCGGGCTGGACGTTCCAGCTGAAGATCACGAACCGCGCGTCGCTCCCGCGCAGCAGCTCGTCGATGTCGATCCGGTCGCCCTGCACCTGCCCGTAGGAGTCGTAGAGCACGACGTCGACGTCGCTGACGACCGGCGTGCGGCTGTCGAGCTCGACGACCTCGACCCGGTCCGCGTACGGCTGCAGCAGTGCCGCCATGCCAGCAACGACCAGCTCGTAGTCATTGACGATGGCAATGCGCACGGGGCGCGTCAGCTCGGTCATGAGTGCATCCCACCACAGGTACGCCGGGACGCCCCCGCGCGCGGACGGCACCGCATGGCCGCCGCGGCTTCGGGACACAGGGCGGGCATGTGCCTGTGCCGAGACGGGGAGCCGTCATGACCGACAAGAAGCCGGTGGACAACCGGCGTGCCCGCTACCTGATCGCCGCCGCCGTGCTCGCCCTGGTGGTCCTCGTGGGCGGCACGTTCCTCCTCATCGGGATCCTCCGCGGCGACGACACCTCGACCGGACCCGACCAGCCCACCTCGGAGCTCGTCCCCGTGCCCGCGCTGACGGGCACGCTGCGGTGAACCACCCCGGCACCGCCGTCGGTGAGCAGGTCGCCTTCGGACCCCTGACCATCACCTTCGACGAGCGCGTCCTGCGCCCCCGCCCCTGGACGGTCGGCCAGTCCGAGTGGGCAGCCGAGCTGCTGACCGACGCGCCGGCCGGACCGGTGCTCGAGCTGTGCTCCGGAGCGGGCCAGATCGGCCTGCTCGCGGTGCACGACGGCGACCGGCGACTGGTCTGCGTCGACGCCAACCCCGTCGCGTGCGCGTACACGCTGCAGAACGCGGCCGCGGCCGGGCTGGCCGACCGGGTCGAGGTCCGCAACGGCGACCTGGCCACGATGGTGCCGACCGACGAGCGCTACGCGCTCGTCGTCGCCGACCCGCCGTGGGTCCCCGCCGCGGACACCGGGCGCTTCCCCGAGGACCCGCTCCTCGCGATCGACGGCGGCGTCGACGGCCTGGTCGTCGCGATCGCCTGCGTCGAGGTCTCTGCCGCCCACCTGCTGCCCGGCGCCTCGTTGCTGCTCCAGCTGGGCAACGTCGAGCAGGTCGACGCCCTCGCCGGCTCGGTCGCCGCGCGCTGCGGCCTCACCCTCGACTCCACCCGTGTCTTCGAGCGCGGGGTCGTCGCCCGGTTCGTCCGGGCCTGAGCCCGCCTCGCAGCGACGCCGCCAGTCGACAGCTTCATCGGCTGGCCGCTGAAGCTGCTGGTGGGCCGATGAAGCTTCATCGGCCCACCGTGAGGTTTGTCGGCCGGCCGATGAAACTTCCCCACCAGCGGCCAGATCTACCGGACTCGCTAGGGCCGCAGCTTCTTCGGCAGCAGCTTGTGCGTGCCGTCGCACCACGGCTTGGTGGCGGACTTGTTGCACCGGCAGACCGCGCTGACCGGGCGGGTGGTGCGGTGGCGGTTGCCCTCAGCGTCCTCGATGACCGCGTCACCGCGCAGCAGCATCGGGCCCTCCGGGCACATCACGATCGTGGGCCGCTCCTCCACCACCGGGCGACCGGCGGTGACGTCGGACGTCGGGTCGGCGGGCTGGTCGGCAGGTTGGGCGCTCACGCGTCCACCCCCCAGCGCTCGAGCAGGTCGCGGGCCTGTCGGTCCTCGGTGTCGAGGCAGGCGAAGGCGCCCAGGAACACGTCGTCGGCCAGCGTCGGCTCCATCTCGACGAGCGGCACGCAGATGTCACGCACGGCGAGCTGCTCGTGGACGGCGTCGGCCTCGACGTGCTCGCGGTAGTACTCGACGATCTCGTCGGGGAAGCCGAGACGCTCGAGGCCCTGGGCCATCCGGCGCGACGGGATCGAGCTGGTCGCCTCGAACGCCGCCAGGTGGCCGAGCGACGCGGCACGCAGCCGCCGGTGCAGGCCGAGGAACGACTGGACGTTGTTCGACTCCAGCACCGGCACGGTCGCCTCGTCGACGTACGCGCCGTACTCCGACCGCAGGCCCGCGGCCTCGAGGCCGCGCTCGAACAGGTGCTGGTGCAGCCGGGCGGGGTTGCCGTCGCCGTACTCGTCGAACTGCAGCTCCATCAGCGCGGCCTTCGGGCCGGTGGGCAGCCGCGGGACGACCCAGGCGGAGGGGTCGGCCTCCTTGAGGTGGTAGACCGACTTCTGCCGCAGCAGCTCCATCGTCTGCGCCTCGGTCGCGTCGGTCTGGACGTAGCGCGCCATCGACGGCCCGTCGTGCGCGGCGATGTAGTCGAAGAGGTCCTTGGCGAGGTCCTCGACGCGGTCGCTGGTGCGCTCGGGCCGGTGCGCGTCGTACCGCTCCCGCAGCTCGGACTCGAGCACCTCCTCGAGGCCTGCCCGCACGCGTAGCACGTCCGGGCTCCACTCCCAGCGGTCGTCGACGTCCTCGAAGCCGCGGTAGTGCAGCTCGTACGACGCCCAGAGGGCGATCGCCCGGTCCTCGGCGTCGTCGGCGACGGCGGCGTCGAGCACGACCGCGGTGCCGGGCTCCTCGCGGAGCGCGGTGAACAGCTGCTCGCTGAGCGTCCCGCGGGCCTTCGGCAGCAGCATCAGTCCCGGCTCCCGTCGTCCTCGCGGTCCAGCCGGTGCCAGACACCGCGGCAGTCGCGGAACCCGGTGCCCGGTCCGTCCGTGATCGGGAGGTCCACCTGCGTGGGTGGCGCCGGGCGCCCGTCGGTCAACAGCGTCATGCCGCCCCGGTGACCGGCCCCGCTGCCCCGGAAACCTGTGTCGTCCACAGGCAGGAGCGCTCCGCCGGGGTAGTCCGTGACGTTCCGCAGGCGGATCTCGCCCGATCACCTGCGCAACGTCACGGACTACGCCGCCGCCGCGCGCCCCACGAAGTACCCCGAGGGGTGAGGACATCGGTTTCGGGACCGCTCGCCCCACGGATAAGGTCGGGCCATGCTCGAACGGCCATTCTCGTCCTCCCACGCCGATGGGGTCCTGACCCTCGGCGGGTCCATCGACGAGTACGCCGTCGCCGCGCTCCGCAGCGCGATCAAGGAGCACTCCGACGAGCACCGCCGTCCGCTGACCGTCGAGCTGAGCGACGTCGACTTCCTCCCGAGCGTCGCGGTCGGCGTGCTGGCCACCGGCCTGCGCCAGGCGGAGGAGAACGGTGCGGAGCTCGCCCTCGTCGCGACGCCCGGCACGATCGCCCACCGCGTCCTCGTCATCACCGGCATGCCGTTCTTCGAGGCGGTGCCGGAGCACGGCACCCCCGGCTCTGTCTGACCCGTCCGCTCGCCGGCGGCTCGGCCCCTCACCCGTCGGGGTGAAAACGACATCGGATGTGATTGCCGTCGCGGCGCCCGGGTACTTCCTGGGTGCCGGCGGTTCATCCGTAGGGGCCTTACGCAGACCCTGGTGGCTGCGGAGACGACCGCCGGCACATCTCTCCCGGATGATCGCGACGTCCGGACGGCACGAGGCCCGGCGCTCCACGAGCGCCGGGCCTCGTCGTCCGTGCGGGGCCGGTGACCGCGGCGGTCCGGGCTACAGGTCCACGGCGCCAGTGTCGGCGTCGTAGGTGTCGCCGGTCAGCTTGGTCTTGGCGAAGCTGATCAGCGAGGCGACCTTGCCGCCGGGGCTGTCCCAGTACTCCCCGTGCTCCGCCGCGACGTGGATGAGCACGGCCTGCGGGTCCTCCGGGCCGCCGGGGAGCCAGGCCTCCGCGAAGGTGTTCCAGAGCTCGCGCAGCTTCGCCTCGTCGTCGACCACGGTGGCAGTCCCGCGCAGGGCGACCCAGGAGTCGCGGGCCGAGAACGTCAGCCCGACCTGCGGCCGGGCGCGCAGGTCCTCCACGTGCTGGGTGTCGCGGGCGGTGATGAACCACAGGTCCGCGGTCGGCTCGACCTCCTGCCGCGCCATCGGGACCGACCGCAGCCGTCCCTCGGCGTCGACGGTCGTCATCATCGCGATCGGCATGTCGTCCATGAGGTCGACGAGCTTGCGCTCCTCCGCGTGCGGGGTGTCCTGGCCGGTGCTGGCGTCGCTCACGTGGGTTCCCTCCCGGTGGTCGAGCGGTGCGTACGCCGCGGGGAGCGGCGTCCTCGTGCGGTACCCCCGCCGTGGGGGCTCGCACACGGCCCGGCCGCTCGGGTCCGCGCCTGACTGCCGGCACGCCTGGCGGGGCACCGTGCATGAGATGACCACGCGAACCCCTGACTCCCCCGGCCGTCCCGAGCGCCCCGACTCGGTCGTCCTCGACCTGGACGGCACGCTCGTCGACTCGGTCTACGTCCACGTCGGTTGCTGGCGGGCCGCCTTCCGCGACGTGGGCGTCGACGTCGCCTCCCACCGGCTGCACCGCGCCATCGGCATGGGTGGCGACCGGCTCGTGGCGGAGGTGACCGACGACAGGGTCGAGCGGTCGGTCGGCGACGACGTCCGCGCGCGGCACGCGCACCACTTCGACGCGCGGTTCGGCGAGATCGTCGCCCTCGACGGCGCCGAGGACCTGCTGGAGGCGCTACGGACCTCGGGGCTCCGGGTCGTGCTGGCCAGCTCCGGGGAGCGCGAGCTGACCGACCGCCTGCTCGACCTCGTCCCTGGGACGTCGGCGATCCGCTCGACGCTGGCCGGCGACGAGGCGGAGTCCAGCAAGCCGGCGCCCGACCTGCTCTCGGTCAGCCTCGAGCGGGTCGACGCCACGCATGCCTTCGCCGTCGGGGACACCGTCTGGGACGCCGAGTCGGCGCACGCTGCCGGCGTGGCGTTCGTCGGGGTGCTCACCGGCGGGGTCAGCGCGGCGGAGCTGCGGGAGGCCGGGGCGGTCGAGGTCGTCGAGGGCCCGCGCGAGCTGGCCGAGCGGCTCGACGAGGTGCTCGCGGCGGTGGCCGAGGAGGCCGCGGGAGCAGACCGGCAGGGGTGAGCCCGGCGCGGGTCGCCGACGGGTAAAGTGGGCCCCGACCTGCTGCGACTGCCGATGGAGCCCGCGTGACCGAGACGGTGTCGCCGCACACCCCGGCGTACGGTCGCGTCGACCTCAACAACTGCGACCGCGAGCCGATCCACATCCCGGGCGCGATCCAACCCCACGGCGTGCTGCTCGCGGTCGACCCGGCCACCGGCACCACCGTGATGGTCTCCGCCAACGTCGAGGAGCTGCTCGGCGTCCCCCTCGCGGAGGCGCTCGGGCGTCCCCTCGCCGACTTCGTCGGCGACGGCGCCACCCGCGCGATCCAGCACCACGCGGAGCTCGCGACCGCCCGCGAGCCGCTGACGCTGCTGCTGCCGGCCGACGGCGGTGGCGCGCTGGCGGGCAGCACGGTCGACGTCGGCGTGCACACCTCCGGCGACCGCCTCGTGGTCGAGATCGAGTCGCTCGAGCGCGGCCGCGCCCTCCCGATGTCGTACCGCTCCGCGCGCAGCGCGATGGGCCGCCTCGCCGCGTCGACGACCGTCGACGAGCTGACCGCCCAGCTGGCGCGCGAGGTCTCCTCGATCACCGGCTTCGACCGGGTGATGGTCTACCGCTTCGACCAGCACTGGAACGGCGAGGTCGTCGCCGAGGAGCGCCGCGAGGACCTCAACCCGTTCCTCGGGCTGCACTACCCGGCCACCGACATCCCGGCCCAGGCCCGGCGGCTCTACACCGCCAACTGGACCCGGCTCATCGCCGACATCGGCTACACCCCCGTGCCGCTCCACCCGGTGCTCGACCCGGCCACCGAGGCGCCGCTGGACCTGTCGCACTCCACGCTGCGCAGCGTGTCGCCGATCCACGTCGAGTACCTCTCCAACATGGGCGTCACCGCCTCGATGTCGGTCTCGCTCATCGTCGACGAGGAGCTGTGGGGCCTGGTGGCCTGCCACCACTACTCCGGTCCGCACCGGCCGAGCCAGGACGCCCGCGCCGCGGCGGAGTTCCTCGGCCAGGTCGCCTCGCAGATGGTCGCCGAGCGGGAGCGCTCCGACCAGCGCGAGGCCGCGCTCGCCGCGCAGTCGACGCTGGCGAAGATGACCGCCCGGCTCTCCGCGTCGAGCGACGCCCCGCTCGACGGGCTCGTCGCCGACCCCGACCTGCTGCGCCTCATGGACGCCGGCGGCGTCGCGCTCTGCCACGACGAGCAGCTGCACACCGCCGGCCAGGTGCCCGACGGCGACGTCGTGCGCCGCATCGCCCGGCTGCTGCTGCGGCCCACCGGCGACGTCGTGGCCAGCGACCACCTCGCCGTGCTCGACCCCGCGCTGGCCGAGCACGCGCCCGTAGCCGCCGGGGCGCTCTGCATCGCCGCCGGCCCCGACAGCTGGCTGCTGTGGCTGCGGCCCGAGCTCGAGCAGGTCGTCGACTGGGGCGGCGACCCCACCAACAAGCTGCTCGCCGCCCAGGAGGGGCCCGAGGTCCGCCTCTCCCCCCGCAAGTCCTTCGAGAAGTGGCAGCAGGTCGTGCGCGGGCACAGCGCCCCGTGGGAGGCCTGGCAGGCCGACGCTGCGACAGCGCTCCAGACCCACGTCAACGGCCTCATGCTCCAGCGCTCGCGCGAGCAGATCGCGGTCGCGGAGTCCCTCCAGCGCTCGATCCTTCGCGAGCAGCTGCCCGAGGTCGAAGGCATCGACGTCGTCGCCCGCTACCTCCCGGCCTCGACCTTCCAGCTCGGCGGGGACTGGTGGGACGCCGTCGAGGTCGGCGGCGGCCGCGTCGCCTACGTGGTGGGCGACGTCGCCGGGCACGGCGTCAGCGCGGTCGGGGCGATGACCCAGATCCGCACCGCGATGCGCGCCTACCTCTTCGCCGGCGACGACCCCGGCACCTGCCTGGACCGCCTCGACCAGCTGATGTCGTCGCTCATCGACGAGCGCGTCGCCACCGCCCTGGTGGCCGTCGTCGACGCGGACAGCCGACGGGTCGAGCTCGTGAGCGCCGGGCACCCGCTCCCGCTGCTCTTCGACGGCGTCACCGCACGCGACGTGCCCGTCACCGCGCGACCCCTGCTCGGCCTCGGCGAGGGCCACGCCCGCGCCGCCGAGGTCGAGGTGCCGCCGGGCTCGACGCTGCTGATGTTCAGCGACGGCCTCGTCGAGCGGCGCGAGGTGGACCTGCTGGCCGCCCTCGACCTGCTGCGCGAGGCCGGCGGAACCGGCCCCGGCGACGACCCGCTCGACCGGTGGATCGACCGCCTCGTCGAGGCAGTTCCTGGCGAGAAGGACGACGACACCACCGTCCTCGCCATCCGGTTCCACTGACCCCCGCGCGTGCCGAGGGGCACGGCCGACCCGGCCGGCGACCGCCTCCGTTACGATGACCGGGTGTTGGACCGACCCTTCAGTGCGGACTATGACGAGCAGAGCCGCACCGTGCGCGTGAGCGGCACGATCGACGAGCTCGCCGGCCCCCGGTTCCGCGACGTCCTGCAGAAGTACAGCCAGGACTTCGCCGAGACCCTCGTCGTCGACCTCAGCGACGTCGACTTCATGCCGAGCCTCGCCATCGGCGTGCTCGCCACCGCCCACAAGAACATGAGGAACGCCGGGGCCGAGCTCGACCTCGTCGCCGAGGACGGGTCCGTCGCGCAGCGCGTGCTGCACGTGTGCGCGATGCCCTACCGGACCGCATGAGCACCGGCGACGTCCGGTCCTACCGGCTCCCCTTCGAGCTGGCCGCCGCCACCGCGGCGCGGCACCAGCTCCACGACTTCCTGACGCAGGCGGGCGTGCCCGACCGCATCGTCAACGACGCGGCGCTCGTGGTCAGCGAGCTGGTCACCAACGGCGTCGAGCACGGCCGGTCCGACGACGACGCCATCCACGTCTCCTGGTGGGTGCAGGACGGCATGCTGACGCTCTGCGTGCGCGACGACGGCAGCGAGGCCGAGCCGACCGTGACGCAGGTCGACATGTACGCCCCGCGCGGGCGCGGCCTCGCGCTGGTCGAGTCGATCTGCCAGAGCCTCCAGATCGACCGCTCCGAGGGCACCCGGATCACCGCCACGCTCAAGCTGGGCTGACCCGTAGCACCACGCTCCCGGCCCGCGATCACGTTCGCGGTGCTGGCCACGGCCGCGGCGTCGTTCTCGCTGCTGCAGTCGCTGATCGTGCCGGTCCTCGCCCGGATCCAGGTCGAGCTCGACACCGACCAGGCGACCGTCACCTGGGTGCTGACGGCGTACCTGCTCTCCGCCTCGATCTGCACTCCCCTGCTCGGCCGCATCGGCGACGTGGTCGGCAAGGTGCGGATGCTCGTCATCACGATGAGCGCGCTCGTCGTCGGGTCCCTCATGGCGGCCTTCGCGCCCAGCATCGGCTGGCTGATCGCGGCGCGCGTGGTGCAGGGCGCGGGAGGCGGCGTGCTGCCGCTGTCGTTCGGCATCATCCGCGACGAGTTCGGACGACGGATGCCGACCGCCCTGAGCGTGATCGCCTCGCTGACCGCCGCCGGCTTCGGCATCGGGGTGGTGGTGGCCGGGCCGATCGTGGACGGGCTGGGCTACCGCTGGCTGTTCCTGCTCCCGATGTTCGCGACCGCCGCGGCCGCCGTCGCCGCCCTGCTGTTCGTGCCCGAGTCGCCCGTGCGCACCGCCGCCCGGCTGCCGGTGCTGCCCGCGCTGCTGCTCAGCGGGTGGCTCGTCTCGCTGCTGCTGGCGCTGAGCAAGGGCAACGCGTGGGGCTGGGCGTCCGGCCGCGTCCTCGGCCTGCTCGCTGCTGCGGTCGTGCTGCTGGTCGCCTGGGTCCGCACGGAGACGCGCGCACCGGTGCCGATGATCGACATGCGGATGATGCGCCGGCGCGGGGTGTGGACGACCAACCTCGTCTCCGGCTTCGTCGGCTTCGGCATGTTCGCGTCGTTCGGCTTCCTGCCGCAGTTCCTGCAGACCCCCGAGGAGGCCGGCTACGGCTTCGGCGCGACCATCTCGGAGTCGGGGTGGCTGCTGCTCCCCTCCGCGGTCGCGAGCTTCCTCGTCGGGTTCGTCACCGCCCGGCTCGTGCGGACGCTCGGCGCCCGGGTGGTCGTGGTGACCGGCGCGCTCGCCGCGGCGGCGACGTACTTCTCCATGGCCCTGCTCCACGACGAGACCTGGCAGCTGTACGCCGCCACGACCGTCCAAGGCCTCGGCTCCGGCCTGATCTTCTCCAGCCTCGCCGGCGTCGTCATCGCCTCGGTGCCGCCGGAGCAGACCGGCGTCGCGAACGGGATGAACGCCAACATCCGCACCATCGGAGGCGCCGTCGGGTCGGCCGTCATGGCCGGGATCGTGACCGCCCACGTGTTGCCGAGCGGCATCCCGGAGGAGCGCGGCTACACCCTCGGCTTCGCCGTCATCGGCGTCGTCATGCTGCTCGCCGCGCTCGCCGCAGCCTTCATCCCGGACGTCCGGCACCTCGGCGGGCCTGCCGTTCCTCAAGACGACCACAAGGTTGTCCCCTCCCGCCACAAGGTTCCCTCAACAGAGGCCTGATCGGCCGAGACCGCTGCGACGCTTCTTCCACCAAGCTCCCTCCTTCGGAAGAAGACCTTCGTGCGCAACCGCATCGCCCCGCTCGCCGCCCTCGCGGCGGCCGCCGTCGTCGTCCCGGTCGTCAGTCTCGCGCCCACCTCGGTGGCGGCGCCCAGCACGGACCAGGTGTGCGCCCCGCTCTCGTCCGGGAAGATCGACACCAAGGGCGACCCGATGGCGGTCACCGTCCACGCCCCTGCCGGGAAGATGATCGTCGGCTACTGCGTGAAGGCCGGCAGTGCTCAGCAGGGCAACGGACCGGTCACGGCGGATCTCGGGAAGCCGGTTCACACCCTCACCATCACGCACCCGTCGGGCAAAGCGGTGTCGCACTACTCCGTGCGCTACGGCACCATCGTGTCGCCCGCGCCCACCACTCCGGCGCCCACCACCCCGGCGCCCACCACTCCGGTGC
>NZ_JAANMS010000039.1 GCF_011250565.1 Nocardioides sp. IC4_145
GACGCCGTCACCCGGATCACCCTCCGGCTGCCCGAGTCGGTCAAGACCCGCGCCGAGGAGCTGGCCGGCCGGTCGGGCCAGTCCCTGAACACCTGGTTGGTGAACGTCGTCCGCGGCGCCACCCGCGGGCATCTCGGCGGTGATCTCCGCGGCCGCCTGGGAGACGGCCTCCATCATCGCCAGCCGCGCCGCCGGGTCGAGCGCGAACGCCAGCCGCTCCGCGACCTGGCGCGCCTCCGGTCCGGCCGCCTCGGCGGCCGCGAGGAGGTCGCGGCGCAACGACTCGACGTACGGCGTGATGTCCATGTGCACCACGATGACACCATGATGACGTCACGTCAAGGTCCTGGTGATGTCACCGCGGCGCCGTTTGCCGTCGGACGCTTCCGGGCAACTGCCCAGACGGCCGCGCTCACGCACCACGAGCCACGGCCGTCCCCTCGCACCGCCGTCACGAAAGGCCGTCCATGGCCAGCTGGGCACCGACCGTCCTCGCCAGCGACACGTTGATCGACGCCAACGCCGTCGACTACCTGATCGTCGGGCTGTACTTCGCCGTCGTCCTCGGCATCGGCCTGATGGCCCGCCGCCAGGTCTCCGACTCCGTCGACTTCTTCCTGTCCGGGCGCTCGCTGCCCGCCTGGGTCACCGGCCTGGCGTTCATCGCGGCCAACCTCGGGGCCGTCGAGATCATGGGCATGTCCGCCTCCGGCGCGGAGTTCGGCCTGCCGACGGTCCACTACTTCTGGGTCGGCGCGATCCCGGCGATGCTGTTCCTCGGCGTCGTGATGATGCCGTTCTACTACGGCTCGAAGGTCCGGTCGGTCCCCGAGTTCATGTACCGCCGGTTCGGCACCGGCGCGCACCTGGTCAACTCGATCTCGTTCGCGGTCGCCCAGCTCCTCATCGCCGGCATCAACCTCTACCTGCTCGGCACGATCATCCAGGCGCTGCTCGGCTGGCCGCTGCTCGTCGCGCTGCTCGTCGCCGCGGTCGTCGTGCTGTCCTACATCACCCTCGGCGGCCTGAGCGCCGCGATCTACAACGAGGTGCTGCAGTTCTTCGTCATCGTGGCGGCGCTGCTGCCGCTGACGCTCATCGGCCTCGACCGGGTCGGCGGCTGGGGCGGGCTGACGGACAAGATCACCGAGGCCGCCGGCGACAACCCGGAGACCGCGCCCGCCGCCCAGCAGCTCAACTCCTGGCCGGGCAACGCGCTCTCGGGCTTCGACTCCGACCTGCTCTCGGTCGTCGGCATCGTCTTCGGCCTCGGCTTCGTGCTGTCCTTCGGCTACTGGACGACGAACTTCGTCGAGGTCCAGCGCGCGATGGCGACCGACTCGATCTCCTCGGCGCGCAAGACGCCGATCATCGGCGCCTTCCCGAAGATGTTCGTCCCCTTCATCACGATCCTGCCCGGCATGATCGCGGCGGTGCTCGTCTCGGAGATCGCCGACACCAAGGCCGGCGAGCAGGTCGCCGGCGGGACCGGCGGCACCGTCACCTACAACGACTCCCTGCTCTACCTCATGCGCGACCTGCTGCCCAACGGCCTGCTCGGCGTCGCGATCGCCGGTCTGCTCGCGGCCTTCATGGCCGGCATGGCGGCCAACATCTCCGCGTTCAACACGGTCTTCAGCTACGACCTCTGGCAGCGGTACGCCGTCAAGGACCGCGACGACGACTACTACCTGAAGATCGGGCGGCTCGCGACCGTCGGCGCGACGGTCATCGCCGTCGGCACGGCGTACCTCGCCACGAACTTCTCGAACATCATGGACTACCTCCAGACGCTGTTCGGGTTCTTCAACGCCCCGCTGTTCGCGACGTTCATCCTCGGCATGTTCTGGAAGCGGATGACCGCCACCGCCGGCTGGGTCGGCCTCGTCTCCGGCACGCTCTCCGCCGTCGCGGTTGCCTTCCTCAGCGAGGACGCGTTCGGCTCGTTGAGCCTCGGCGTCATCCCGGTCGGCGGCCAGGGTGCGGCGTTCCTCGCGGCCGGTGCGGCGTTCGTCGTCGACATCGTCCTCAGCGTCGTCGTGTCGCTGGTGACGAGGCCCAAGCCGGTCGAGGAGCTCAAGGGCCTCGTCTACTCCGAGACCCCGCGCGAGGACCTCGTCGACGCCGACGAGGCGTCGTACCCGTGGTACCGCCGCACCCTCCCGCTGGCCGGCGTCGCGCTCGCGATGGTCGTCGTCCTCAACGTGCTGTTCTGACCCCCGCCCTCACCCGAGGAGATCCCGTGCCCACTGCTCCCGCCCGCGCTACCCAGCGGCGCCACCGCGCCGGCGCCCTCGACATCCGCAACATCATCGGCGGGCTGCTCGCCGCCTACGGCGTGATCCTCACGCTGATGGGGCTCCTCGGCGACCCCGAGACCGACAAGACCGGCGGGGTGAACGCCAACCTCTGGGCCGGGCTCGCGATGCTCGTCGTCGGGCTGGTCTTCGTCGCGTGGGCGGTGCTGCGGCCGACGTACGTCCCCGACGGCGGGGCGGAGGACCCGTCCGCCGACTGATGGCGGCTAGTGCTGCTGCTGGGTGATGTCGAGCCCGCGCGGCGCGGTGAGCCACACGACGACCGCGACGGCGACCATCACCAGCCCGGCGACCAGCGAGGTGTCGACCAGCGCGTCGGTGAACGCCGCGCCCGCCTGCGCGGCGAGTGCCGGTGCCCCCGCAGCCGTCGCGACGTCGACGGCGGCGCCGAGGGAGTCCTCCGCCGCCCGGGCCGCCGTGGCGGGCAGGCCGTCGGCGACGAGCGGGCCGGTCGCGAGGTGGTCGCGGTAGACGACCGAGGCGACGCTGCCGAGGACCGCGACCCCGAGCACGCTGCCGAGGTCGTACGCCGTCTCCTCGATCGCCGCCGCGCTGCCCGCCCGCTCGGCCGGCGTCCCGGCCATGATCATCGCCGAACCGATCGCCAGGGAGCCGGCCCCGGCGCCCACGAGCGCCATCGCGACCGCGACCGTCGGGTAGCCGAGGTCGCCGGGCACGACCGGCAGCAGCAGCGCGCCGATCCCGGCCACGCCGAGGCCGGAGGCCAGCACGGTCCGGGCGCCCACCAGCGACGCGAGCGGTGAGGCCAGCAGCGAGGCGACGAGCCCTCCGCCGGCCAGCGGCAGCAGCCGCACCCCGGCGCCCAGCGGCGAGTGCCCCTCGACCAGCTGCAGCCACTGCGCGAGCAGCAGCAGGATCGCCGCCATCGCGAACATCGCCATCAGGGCCGCGACGACCCCGGCGGTGAACGGGCGCCGGCGGAACAACCGCACGTCGAGCAGCGGCTCGTCGCGCACCAGGCACCTGCGGACGAAGGTGGCGAGCATCGCGACCGCCGCGGCCAGGGCCGTCCAGCCGAGCGCATCCGCGAACGTCTCCTCCTCGGCGAACCGCTTGACCGCCCACACCAGCGCGACCATCCCCGCGATCGACAGCCCGACGGACGGCAGGTCCCACGGCGCGGCGCTCGCCGCGCGGGCCTCGGGCAGGATCAGCGCGCCGGCCACCACCGCGGCCAGCATCAGGGGCACGTTGACGAGGAACGCCGCGTGCCAGCTGAAGTGCTCGAGCAGCAGCCCGCCGGCGATCGGGCCGATCGCCGCGCCGAGCGCGGAGACGGCCGCCCAGACCCCGAGCGCGGTCGCCCTCTCCGCGGGGTCGGTGAAGACCGAGCGCAGCAGGGACAGCGTGGTCGGCATGATCATCGCGCCGCCGGCGCCGAGGAGGGAGCGGGTCGCGACCACCTGCCAGGGGGAGTCGGTGAGCACGACCAGCGCCGAGGCCGCACCAAAGACGACGAACCCGAGCAGCAGCAGCCGCTTGCGGCCCCAGCGGTCCGCGAGCGCGCTCATCGGGATCAACAGGCCCGCCAGCACGAGCGAGTAGCTGTCGACGATCCACAGCTGCTCGGTCGCCGACGGGCGGAGGTCGGCGGCCAGGTCGGGCAGGGCCACGTTGAGGATCGTGAGGTCCATCGTGACCACGAGCAGGCTGGCCGACAGGACGGCGAGCGAGGCCCAGCGGCGTGCCGGGCTGACGTCGACGGTCGGCCCTGCGGGGGCGTGCTGCGGCGTGCTGATCGGTGTCCCTCCCCCAGGTTCCTCGCCGGACTCGTCGGCGCGCCGAACCTACCGCCCGGGCCGCCCCCGCAACGACGACGGGGTCGTGTGCCTCCGGACGCGGCACGCCGCGTCCTCGGGCACACGACCCCGTCGGTCGTGCGGTGCCTGGCTCAGAGGTCGAAGAGCGACCCGCCCTCGGAGATCTCGACGTCGGTCCGCGGCTGGTTCGCCGCGCCGCTCGAGGTCGGCTTCGGCTTCTCCTCGGCCGGCTCCTCCTCGGCCGGCTCGTCATCGGCCTCGTCAACCGGCTCGTCGGCGGCCTCGGCTTCGGCGTCGGCCTGCTCGGTGGCGGGGGCCTCGTCCTCGGTGCGGGACTCCTCGACCTCGGTGCGGGACTCCTCGACCTCGGCCTCCACGTCGGCAGGTGCCTCCGCCGCGGCCTCGGGCTCCGGTGCGGGGTCGTCGCTCGCGATCGCCGTGGCGGCGGCGCTGACCGCCTCGCCGCTCGGGGCGTCCGCCGGGGTGGCCGGCTCGGCCGGTGCCTCGGTGGCTGCCTTCGCCTCGGTCGTCGCCGGCTCCGGGCGCTTCTCCGGCTGGGCCACGGCCTCGGGGGCGGCGATGTCGAAGAGCGACCCGCCCTCGGGGATCGAGGTCGACGGCGTCGCCGCCGCCTTCGGGGCCTCCGCTGCCGGGGTGGCCGTCTCGGTCTCGACGACCTCCTCGGCCTCGGTGTCGGCCGACTCCGGAGCGTGCGCGGACTCGACGACCTCGTCCTCCCGGGACGGCGCCTCGGGCTGTGCTGTCTCGGGCTGGGCGGCCTTCGGCTCCGGGGTCGCGGGGGCCTCGATGTCGAACAGCGAGCCACCGGACGACAGGTCGGTCTCGTTCATCTCCGGCGCGGGCTCGGCCTTGGCCTTGGCCTGGGCCTTCGGCTCGGGCTCGGGCTCGGCGGTCTTTGGCTCCTCCTTGACCTCGGCCTTCGCCTCGACCTTCGCCGGCGCCGGCTCGTCCGCGGCGATGTCGAACAGCGAGCCGCCCGAGGCCAGGTCGGTCTGCTGCGCGGGCTCGGCCTTCGCCTCGGCCTTCGCCTCGGCCTTCGCCTCGGTCTTCGCCTCGGTCTTCGGCTCCGCCTTCGCGGGCTCCTCGCCGCCGAGGTCGAAGAGCGAGCCGCCGGAGCCGAGGTCGGACTCCTGCGCGGCGACCTTCGCCTCGGTCTGCTGTGCGGGCGCGGACTTCGGCTCCGCCTTCGCCTCGGGCTCGTCGCTCTCGAGGTCGAACAGCGACCCGCCGGCCTTCGCCGCGGGCTCGGTCTTCGCCTCGGCCTTCGCGGCCGGCTCGTCGGAGCCGGCGTCGTCGCCGCCGAGGTCGAACAGCGAGGAACCGCCGCCGGAGCCGCTGGAGCCGGAGCCCGCCTTCGAGGCCGCCTCCGCCTCCTGGGCGGGTGAGGACTCGGTGGAGGCGGACGCCGCCTGGTCGCCGGCTGCCGCGTCGGGAGCGTCGGTGTCGAAGAGCGACGACCCGCCCGAGGCCTTGGCCAGCGGGCCGGCGTCGGCGGTGTCGGTCACGACGTCGTCGGAGGCCTGGGTGTCGTCACCCTGCTCCGGCTCGGCCTTGACGTCCTCGGACGGCGCGGCCTTGGCGGACGGCGTACCGCCGCCGGGCTTGATCTTCGTGGCGACCTCGCCCTTGACCGAGGCGAGCAGCATCTGCGCGACGTCGAGGACCTCGACCTCCTCGCGGGCCTCGCCCTTGGACTGCTGGGCGGTGAGGCCGTCGGAGAGCATCACGCGGCAGAACGGGCAGCCGACCGCGATCTGGTCGGCGCCGGTGTCGACGGCCTCCTTCGTGCGGTTGACGTTGATCCGCTCGCCGGTGTTCTCCTCCATCCACATGCGCGCGCCACCGGCGCCGCAGCAGAAGGACCTCTCGGAGCTGCGCTCCATCTCGACGTACTCCGCGCCCGGCAGGACCTGGAGCAGCTCGCGCGGCGGGGCGTAGACGCCGTTGTGGCGACCGATGTAGCAGGGGTCGTGGTAGGTGATCGAGCGCTTGTGCGCGCCCTCGCCGGTGTTGACCGGCGTCAGCTTGCCCTCGCGGACCAGGCGGTTCAGCAGCTGGGTGTGGTGGACCACCTCCAGCTCGATGCCGAACTCCTTGTACTCGTTCTTCAGCGTGTTGAAGCAGTGGGCGCAGGTAGTGACGGCCTTCTTGACCTTGTACTCCTGGAACGTCTCCACGTTCTGCTGGGCCAGGCCCTGGAAGACGAACTCGTTGCCGGCGCGGCGGGCGGGGTCGCCCGAGCAGGTCTCGCCGTTGCCCAGGACGCCGAAGGAGACGCCGGCCATGTCGAGCAGCTCGGCGACGGCGCGGGTGGTCTTCTTCTGGCGGTCCTCGTAGGCGCCGGCGCAGCCGACCCAGAACAGCCAGTCGACCTCCTCGAGCGACTCGATGTCCTCGCCGACGACCTTGACGTCGAAGTCGAGGCCCTTGGCCCAGTCCATGCGCGCGTTCGGCGACATGTTCCAGGGGTTGCCCTTGTTCTCCAGGCCCTTGAAGAGGCCGTTGAGCTCGGCGGGGAAGTTCGACTCGACGAGCACCTGGTAGCGGCGCATGTCGATGATGTGGTCGACGTGCTCGATGTCGACCGGGCACTGCTGGACGCACGCGCCGCAGCTGGTGCAGTTCCACAGCACCTCGGAGTCGATGACCGCGGCGCCGCTGTCGGGCATGTAGAACCAGTCGTCACCGGTGTCGCCGACCAGCGGGCGCTCGGCCTCGCGGGCGAGCACCTCGTCCTTCTCCAGCAGCGCGGTGGCGGCCTCGCTGCCCTCGCCGCCGGCGTGGACGTACGGCGCCTTCTGGTAGGCGTGGTCGCGCAGCGCGGTGATCAGCAGCTTGGGCGACAGCGGCTTCTCGGTGTTCCACGCGGGGCACTGCGACTGGCAGCGCCCGCACTCGGTGCACGTGGTGAAGTCGAGGATGTTCTTCCAGCTGAAGTCCTCGACGGTGCCGACACCCAGGGACGCGTCCTCGTCGAGGTCGTCGATGTCGTCGAGGCTGACCCGCTCGCCCTTGTTCGTGAGCGGCTTGACCGCGCCGAGCGCCGTCGCACCCGAGGCCTCGCGCTTGAAGAAGATGTTGAAGAAGACCGTGAAGCGGTGCCAGGCGACGCCCATGTCGATGTTGAGCGAGATCGTGATCATCCACGAGAAGGAGATGAGGATCTTCAGCATCGCGACGAGGTAGATCAGGTTCTCGATCGTGCCGAGGGAGAGGCCGGAGAACAGCTGGCCGAGCCACGCGGTGAAGGGGAAGTGCAGGAGCGAGGCGTGCGAGGAGCCCTCGTGGTCGAGCAGGGCGTACTCCAGGCCGCGGAGCACCATGATGCAGAGGCCGACGCCGAGGATGACGCTCTCGACGAAGTAGCCCTGCCACATCGTCGAGCCCCAGAAACGGCCCTTGACGCCGCGGGTGCGCTCCTTCGGGCGGGTGGCGCGGTAGGCGATGAAGCCGATGATCGCCACGAGCATCACGACGGTGAAGAGCTCGGAGATCCACTCGTAGAGGAAGAACGTGCCGATGAGCGGCAGCGTGAAGTGGGCGTCGAAGAGCTGGCCGAACGCCGTCAGGAGGGTGAAGAACAGCAGCCCGAAGCCGACGAAGATGAACCAGTGGGCGACGCCGACGAGCTTCCACTGGAGCATCCGGGTGTGCCCCAGGGTCTCCTTGACCAGCGCCCAGGCGCGCCGCCCGGGCTCGTTGGTGCGGTTCATCGCGGGCTGGCCGATGCGGATGACGCGGAGCATGCTCCTGATCGCGCGGACGAACAGGGTGATGCCCACCGCCGCGATGGCGAGTGACACGACGATGGCGAAGATCTGCATGCTGCTCCTCGTTGTGGTGCCGCCCGCTGGCGCGGACGCGTCCGCGAGCCTAGGTGCCTGGCCCGAGGACGTCATCGGTCCCGAGCCGTGACCTGCATCCTACCTGCGGGTAACTTGACCCCGCCCGCCCCGGTTCGCCGGCGCGGTCAGAGGCGGCGCACGCCGGTGACCTTGCCCGCGCGCGAGAAGTCGACCCGGACCATCACCTTGGGCTTGCCGGGCGCCTTGGCGCAGAAGCGGTACGTCGTGCCGAGCCGCTGGTAGGGCTGGCCGACCTTGCGCATGACGGCCGTCGTGGTCATGCCCCGGCGGACCAGCCGCTCGACCACGGAGAGCTGCTTGCGCAGCCCGGGGTTGCGGCACGAGTCGGGGCGCACGCCGTACGCCCGCTCCCAGGTCTGCAGGTAGGCCTCGGCACCGCGCGCCATGTCGTCGACGATGTCCGCGCCGTCCTTGCCGGCGACCTTGCGGAGGTCCTCGACCCAGTCGGGGTAGAGGCCGTACTGCGCGACGCCGTCGACGTTGATGTCGTAGACGCGCTTGCCGGCCCGCTGCTTCTCGATGGTCACGCCGCCGAGGCCGCGGAAGGGGTAGGTCACCTTGTTCTTGACGTTCGCGCCGCGCGGGTTCCCCTGCGCGCCGAGGCCGTTGATGTCCGCGCCGAAGCCCAGGCCCCAGTAGTAGCGCTCGTCGGCCCACCCGACGTGGCGGCGCCACTTCTCGACGAACCCGGTCGAGTCGCCGGCGTACGGAGCGATGAAGCCGCCCGCCCGGTAGATGCGCGGGTAGGTGTCGGGGGTCGACCACGAGTGGCTGGACAGGACGCCGGAGTAGCCCATCTCCTCGATCTGGTCCATCGACTGGCGACGGGCCTTGACGCTCATGTGGTCGGGGTCGAAGAGGATCTTCTTCTTCGCCAACGTCTCGATGGTGTGCTCGCCGAGGGTGGTCAGGCCGCGGTTGTTGCAGTGGTTCGGCGGCGGGTAGAGCGGGAGCGGCACGGTCGGCAGCCCGAGCGAGGCGATCGCGCCGAAGAGCGCGTCCTGGACGCCGGCGCTGATGTCGGGGACGGCGACCTGGTTGTTGTCGTGCGACTCCCCGTCGGCCGGGTCGCAGTGCCGCATGTCCCAGAAGGTGCCGGTCTCGAGGAAGTTCGCGACGTTGACGACCGGACCGATCGCGCCGGCGTCACCGGCCACGCCGGACAGCGCGTTGTCGAACTTGTTGACCAGCTCCATCTGGCGCACGCCCATCCGGTGCACCTCGGCGATCTGTCGGTCGATGTCGGCGGCGTTGCAGGCGGGGATGCCGAGCTTCATCGTGCAGCCGAACGGCACCGAGGTCTCGATGCCCATGACCACCGCCATCTTGCCGGCGTTGATCACCTTCCGCGCCTGCCACGGGTTCTTCACGATCCGGTAGAACCCCTTGCCGGGGCCGCCGAACTGGGCGTCGATGTAGTCCTGGAAGCGGTACATCTGCTTGGCCTGGAGCCGCACGGAGTCCATGTCGTCGCAGGAGTTCCGCTTGAGCGGGTAGAGCTGGCACAGCTGGTTGTTCTCGACCAGCAGGTTGACGAAGAGTCGCTGCCCGCCGCGCCAGGCCCGCTCCATCCAGCGGTAGTAGGTGCCCTCGTGGGTCAACGAGTTCGGTGCCGGCCAGTCCTTGAAGGTCGGCCAGCCGACCGGGTCGTGGTTGGGCGTGCCGCTGAGCACCGACTCCAGCACGCCGCCGTACCCGCCGGTGAGGGTGTGGTCGGGGCAGTCGACGAGCGCGTACGGCGCGCCGTACTCGTGCCAGGGACGGCCGCAGTGCGCCTGCCCGCCGAGGAACTCGAAGGCCATGCCGTGGGTGTGCGCGTCGACGTACCCGCGCACCTCCTGGAACGGCGTGACGCCGGCGTGCGGGCCGCCCACGACGTCGACCTGCGACTCGGGGTAGGCGCTGCAGCCGCTCGTGCGGGTCAGCGTGAAGCTCGAGGCCGAGCCGATGCGCAGGGCGCCGGAGCCGTTGCGGAAGGTGAACCGGTTGCCCTGCTTGCGCGCCGTCCACACCGTCGCCGCGGACGGCCGGGCCGCCCGTTCGCCGCGGGCGGTCACGAAGGTGTGGTCCTTCGCGTAGAGGAGATAGGTCCCGAGGCTCGTCGGCTTGAAGTAGATGGGGCTGCCGGCCAGCGCGTAGCAGCCGTTCGCCATCGCGTAGCGGTCCTGCGGGGTGCGGCGCCGCGGCTGCATGACGGCGGCGCGGCGCAGCCGCGGGTCGGGCAGGGCGCGCTCGGAGTCGACGTACGCCGCCGCCTTCCGCGCGTCCGCGGCGCTGGTCGGGTCGGCGGCGTCGGCACCGGAGCCGACCGCGCGGGAGATGGCGTTCTTGGTCTCGTCCATCGCGACCTTGGCGGCCGTCGCGGTGGAGAGCTGCTGCTCGAAGGAGCCACCGCGCAGGCCGGCCGCGCCGGGCAGCACGACCGCACCGGCGACCAGGGCGGCCGCGGCCAGGCCGGCGACGGCCAGGCGGCTACCGGCCCGGGGACGCCGGCCCCGGGATCGGTCGCGTCGGTCGGACGGCGTCCCGGGTACGGGCATGCAGGCTCCCCAGTGTCGGCCCGGAAGGGGCGATGAGACGTGGAACCTAGTCAGGTTCCGTTGCTGGGGTCAACGGTCCGCCCGCGTCTTGGCTACGGCGGCCGAGCCCCGCGACCGCGGCCAGGACCAGGAGCGTGCCTGCGACGCCCCCGGGCCCGATCCGCTCGCCGAGGAAGACCGCCGCCACGACCGCCGCGGTGACCGGCTCCAGCAGCGTCGCGACGACCGCGGCGCTGCCGTCGGCGGTGCGCAACCCGGCGTAGAGCAGGCCGTAGGCGAGCGCCATCGTCAGCACGCCGAGGTAGAGCAGCGTCGCGACCACGACCGGGTCGGCGGTCAGCACCACCTCGCCCCGCAGGGCGTCAGTGACCAGGAACGGCGCGAGCGCGAGCGTCCCGACGGTCGTGGTGGCGGTCGTCAGGGTGAGGGGCCCGGTCGATCGGGCGAGCGGCTCGCCCAGGGCGGTCGCCAGCGCGTACGCCGACCCCGACGCCACGGCGAGCACGACCCCGAGCACCGGGTGGGGCCCGGTCGAGCCGCCGTGGCCGGCGAAGACGCTCACCAGCACCAGCCCCGTGAGCGCGGCGACGAGGACGAGCAGGCGGTCGGCCCCGGGCGGTCGGCGGTCGCGGACCGACTCGGCAACGGTGAGCAGCACCGGCGCCAGGCCGAGGCTGACGACGGTCGCGACCGTGACGCCGACGGAGACGACCGCGCCGAAGTAGAGCGCCTGGTAGGCCGCCGTCCCGCAGCCGACGGCCACCACCCGGCCGGGCCGGGCGCGGAGCAGCCGCACCAGCGCCCCGCCGGAGCGGAGCGCGACCACGGCGGCCACGAGGACGACCGCGGCGATGCCCATCCGCCAGGCGCTGATCGTGCCGACCGACATCGGCACGTGCTCGCGTACCACCTGGACGCCGAGGCCGCCGGTGCCCCACAGGACGCCGGCCAGCGCGACCTGGAGCAGGCCGACCCGGGGGTCGGGCCTCACGCGGTGCCGCCGAGCCGGCGGGTGAGCAGGTCCGCCGTGCGGCGTACCTCCTCGGCGATCGCGGCGCTGTCCGGCCCGGTGCTCCCGGGGTCTGGGCTCTCGGGGTCTGGGCTCTCGCGGTCTGGGCTCTCGAAGGTGACGGCCACCCCGGCCATCGGGTGCCCGTTGTGGTCGACCACGGCGGCGGCGACGCTGGCCAAGCCGGGCGTCACCTCGCCGTCCTCGGTCGCCCAGCCGCGCTGGCGGGTCTCGGCGAGCAGCACCCGCAACGCGCTGAGCGTGCGCGGACCGCGGCCGTGGCGGTCGACGAAGGCGTCCGCGGAGGGGTGGAGCGCGCGCACCTGGGCCGCCGGCAGCCGCGCCAGCAGCGCCCGCCCGCTCGCGGTCAACGAGGCGGGCAGCCGCACCCCGACGTCGGTGACGAGCGGCGGCCGCCCGGGCGCGCGCTCCTCGAGGACGTAGAGGACGTCACGACCGTGCAGGACCGCGAGGTGGGCGCTGTGGCCGACCCGGTCGACGAGCGCCGCGAGCGGGCGACGCGCGATCCGCTGCAGCGGCTCCTGCCGGGAGTAGCCGCTGCCGACCTCGAACGCCGCCACCCCCAGCCCGTAGCGGTGCTCCTCGGCGAGGTGCACCACGAAGCCCTCCGCGATCATCGCGTTGAGCAGGTGGTACGCCGTGGAGCGCGGCAGCGCGCAGGCGCGGACGATGCGGTCCAGCGGCACCGGGTCGGGCTGGCTGGCGAGGAACCGGAGCACACGCAGCGCGCGCGTCGCCGCCGGCACCTGACCCATGGCCGGAGCCTAGAGCCGGTGCCTGCCCGCGGCGCGGGCGCTCCCGCAGGTCAGACGTCGCGGCGGTGGGCGCCCGCCGAGGGGTCGGTGTGGCCCGGCCCGGTGTGGCCCGGGTCCGTGTGGCCCGGGTCCGTGTGGCCCGGCTGGATGTGGCCCGGCTGGGTGTGGCCCGGCTCGGTCGGGCCCGCGTGGGTCGGGGCCTGCGGGGTGTAGCCGGAGGAGCGGTGGTCGACGTCGGGGTCGAGGCGGTCGGCCTCGCGGAGCACGTCCTCCTGACGGGCCTGCTCCTGGGCGAGCCCCGTCTGCGCCTGCTGGGCCTCCAACCGCGCCTTCTCGGCCTGGGCGCGAGCGAGCTCCGCGCGGGCGTCGGCCTCGCGCGCCTCCACCTCGGCCTGCGAGAGGCCCGGGGCGTGGGTGACGGCCTGCTGGCGCAGCTGCTGCGCCTCGAGCCGCTGCTGCTCGTGGCGCTTCTTGTTCCTGCGGGTCGCCGCGACGATGGCGGCCACCAGGAGCGCCACGACGACGACGGCGATGACGATCCAGATCCACGTGTCCATGGAAGCGCGGTACCCGGCTGTGGCTGCGGTCACGCGGTCGTGGTCCCGGCCGCGCCCGCGGTCAGGTCAGCTCGTGCTCGTCGCCGACCGGCACCAGCGGCGCCGCGAGGAGCGGGAAGAGCGCGGCCAGGCCGAACGCGGCGGCGTACCCCCAGGTGGCGACCATCGCGCCGGCGACGGGCGGGACGGCGGAGGCGGCGAGGTACTGCGCGGTGTTCTGCGTGCCGAGCGCCCGCCCGCTCCACGAGGGGCCGGACCGCTCGGCGACGGCGGTGAACGCCAGGCCGTTGTCCGCCACCGTGACCACGGTGGCGAGCACGACGAGCGGCACGGCCACGGCAGAGTCGAGCCCGGCCGCGACGCCCAGCACGCCCATCGAGAGGCCGGCCCCGACCGCCACCCAGCGCAGCGGCCGCAGGCGGGCGCCGACGACGTCGGAGAGCCAGCCGGCCGCGATCCGGCCCAGCGCCCCGGCGACCTGCGCCCCGGCGACGAGCCCGCCGGCCGCCGCCGCGGACCAGTCGCGGTCCTGGACCAGCCAGGCGAACGCGAAGGTCCACACGAGGAACTGCGGCACCACGAGCAGCACCGAGACGCCGTGGATGCGGGCGAGGTAGGAGTCCGCCCGGTAGGGGTTGGGGGTGCGGTTGGTGCCCGGCGCCGGTCGCGGCGGGTCGACGACGACCGCGGCGACGAGCAGCGCCGCGAGCGCTGCGGCGACCGTGGGCACCCAGAGCGCGGCCGCCACGCCGTGCCGCTCGGCGACGACCGCGATGGAGACAGCGGCGATCCCGACGCCGGCCGGCTGCGCCATCTGCCGCACGCCCATCGCCAGGCCGCGGCGCTCGGGCGGGAACCACCCGACGACGACGCGCCCGCTCGCTGACCCGGTGCTGGCCGCCGCCGCGCCGGCGAGGAGGAGGGTGAGCGCGAGCGGGACCGTGCCGCCGACGAACGTCGCCAACGCGCCCACGACCGCCGTGGCGGCCAGGCCGACCAGGAGCACGAAGCGCTCGCCGCGACGGTCGACGACCAGGCCCCAGAGCACCAGCGTCAGCATCACGCCCACCGTCGGCGCCGCCGCGACCACACCGGCCTGGGCCAGGCTCAGCCCCTCGCGGTCGTGCAGCACGGGGATGAGGAACGCCGGACCGTGGATCATCACCGCGGCCGCGCCCTGGGCCAGCGTGCTGGCCGCGAGCATCGCCCAGCGCCGCGCCGCGCCGACGGTCAGCTCGTCCGCTGCGCCACCTGCCGTCCGTCCTGCCACCACGCCGCCCAGTCAACGCCCGGCCGGCCCGGTCGGTGGTGGTGGTCCCGGATCGTGGCCTGTGAGAAATCAGCCAGCAGGAACGACGACGGGGTCGTGTGCCTCCGGCCGCGGGATGTCGCGTCCTCGGGCACACGACCCCGTGTCGGTCGTGCTGGCCGTGCTGGTCGTGCTGGCCGTGCTGTGCTGGGAGAGCGGGCTACTTCTTCCCGCCCGCGGGCCGGATCTCCATCCGGGCGTTGCCGAGGTTGACCGTGGCGCCGGTGCCGTCGAGCAGGGTGAGCCGCAGGGCGGTCACCTGGACGCCGAGCCTGGTCTTCTCGACGATGCCGGCCTCGAGGCGGAGCAGGCCGGGGATCTCCAGCGCCTGCCCGATCGGCGGGATGGCCTGCGCCTCACCGTTGACGACGATCTCGCCGATCGTGGTGCCGTTCGCGTTGCGCTTGATACGGCCGTCGCGGAAGCGGGTGACGTTGGCGCGGGCCTTGATCGCGTTGACCTCGAGCGGGCCGAGCTTGATGCCGGCGATGGTCGACTCGGTGAAGCCGGTCGCCTTGTTCTGGTTCTGCTTGCCCATCTGGCGGTTGCGGACCGCGCCGACGACGATCTGTCCGGCGAGGTCGACACCCGCGACCGACTTCTCCCGGACCTTGCCGCCGGTGCCCTGGCAGGGCATGTACGACAGCGGGAGCGGGCCGGACTTGACGTTCTGGTCGAGCGCGTCGACCTGGGTGCCGTGGGCCTGGCCGCGGAACCGGCCGGACTTCACGCCGCGGTTCATCTTCGCCGCGGAGTGGGCGATCCGCACGACGGTGTTGCTGGGCTGCAGCACGACCTTGATCGCGTTGCCCGCGGCGTACGCGCCCTGCTTGTTGGCGTAGCCGTTCTGGTCGCCGAGGTAGATCGTCGCCAGGCCCGGGATCGTGATCGGGACGTTGGGCGTGGGGACCGGGAAGGTCTGGCCGTCGGCGCGGACGCCGAGCAGGGAGGTCTCCACCTTCTTGTGGAAGCCGTCCTTGTCGTGCCACACGGTCGCCTTGGAGCTCACGCCACGCAGGACGAGCGGGCCGAGCTTCACGCGGGCCACGTCGTGCTGGGAGACGACGCTCGTGCGGCCCTTCTTCTTGTTGGTGAAGGTGTTGACGCGGGTGCGGACGCCGTCGACCTGGCCGAGCCCGGGAAGGGTCACGGCGGCGACGTCGTTCCTGCGCGAGAGGCCGGCCTTGTTGGTGCAGCCGATGGTCTGGTACGCCGTGGTGCCCGACTGGACGGGAACGGCGCCGCCCTGGACGCGGGTGCCGTAACCGGTCGCCTTCATGGCGAACTCGGTCTTCACCTTCGCGGCCGGGGCTCGGTCGGCCACCGCTGCCTGGGTGGACGTGGGGACGGAGAGGATCGCCGAGGCGACCACGAGGGCGGTCGCCGCTCCGGCGGGAAGGATCCGACGCATGAGTGGAACTCCTGGGTTGGTGGACCACACCCCCCGTGCGGTCCACAGCGTGCTGCTGGCCTGTGCTCCCTCCCCGACATGATGCCTGGTCAAACACCTGGGGGCGAGCGAGGACGGCGGCGCGGCACGGCCGGCCGGCGGTCCGGCTCCGGTTTGTCACCAAGGCTTTACCGGACACGTCGCGTCCGATGCGGGTGTGACGCCTGAAGTCTCGGATCCCAGACGGCCCCTGGGGCGCGGCTGTGGCGGTGGTCACCGGCCGGACCCACGATGACGACATGTCCAGACCGCTTGCCCTCCCGGAGCCTGCTCCGGTGCTCGTCGGGGTCGCGCCGCCGGCCCCGGCCGACGTCGTCCGGGTCGCCCGCGACGGCGCCCCGGTCCGGCTCACGCCCGAGGCCGTCGAGGCGATCGAGCGCTCTCGCGCGGTGGTCGACGCGCTCGCGGCCGGGCCGGTGCCGACGTACGGCGTCTCGACCGGGTTCGGCGCGCTGGCGACGCGCCACATCCCCGCCGAGCAGCGCACGCAGCTGCAGCGCTCGCTGGTCCGCTCGCACGCCGCCGGCTCCGGGCCGGAGGTCGAGCGCGAGGTCACCCGCGCGCTGATGCTGCTGCGGCTCTCCACCCTGGCGACCGGCCGGACCGGCGTCCGGCCCGCCACCGCGCGGCTCCTCGGCGACCTGCTCACGCACGGCATCACGCCGGTGGTCCACGAGCACGGCTCGCTCGGCTGCTCCGGCGACCTCGCGCCGCTCTCGCACTGTGCGCTGGCGCTGATGGGGGAGGGGCAGGTGCGCGACGCCGGGGGCCGGCTGGTGCCGGCCGGCGAGGCGCTCGCCGCCGCGGGGCTCGCCCCGGTCGAGCTGGCCGCCAAGGAGGGACTGGCCCTCGTCAACGGCACCGACGGGATGCTCGGCATGCTCGTGCTGGCCCTCGAGGACCTGCGCCTGCTGCTGCGGACGGCCGACGTGGCTGCGGCGATGTCGGTGGAGGCGCTGCTCGGCACCGACCGCGTCTTCGCCCCCGAGCTGCAGGCGCTGCGGCCGCACCCCGGGCAGGCCGCCTCGGCGGCCAACCTGGTCGCGCTGCTCACGGGCTCCGGGGTCGTCGCCTCGCACCGGGGGAGCGACTGCAACCGGGTGCAGGACGCCTACTCCCTGCGCTGCGCGCCGCAGGTCCACGGCGCCGCGCGGGACACCGTCGACCACGCGGCGCTCGTCGCGTCGCGCGAGCTGGCCTCGGCCGTCGACAACCCGGTGGTGCTGGGCGACCGCGTCGAGAGCAACGGGAACTTCCACGGGGCGCCGGTGGCGTACGTCCTGGACTTCCTGGCGATCGCGGCGGCCGACGTGGCGTCGATCAGCGAGCGGCGGACCGACCGGTTCCTGGACGCCTCGCGCAGCCACGGGCTCCCGCCGTTCCTGGCGCACGACCCGGGCGTCGACAGTGGCCACATGATCGCGCAGTACACCCAGGCGGCGATCGTCTCGGACCTCAAGCGGCTCGCCGTCCCGGCGTCGGTCGACTCGATCCCGAGCTCGGCGATGCAGGAGGACCACGTCTCGATGGGGTGGTCGGCCGCGCGCAAGCTGCGCCGGGCCGTCGACGGCCTCACCCAGGTGGTCGCGATCGAGGTGCTGACCGCCGCGCGGGCGCTGGACCTGCGGGCGCCGCTCACCCCGTCGCCGGCGACCGGCGCGGTCGTGCGCCTCCTGCGCGGCGCCGGCATCGAGGGACCCGGACCGGACCGCCACCTGGCGCCGGAGATCGAGACGGCCGTCGGCCTGGTGCGCTCCGGCGCCGTGGTCGACGCCGTCCAGGCCGTGATCGGAGAGATGTCGTGAGAGACGTGCGCGCCCCGCGGGGCACCGACCTGACCGCCCGGTCCTGGCAGACCGAGGCGCCGCTGCGGATGCTGATGAACAACCTCGACCCCGAGGTCGCCGAGCGCCCCGAGGACCTCGTCGTCTACGGCGGCACCGGCAAGGCCGCGCGGTCGTGGGCGGCGTACGACGCCTTGTGCTCCTCGCTGGCCGACCTGGCCGACGACGAGACGCTGCTCGTGCAGTCCGGCAAGCCGGTCGGCGTCATGCGCACGCACACCTGGGCGCCGCGCGTCCTCATCGCGAACTCCAACCTCGTCGGCGACTGGGCGACGTGGGAGGAGTTCCGGCGGCTGGAGGACCTCGGGCTGACGATGTACGGCCAGATGACCGCGGGGTCGTGGATCTACATCGGCACCCAGGGAATCCTCCAGGGCACCTTCGAGACCTTCGCGGCCGTCGCCGAGAAGCTCGCGACCGGCGCGGTGACCGGCCGGGGCGGCTCGCTCGCCGGGACGATCACGGTGACCGCGGGGCTCGGCGGCATGGGTGGCGCGCAGCCGCTCGCGGTGACGATGAACGAGGGCGTCGCGATCTGCATCGAGTGCGAAGACGCGCGGATCCGGCGGCGGATCGACCACCGCTACCTCGACGTCCGCGCCGACTCCCTCGAGCACGCCCTCGAGCTGGCCGTCGCCGCTCGTGACGAGCGCCGGCCGCTGTCGATCGGCGTCCTCGGCAACGCCGCCGAGCTCCTGCCGCGGCTCGTGGACTCCGACGTGCGGGTCGACGTCGTGACCGACCAGACCTCGGCCCACGACCCCCTGATGTACCTCCCCGCCGGCACGGCCTTCGAGGACTGGGAGCGCGAGCGGACCGCCGACCCCGCCGGCTTCACCGAGCGGGCCCGGGCGTCGATGGCCGCGCACGTGCGGGCGATGGTCGAGCTCCAGGACCGGGGCGCGGAGGTCTTCGACTACGGCAACTCGATCCGCGACGAGGCGCGCAAGGGCGGCTACGACCGGGCGTTCGCCTTCCCCGGCTTCGTGCCGGCCTACATCCGGCCGCTGTTCTGCGAGGGCAAGGGACCGTTCCGCTGGGCGGCGCTGTCGGGCGACCCGGCCGACATCGCCGCGACCGACCGCGCGGTGCTCGAGCTCTTCCCCGAGGACGAGAAGCTGCGGCGCTGGATCACGCTGGCCCAGGAGCGGGTGCACTTCCAGGGCCTGCCGGCGCGGATCTGCTGGCTGGGGTACGGCGAGCGGCACCGCGCCGGGCTGCGGTTCAACGAGATGGTGGCCTCCGGCGAGCTCAGGGCGCCGGTCGTGATCGGCCGCGACCACCTCGACTGCGGCTCGGTCGCCTCGCCCTACCGCGAGACCGAGGGGATGCTCGACGGCTCCGACGCCATCGCCGACTGGGCGCTGCTCAACGCGCTGGTCAACACCGCCTCCGGGGCCACCTGGGTCTCCATCCACCACGGCGGCGGGGTCGGCATCGGCCGCTCGATCCACGCCGGCCAGGTGTGCGTCGCCGACGGCACCCCGCTCGCCGCGGAGAAGATCGAGCGGGTGCTCACCAACGACCCCGGCATGGGGGTCGTCCGGCACGTCGACGCCGGCTACGACCGGGCCGTCGAGGTGGCGCACGAGCGGGGCGTGCGGATCCCGATGCCACCTGCCTGACCCGGCACCCTTCGGGGAACCGTGCGCGGGTGAACGCACCGAACGTCGACCAGTGGGGCATCCAGCAGGACTGGGTGGACGCCGACGACCAGCCGCAGCGGGCGAGCGACGCGACCGTCGCCCGGCTGCGCGAGGTGATCGGCGAGCCGCCGGCCGACCTCGAGGACCGGGCCCCGGTCGTCACCCGGCCCGGCCGCGCGACCGGCCTGCGGTCGACGGTCTCCTGCGAGGACGGCTCGACCCGCGAGCTCGACGACGTCGTACCCGACGACTTCCCGCTGGGCTACCACCGCCTCGCCGACGGCCGCCGGCTCGTCGTGTCGCCGGGCCGCTGCCACGTGCCGGAGGAGCAGTCGTGGGGCTGGACGGTGCAGCTGTACGCCGCGCGGTCGCGCCGCAGCTGGGGCATCGGCGACCTGCGCGACCTGCGGACCCTCCGCGAGTGGACCGAGCGGCTCGGCGGCGGGTTCCTCCTGGTCAACCCCCTGCACGCGGTCGCGCCGACCGTGCCGCAGGAGACCAGCCCCTACCTGCCGGCGACCCGGCGCTTCCGCAACCCCGTCTACCTCGCCGTCGAGGACGTGCCCGGCGTCGAGCCGGCCGACCTCGAGCGGCACGACGCCGAGCTGGCCACCCTGCGGTCGGCCGACCTCGTCGAGCGGGACGGCGCCTGGGCGCTGAAGCGATCGGTGCTGCGGGCGGTCTTCGACCGGACCCCGGCCGACCCGGAGTTCGTGGCGTGGCGGGAGTCCGCCGGGCAGGCCGTTGAGGGCTGGGCCACCTGGTGCGCGCTGGCCGAGGAGCACGGCCCCGACCGGCTCGCCTGGCCCGAGGCGGTGCGGCGGCAGGACGCCGGCGGCGTGCCGGCGTACGTCCGCGACCACGGCGACGACATCGCCTTCCACGTGTGGCTCCAGTGGCTGCTGGACCGGCAGCTGCGTGCCGCGACCGGCTCGACCACCGTGCTGCAGGACCTGCCGATCGGCGTCTCCGGCAGCGGTGCCGACGCCTGGGCGTGGGACGACGTGCTGGCCCCCGGCATCACCGTCGGGGCGCCGCCGGACATGCTCAACTCCGTCGGGCAGGACTGGGGCTCGCCGCCGCTGGTGCCGTGGCGGCTGCGCGAGGCCGACTACGAGCCGTTCGTGGAGTCGATCCGCGGCACCATCGCCGGCGCCGGCGGGCTGCGCATCGACCACGTGATGGGCCTCTTCCGGCTCTGGTGGATCCCGGAGGGCGCAGGGCCGCAGGAGGGGGCGTACGTGCGCTACCCCGCCGACGACCTGCTCGACATCGTCGCGCTCGAGTCGCACCGCGCCGGCGCGGTCGTCGTCGGCGAGGACCTCGGCACCGTCGAGCCCGGTGTGCGCGAGGCGCTGGCCGAGCGCGGGATCCTGTCCTACAAGGTGCTGTGGTTCGAGGACGACGAGCCCGCCGCGTGGCCGTCGTCCGCGCTCGCCGCGGTCACCACCCACGACCTCCCGACCGTCGCCGGGTTGTGGACCGGCTCCGACGCTGAGGACCAGCTCGCCTCGACCGACATGGCCGAGTCCGACGTCCGCTCCGGGCGGGAGGACCTGCTGGCGCGGTTGCGCCGCGACGGGCTCGCCGAGGACGCACCGGTCGAGGACGCGGTCGTCGAGGCGTACCGCCAGCTCGGCACCGCCCCGTCGCTCCTGCTGTCCGCCGCGCTCGAGGACGCCGTCGCCGAGGAGCGCCGCCCGAACGTCCCCGGCACCACCGCGCGCGACAACTGGCGGCTGCCCCTCGGCGTACCCCTCGAGGAGCTGACGGCCGGCGGGGGCCACCCCGGCGTCGCCCGGCTGGTGGAGGCGCTGCGGGGCCGCTGATGGGCGGTGACCGTGACGCCGGGCTGGTCGCGCTGTTCGACCGGCTGCCGGAGGGCTGGTCGGCGGTGACCTACGCCGGGCGGCGCTGGGGCGTCACCCGGGTGGTCCGGGTGGGCGGCCGCGAGCAGAGCGTGTACGCCGAGGAGCTCGGCGGCACCGACGTCGTCAGCGCGAACCTCTACCTCGCCGCCTCCGGACCGCTCCTCAAGCCCTGCGAGATGCCCGCCGACGTGGTGCTGGAGTTCCTGGCGGGGTGGGAGTGACGGCGTGTGACTCGCAGCATCCCAAGTTAACCGGGGACATGTGAGCTTCCCGGCCCTCGCAATGGCCGTGAAGCGTCAGCATCCCAAGCGAACCTGGGATGGTGACACCCCCTCAGCCGAGCGCCCGGACGGCCTCGTGGATGGCGAGCGTGCGGCGGGCGGAGTCGACGTGGAGGTTCTCGACCATCCGGCCGTTGTAGGTGACGACGCCCGACCCGGCGCCGTCCTCCCAGGCCTGGATCAGCCCGCGGGCGTCCTCGACGGCCTGCTCGGAGGGGGCGAAGGCGGTGTTGGCGCCCTCGACCTGGCCGGGGTGGATGAGGGTCTTGCCGTCGAAACCCATCTCGCGGCCCTGGCGGCACTCGGCGAGGAAGCCGTCGGTGTCCTTGACGTCGTTGTAGACGCCGTCGAGCACCGCGATGCCGGCGGCGCGCGCGGCCAGCAGGATGGTGTGCAGGCTGGGGAGGATCGGGGCGCGGCCGGGGACGTGCTCGGCGTACAGCTCCTTGACCAGGTCGTTGGTGCCGATGACGAACGCCGTCAGCCGCTCGCTCGCGCGGGCGATGCTGAGCGCGTCGAGGACCGCGACGGGGGTCTCGATCATCGCCCAGAGCTTGGTGTGGTCCGGGGCGCCGGCCTTCTCGAGCGCGTCGACGAGCTGGTGGACCTCGGCGGCGCTGCCGACCTTCGGCACCACGATCGCGTCCGGACCGGCCTGGGCGATCGCGGCGAGGTCGGCGTCGTGCCACTGGGTGCCGATGCCGTTGGCGCGGATGGTGACCGTACGACGGCCGTACTCGCCGCTGGCGGCCGCGGCGCAGGCGGACTCGCGGGCCGCCTCCTTCGCGTCCGGGGCGACGGCGTCCTCGAGGTCGAGGATCAGCGCGTCGCACGCGATCGACTTGGCCTTCTCCAGCGCCCGCTCGTTGGAGCTGGGCATGTAGAGGACGCTGCGCAGGGGGGTGAAGTCGGTCATCTCAGGCCTCGGTCTCGATCGCGTCGTACTGCTGCTTCAGCTCCGGGTCGACGGCGGCGAGCTGCTCGGCGAGCTCCACCATCACCAGGCACTGCTTGAGGGAGGCGTCGTCCTCCATCTTCCCGTCGAGCATCACCGCGCCGGTGCCGTCGCCCATCGCGGCGACGACGCGACGGGCGTGGGCGACGTCCTCGACGCTCGGGCTGAAGACCCGGTTGGCGATCGCGATCTGCTTGGGGTGCAGGCTCCACGTGCCGACGCAGCCGAGCAGGAACGCGTTGCGGAACTGGTCCTCGCACGCGGTCGTGTCGCTGATGTCGCCGAACGGCCCGTAGTAGGGGTAGATGCCGTGCATCGCGCACGCGTCGACCATGCGCGCGATCGTGTAGTGCCACAGGTCCTGCTGGTACGTCGCCCGGCTGGCCTCGAGGTTGGCCACGCCGTCGATGCGGGGCGGGTCCTCGCGGACGAGGTAGCCCGGGTGGCCGCCGCCGACGCGGGTGGTCTTCATCCGGCGGTCCGCGGCCAGGTCGGCCGGGCCGAGGGAGAGCCCCTGCATGCGCGGGCTCGCGCCGCAGATCTCCTCGACGTTGGCCACGCCGCGCGCGGTCTCGAGGATCGCGTGGACGAGGATCGGCTTCTCGAGGCCGGCCTTCGCCTCGAGCTGGGCGAGCAGCCGGTCGACGTAGTGGATGTCCTCGGCGCCCTGCACCTTCGGCACCATGATCACGTCGAGCTTGTCGCCGATCGCCGGCACGAGGGTGGTGAGGTCGTCGAGCACCCACGGGCTGTCCAGCGCGTTGATCCGCGTCCACAGCTGGGTCGGGCCGAAGTCCGTCTCCTGCGCGATCTCGACCAGGCCTTCGCGCGCGGCCTCCTTGTTGTCGGCCTTGATCGCGTCCTCGAGGTTGCCGAGCAGCACGTCGACCGTGCCGACCATGTCCGGCACCTTGGCGGCCATCTTCGGGTTGCTCGGGTCGAAGAAGTGGATCGCCCGGCTCGGGCGGGCCGGGATCTCCCGCAGCGGCGTCGGAGCGCCGACGGCGAGAGGCCGGAAGAAGTCCTTGGGGCTGCGGCTCGCGGCGGTCATGGGGCGGAACGTAGCAGCGGGCGGTTACCCGTCGGTATGACGGATCTGACAGGTTTGGTCGCGGCTCAGTCCGTCCGGCCCCGCCGCTGCCACCAGCGCCGTCGGGGCTCGGGACGGGAGGCGGCGAGGGCAGCGCGCTGGGCCTCGAGGCGGGCGGTACGCCGTGCGCGCCAGGCCGCGATCGTGGCGTCGACGTCGCGGGGCATGGTGATCAGTGGCGGGCCCGGGGAGAGCGAGTAGCGGGCCCGGATGACGCGGGCGTTGAAGTCCTCGACCTCGCGGCGCACGTCGCCCTCGAAGGCGATCGTGTCGAGGTGGTCGTCGAGGCCGGCGTCCTCCTTGCGCAGCGCGACGCTCGGCGGGAGGACCGTGATCTGCTCCCGCTCGACGAGCCGCTTGATCCACCAGTCGGGGTCGTGCTCCTTGCCGAGGTCCTTGATCGGCTTCCCGGCGCCGGGGAGGTCCTCGAACTCGCCCTTCGCCATCGCGACGCGGACCTGCTGGTCGACCCAGGAGGCCTGGTTGGCGATCCGGGCGTGCGCGGCCGACTGGCCGCTGCGCTTGCGCCGCTCGGCCTCGTCCTCGGCGTTCGACCGCTCGGTGGGGCGCGCGGTCTCGGGCCGCTCGTCGGGGTGCTGGGTCATCGGTCATCCACTCCGCCCCCGAGTCTAGGAGCGGGCGCGAGGGCTCAGGTCCGGGCTCAGACCCAGGTCGTCTGGTGCTCGACCGGCGACTCGGCCGCGCGGGCCGGCATCCGCAGCAGCACGAGGGCGGCGAGCAGGGCGGCGACCGCGCAGATCGACCACACGGTGAGGTAGCCGCTGAGCGGCGCCTGGCCCTCGTCGGGGCCCTCGAGCGAGCCGGTCGCGGCCAGCGCGATCGCGAAGACCGAGGAGGCGAGCGCGCCGCCGACGGTCTTGGTCGCGTTGGTCATGCCGGTCGCGAAGCCGGTGCGCTCGGCTGGCGCGGCGGCAGCCGCGGTCGCGGGGAGTGCGGCGACCAGCGCGCCGGAGCCGAGACCGATCACGGCCATGTTGGTGAGCGCCTGGGCGGTGGTGTCGTGCAGCGGCAGCCACAGCGCGTAGCCGAGCGCGACCAGCAGCGCGGAGCACACCAGCGCGTTGCGGGCGCCGAGCAGCCGGGAGGTGAGCGGCAGCGTGAAGGCGCCGATCGCCATGAAGACCACGTAGACGCCGATCAGCGTGGACACGAACGACGCGCTCGCGCCGAGGCCGTAGCCGGCGACGTCGGGGTCGGTCCGCGCGAAGGTCGACAGCGGGATCTGCGCGCCGAGCACCGACATGCCGAAGAGGAACGCCGTGAGCTGCACCGGCCACTGGCCGGCGGAACGGAGCAGGCGCACGTCGACGATGGGGTCCGGCCGCGCGTCCTCGTGGCGCACGAAGGGCACGAACGTCGCCAGGCCGGCCAGCACCAGCGCCCACGCCAGCACGCTGGTGGGGCCCTCGAGCCGGATGACGACGAGGCCGGCCATCACCAGGCCGAGCGCGGCGATCACCAGCGCCAGCCCGCCCCAGTCGAAGCGGCCCCAGTCGACCCCCTCGGGCGACTCGCCCGGGACGTCCTCGACGCCGAACCAGATGACGACCAGGCAGATCGTCACCGCGATCGCCGGCAGGGCGAGCAGCACGTTCATCGAGGTCGCCTCGACGAGCGCCCCGGAGGTCAGCGCGCCGATGATGACGGCCAGCTCGAGCGCACCGACCAGCACGGCGGCGGACCGGCGGGTCAGGAGCGCCTGTCGCCCGCTGCCGGCGGTGCGCCGGTGGATGATCGCGACCTCGAGCGGCAGCCACACGACGTACGCGCCCTGCAGCGCCCACCCGATGAGGAACGTCGTGAAGCCGGGCGCGAACGCCAGGACCCACGACCCGAGGGCGGTGACGGCGGTGGAGAGGAGCAGCACCTTCTTGTGGCCGACCAGGTCGCCGAGGCGGGCCAGCGGCGGCACGACCAGCGCGGAGACGATCAGCTGCGCCGCCTCGAACCAGTTGACGTCGGCGTCGCTGATCCCGAGGTGGTCGGCGATGTCGCTGAAGATCGGCGTGTAGTAGCCCTGGAGGACCCCGCTCGCCAGCTCGACGACGACGAGGAAGCCGACGACCGCGGCGAGGCCGCGCACCCGCGGGTCGGACGTCAGGCCGGTGCTGCTGCCGGTGGGGGCGGTCATGAGGGGAGCCTCTCGATCAGGCGGCGGTACCACCGCACGCCGTCCAGGAACGCGTCGACGCCCAGGTGCTCGTCGTAGGAGTGGATCGACTCGCGCTGCGCCTTGGTCATCCGGAACGGCGCGAACCGGTAGACCCGGTCGCAGATGCGGGTGAAGAAGCGCGAGTCGGTGGCGGCCATCATCACGTACGGCGACGGGACGGCGTCGGGGAACAGCTCGGCGATCGTCGTCTCGATGAGCCCGAACGCCTCGTCGCGCGGGGAGACCGGGCTCGGCTCGTCCTGCTCCACGACGTCGATGTGGACCTCGTCGTCGGCGACGACCTTGCGCACGTGCTCGAGCACGCCGGCCACGGTGTCGCCGACCATGATCCGGATGTTGACGCCGGCCTTCGCGGTCGCGGCGACCACGTTGAGCGCGGGGCTGCCCGAGAGGGTGGTGACCGCGAACGTCGTCCGTGTCATCGCCGCGGGCTCCGGCCCGGCCGCGATCAGCGCGCGGGTGAGCACCGGGCCCAGGCGGCCGGCGTTGGCCATCAGCGCGCGCAGGGGCAGTGGCGCGTGCGGCGCCAGCCGGCGGAAGAGCTCGATCGTCGGCTCCGGCGTGCTGGCCGGCATGGGGGAGCGGTCGATGCGGGTGATCGCCCGGGCGATGCGTGCGGTCGGGCCCATCCGTGCCGGGGTCGAGGCGTGGCCGCCGCGGCCCTCGACGCGCAGCTCGAGAGAGGTCACGCCCTTCTCGGTCACGCCGACCACCCCGACGGGAGCGGCCACGCCCGGGAACGCCTCGCTCGCGACCGCCCCGCCCTCGTCGAGGACGAACCACGGCCGCACGTCGCGGCGTACCAGCTCCTCCACGGCGAGCGTCGCGGCCTCGCCCGAGACCTCCTCGTTGCAGCCGAAGGAGAGCCAGACGTCCTGCGCCGGCACGAATCCTTCCTCGAGGAGCGTCTCGACCGCCTCGCAGATCCCGGCGACGCAGCCCTTGTCGTCGAGGGTGCCGCGGCCCCAGATGTTCCCGTCGACGACGTCGCCGGAGAACGCCGGGTGCTGCCAGGTGCCCTCGACCGGGACGACGTCGAGGTGAGCCATCAGCACGACCGGCCGCTCCTTGCTGCGGCCGGGCCAGCGGAACAGCAGCGCGTGGGTGGGGATGCGGGTCAGCTCGAGCCGCTCGTGCAGCAGCGGGAACTGCCGCTCCAGCTCGACCAGCAGCCGGTCGAACGCGTCGGTGTCGACCAGCGACCGGTCGCGATGGCTGACCGTCGGGATGCGCACGAGCGCCTGCAGCTTCCCGACGGCGCGCGCGTGGTCGCGCGCGCCTCCCCCTGTGCTCTCCCCGGGCGTCACCGGCGCGACGCTACCGCGCCGCGACGGTCTCGGATGCGAGATCGGCACACCGGGTGGGTGCTTGTCCGGCGCGGGCCGTGACGGTGGGATGGGCGCGTGCCCGACTCACCAACGACCGCGGTGGACGACGTCCTCGACCGGCTTGCGCGGCCGGCGTGTGGGCGAGCCGGCGGCGCCGAGGTCCGGCACCCGGTGGCCGACGGTGATCGCGCCGACCGGGTCGAACTGCGGCGGGATGCCGAAGGCGTCCTTGAGCGCCGGGTAGGCCTCCGGCGGCACGCCGATGAAGCACGCCCCGAGCCCCTCGTCGACCGCCGTCTGCAGGATCAGCAGGCTGGCCATCGCGGTGTCCATGTGCCAGAACGGCATCGGCCAGCGCGACTCCTCCTGGTCGGTCCAGCCCTTGTCCGGCTCGGCGTAGCGGCCCAGGTAGGCGGCCTTGCTGCTGCACGGGACGATCACCACCGGCGCGGTCATCATCCCGGCGAGCCACGAGTCCGGCTCGGCCATCGCGTCGGGTCCGGCGGTCGACTCCCAGTAGCGGTGCACGTCCTCGGGGGTGTCGAGCACGAGGAAGCCCCAGCCCTGGCTGAAGCCGGCGCTCGGCGCCCGGGTCGCGTTGTCGACGAGGCGGGTGACGACGGCCGGGTCGACCGGCCGCTCGTCGTACCTGCGGACCATGCGGCGGCGACGGACGACGTCCTGGAACTCCATGCGCGGAAGTATGGGGCCTGCCGTGGCTGACCCACGTGCGACCGTCGACGACTTCGAGCGGATGTGGGCGGACCTGGCGCCGGTGGGCCGGTCGGCCGCGACCGGTGGGTACCTCCGGCAGCCGTGGACGAGCGCGGAGCTCGAGCTGCGGGCGTGGTTCGCCGAGCAGGCGGCCGCGCGCGGGCTGGTCGTCGAGACCGACGCGGTCGGCAACACGGTGGGCTGGTGGGGAACGGGGACGGGCCCGGGCGTGCTGACCGGGTCGCACCTGGACTCCGTCGTGGACGGCGGGGCGTACGACGGCCCGCTCGGCGTGGTCTCCGCGCTCGCGGCGGTCGACCGGTTGCGCGAGCGCGGCGTGGTGCCCTCCCGACCGCTGGGCGTGGGGGTGTTCGTCGAGGAGGAGGGCTCGCGGTTCGGCCTGGCCTGCCTCGGGTCGCGGCTCGCGACCGGGTCGGTCACCTGGGCGGACGTCGAGGGACTCACCGACCGCGACGGGGTGCGGCTGGGCGACGTCGTGGAGGGCGGCTCGTCCTCCCTGCTCGAGGGCGTCGGGTGCTTCGTCGAGCTCCACGTCGAGCAGGGCCGGGCGCTGGTCGACCTGGACGCTCCGGTCGGGGTGGCGAGCGGGATCTGGCCGCACGGCCGGTGGCGCTTCGACTTCGCCGGGACCGCCGACCACGCCGGCACCACGCGGATGGAGGACCGGGCCGACCCGGTGCTGACCTTCTCGATGACGGCACTCGCCGCGAACAAGCAGGCGCGGCTGGCCGCGCCGGACGCCCGGGCCACCTTCGGCCGGGTCGAGGTCGCGCCCAACGGCACCAACGCCATCCCCTCGCGCGTCTCGGCCTGGCTCGACGCGCGGTGCTCGTCGGAGCCCGCACTGACCGCGTTGGTCGCTGCGGTGACCGAGCACGCCGTGGCGCGAGCCGAGCGCGACGGGACCTCGGTGACGGTGACGGCGGAGTCGGTCTCGGGTGCGGTGTCGTTCGAGCGGCCGCTCGTGGACCCGGTCGCCGGTCGGCGGCGGTGGCCGGTGCTCCCGACCCAGGCGGGCCACGACGCGGGCGCGCTGTCGGCCGCGGGCATCCCGAGCGCGATGCTCTTCGTCCGCAACCCGACCGGCGTCTCGCACTCGCCGGCCGAGCACGCGGAGATCGCCGACTGCCTCGCCGGCGTCGAGGCGCTGGCCGACGTGCTCGAGGAGTCGCTGCGGTGAGCGACCGGCTGCTGCTCGAGCGGGCGTGGGTGGACGGCAAGGTCCGCGACGACGTGCTCGTCGTGGTGGAGGGCGGGCGGTTCACGGCGGTCGTGCCGGGTGCCTCGGTCGCCGGTGCCGACGCCGAGCGGGTCGCCGGGCTCGCGTTGCCCGGGCTGGCCAACTGCCACAGCCACGCCTTCCACCGGGCCCTGCGCGGGCGGACGCAGCGGGGGAGCGGGACGTTCTGGACCTGGCGGGAGCAGATGTACGACGTCGCCGGCCGGCTCACGCCGGAGGGCTACGGGCGGCTGGCGCGCGCGGTGTTCCGGGAGATGGTCGCCGGTGGGATCACGACGGTCGGGGAGTTCCACTACCTGCACCACCGGCCGGACGGCACGGCGTACGACGACCCGAACGCCTTCGGCCACGCGCTCGCCGACGCCGCCCGGGACGCCGGGATCCGGCTGGTGCTGCTCAACGCGTGCTACCTCAGCTCGGGGTTCGGTGCGCCGCCCACGACCGCGCAGCTGCGCTACGTCGACGGGTCCGCGGCCGGCTGGAGCGACAGGACCGCGCGGTTGACCGGTTCTGTCGCCGCGGGCCGGCTCCGCGTGGGGGCGGCGATCCACTCGGTGCGGGCGGTGCCGCGCGAGGAGCTGGGCGCGTTCCGGGACCGGGCGCCGCTGCACGTGCACCTCTCGGAGCAGCCGGCCGAGAACGACGACTGCCGGGCGGCGTACGGCGTCACCCCCACGCGGCTGCTGCACGACGCGGGCCTGCTGGGGCACGGCACGACCGTCGTGCACGCGACCCACCTCACCGACGAGGACGTCGCGCTCCTGGGCGACAGCGGCACGAACGCCTGCTTCTGCCCGACCACCGAGCGCGACCTCGGCGACGGCATCGGCCCGGGCCGGCGGCTGCGCGACGCCGGCGCCCGGCTGAGCCTGGGGTCGGACAGCCACGCGGTGGTCGACCTGTTCGAGGAGATGCGCGCCCTCGAGCTCGACGAGCGGCTCGCGACCCGCACCCGCGGCCACTGGACCGCGGCCGAGCTGCTCGCCGCCGGGACGCGCCACGACAGCCTCGGCGTCGACGACGCCGGCGCGATCGAGGTCGGGCGGCGGGCGGACCTGGTCGTCGTCGACACCCGGTCGGTCCGCACCGCCGGGACGGGCGCCGACGAGCACACGGCCGTCTTCGCGGCGAGCGCGACGGACGTCGTGCGGACGATGGTCGACGGCCGGGTCGTGTGGGACCGGGACGAGGACGGTGCGGCTGAGGCGCTGGGGCGCGCGCTCGCCACGGCGATCGAGGAGGTGTGGCGGTGACCGGCGTGAGCACCCTGCTGACCGGCATCGGCGAGCTGGTCACCAACGACCCGGAACGGCAGGGGGACCGGCGCGACGGTCCGCTCGGCATCATCGAGCGGGCAGCGGTCGTCGTCGAGGGCGCGCGCGTCGCGTGGGTGGGTGCGGCCGCCGAGGCGCCCGCGGCGGACGCGGTCGTCGACGCCGGCGGCCGGGCGGTGCTGCCCGGGTTCGTCGACAGCCACAGCCACCTGGTCTTCGCCGGCGACCGGGCGGAGGAGTTCGCGGCGCGCATGGCCGGCACGGCGTACGCCGCCGGCGGCATCCGCACCACCGTCGCCGCCACCCGTGCCGCCACCGACGAGCAGCTGCTGTCCGGCGCGCGACGGCTGGTCGGCGAGATGCTGCGGCAGGGCACCACGACCGTGGAGGTCAAGAGCGGCTACGGCCTGACCGTCCGCGACGAGGCGCGCAGCCTGGCGGTCGCCCGGATGCTGACCGAGGAGACGACGTACCTCGGCGCCCACGTCGTCCCCGACGGCACCACGCCCGAGGAGTACGTCGCCCTCGTCACCGGTCCGATGCTCGACGCCGCCATCGAGCACGCGCGGTGGGTCGACGCGTTCTGCGAGCGGGGCGCGTTCGACGCCGACCAGGCGCGGACCGTGCTCCTCGCCGGGATGGACCGGGGACTGAGCGGGCGACTGCACGCCAACCAGCTGGGCCCCGGCCCGGGGGTGCAGCTGGCCTGCGAGCTCGGGCTGACCGCCGTCGACCACTGCACCTACCTCGACGACGCCGACGTCGGCGCGCTCCGCGACAGCGGCACGGTGGCGACGCTGCTGCCGGGCGTGGAGTTCTCCACCCGGCAGCCCTACCCGGACGCGCGGCGGCTGCTCGACGCCGGCGTCACCGTCGCCCTGGCGAGCGACTGCAACCCGGGGTCGTCGTTCACGTCCTCGATGCCCTTCTGCGTCGCGCTGGCCGTGCGGGAGATGGGGCTGACCCCGGCCGAGGCCGTCTGGGCCGCGACCGCCGGCGGTGCCCGCGCGCTCGACCGGGACGACGTCGGCGTGCTCGCCGTGGGTCGCCGCGCCGACCTGGTCCTCCTCGACGCGCCCTCGCACGTCCACCTCGCCTACCGGCCCGGCGTCCCCCTCGTCGCCGGCGTCTGGCAGTTCGGGCGCCCGGTGCTCGGCGGCGCCTGAGGTACGCGATGGGCCGGCGGCTGAGGTAGTCGACGGAGCGCGGGATACGCACGTCGTCCGATGTGCGCGGCTACCTCAGCGGACGAACCTGGGGCTTCCGACCGAGCGCACCGACCGGGCGCACCGTCCGAGACCACCGGGAGCCACCGTGATGCACACCCCCTACAGCTACGAGGCCGAGCTGCAGCACCGCCGCCAGCAGATCCGCGCCGAGGTCGCCGACGCGCGCCGTCGCCGCCACCCCCGGCCGCGGTTCCCGCAGTGGCCGACCGGCACCTCCTCGCTCGGCCTGGTCACCCGCCTGACGGCTTGAGCGCGCGCTTGTCGGTGGAGCGGGCCAGGATGGGACCCGTGGCCACCCCACGGGCGCTCGTCGGGCGCGACACCGAGCTCACCGAGACCGCCTCCGCGCTCGGCGTCCTGGGCGACGCCGAGCCGCACCACGACCCGGCCGCGCCCGGCCGCGCCGTCCTCCTCTCCGGGGACGCCGGCGTCGGCAAGACCCGGCTGCTGACCGCCCTGCGCGACCTCGCCGTCGACCGCGGCTGGCGGGTGCTGGCCGGCCACTGCCTCGACCTCGGCGACAGCGCCCTGCCCTACCTCCCGTTCTCCGAGGTCCTCGGCCGCCTCGCCGCCGATCGTCCCGAGCTGGTCGGGCAGGTGACCGCCGAGCATCCCGGCCTGCTGCGGCTGCAGCCCGGGCGCCGGGTGCTCGACCCCGAGCGTGGTGGTGCCGACGGCCGGGACGAGACCTCGGCGCTGGCGCGGGGCGACCTGTTCGAGGCCGTCCACGCGCTGCTGGAGGCAGCGGCCGAGGAGGCGCCCGTCCTGCTGGTGGTCGAGGACGCCCACTGGGCCGACCGGTCGACGCGCGACCTGCTCAGCTTCCTGTTCAGCCGGTCCTTCGCCCGCCAGGTCGCCGTCGTCGCGTCGTACCGCTCCGACGACCTGCACCGCCGCCACCCGCTCCGCCGCCAGGTCGCGGAGTGGAGCCGGCTGCGGGGCGTGGAGCGGGTCGCGCTCGGCCCGCTCCCGGAGGCGGCCGTGCGCGAGCTGGTCGCGCAGCTCGTCCCGGACGGGCTCGACGAGCACGCGCTGCGGACGATCGTCGACCGGGCCGAGGGCAACGCGTTCTTCGTCGAGGAGCTGACCAGCGCGGCCCGAGGGCCCGGCGACTGGGTCCCCGCCGACCTCGCCGACCTCCTGCTCGTGCGGCTCGACCGGCTCGGCGACGCCGCCCGGCGGCTGGTCCGCACCGCCAGTGCCGCCGGCCGCCGGGTCTCCCACGAGTCGCTCGAGGCGGCCTCCGGGCTCGACCCCGCCGCCGTCGACGAGGGGTTGCGCGAGGCGGTCGAGATGAACGTCCTGGTCGCCGACGGTGCCGTCTACTCCTTCCGGCACGCGCTGCTCGGCGAGGCGGTCTACGACGACCTCCTGCCGGGGGAGCGGGTCCGGCTGCACGCGCAGTACGCCGCGGCGCTGCGCGACGGCCGCGCGCACGGCACCGCCGCCGAGCTCGCCCGCCACGCACGGCTCGCCCTCGACCTCGACACCGCGCTGCTGGCCAGCGTCCGCGCCGGCCGGGAGGCCACCGCGGTAGGCGGTCCCGGCGAGGCGGCGCTCCACTACGAGCAGGCGCTCGAGCTGCTCGCCGACCCGCGGCGGCAGGCCGACACCGACGTCGACCTGTCGAAGCTGGTCGTCAGCGCCGCGGACGCGCTCACGCAGAGCGGCGAGCCCGAGCGCGCGGCCGCGCTGCTGCGCGAGCACCTGGACCTCCTGCCCGCGGACGCCTCACCCCTGTGGCGGCCACGGTTGCTGACGGCCTACGCCGCCGTGCTGCTGATCATCGAGACCGACCTCGACCCCGCTGCCGTCGCCGCGGAGGCCGCCGCACTCGCGCCGACCGGCGAGACGCCGCTGCGGGCGCGCGTGCTGACCACCCAGGCGAACGTGCTCGGCTCGATGGGCCGGTGGGAGGAGGCCGAGGCGGTCGGGCTCGACGCGTTGGCGATGGCCGAGCGGCTCGACCTGCCCGAGCTCGCCTCCGAGGCGATCACCACGCTGTCGGCGCTGAAGAAGACCGGTCCGAAGGAGGGCCTGCGCGCCGCCCTCGTCGACGCCGTCGAGCGCGCGGAGCGCAGCGGCGCGATCCACGCCGAGCTGCGCGGACGGTTCTTCCTCGGCCGGTCCTACCAGGACTGGGGCGAGCTGGACACGGCCGCGGACTGGTTCCGCGGTGGCATGGAGCGGGCGGTCGCGGTGGGCCTGCCCTGGGCGCCGTACGGCTTCGAGGCCCGCTGGCAGCTCTCCCTCATCGAGCTCGTCCGCGGGGACTGGGACGCCGCGCTCGCGCTCAGCACCGTGGTCGACGGCGACGCCCCGCCGGTGCCCGGGGCGATCCTCGAGGCGGTGCGGCTGCAGGTGCTGCAGGGGCGCGGCGTCGAGGTCGGCGCGGAGGTCCGGGCGCTGCGCCGGTTCTGGGAGCGCGAGGGCGGGGTGGCGATCCACGCCGCCGAGCTGGCGCTGGTCTGCGCGGGCCGGGCGGGCGACGGACAGGCGGTGCTGGCGGCGTACGCCGACGCCGTGGACGTCCTCGGCCGCATCTGGCACCCGTGGTTCAGCGCCCGCATCCGGCTCGCCGCCGCCACGCTGCGCGAGCTCGCCCCGCTGCTGCCCCGGCTTCCCGCCGGCGAACGGACCGCGTGGGCCGCCGAGGCCGCCCGGTTGCACGCCGACGGCCGCGAGGTGCTCGACCGGGCCGACCCGTCGGTGCACTGGGGACCGGAGGGCCGCGCCTGGGCCGCCCGCCTGCGTGCCGAGGCCCTCCGCGCCGCCTGGCTGCTCGGCGTCCACCCGCCCCCGCAGGACGAGCTGGTCGACGCATGGCGCGCCGCGGTCGCGGCGTTCGAGGAACACGGCCACGTCCACGAGCTCGCCCGCACCCGCGCCGCGCTCGCCGGCGTCCTGCGCGCCGCCGGCGACCCGGCGGGCGCCCGGGAGGTCGCCGACGCCGCGCGCGCCGCCGCCCACCGACTCGGCGCCGTGCCGCTCCTCGACGAGCTGCGCGCCCTGAGCGGCCCGACTCCGCGTGCCGAGGCCTCCGACGCGCTCACCGCCCGCGAGGCGGAGATCCTGGCGCTCGTTGCCGAGGGCCGGAGCAACGGCGAGATCGGCAAGCAGCTGTTCATCAGCACCAAGACCGTCTCCGTCCACGTCTCCCGCATCCTCGCCAAGCTCGGCGCCGCCGGCCGCACCGAGGCCGCCGCCATCGCCCGCCGCCGGGGGCTCGTCGACTGACCGCCCCGCCCGGCCGGGGTCGTCGTGTGTCGGACCACCCCCGTGGGTATCGGCCAGAGGTCCGGACCGACACCAGCCCTGGAGGCCGCCATGACCAGCACCCCCGAAGAGCCCCTCTCCGACGACGACATGACCACCGTGCCCGCCGGCGACCCGACCCAGGGCATCGGTGACTCCGACAGCACCGACTCCGACGGCACCGACGGTGACGCGAGCGACGGCGACGCGACCGACACCACGGACGGCGACGGCAGCGACTCCGACGGCACCGACTCCGACGGCACGGACAGCGACGGCACCGACAGCGACGGCACCGACGGTGACGCGAGCGACGGCGACGCGACCGACACGACCGACGGCGACGGCAGCGACTCCGACGGCACCGACGCCTGAACGACTGACTTGACCGACCACGCCCCCGGGCCGCACCCGGCGCTCGACCTGCTCAGCGGTGACGCCCGGACCTTCCTCGAGAAGGTCTGGGCGTCCCGCGTGCACCTGCACCGCACGGCGCCGGCCGACCTCGTCGGCCTGCTGTCGCTCGACGACGCCGACCACCTGCTGACCTCGACCGCGATCCGCACGCCGTCGGTACGGCTGGCCCAGGACGGCGCAGTGCTGCCGGAGTCGCGGTACACCCGTTCGGCGACGCTCGCCGGCAAGCAGCTGACCGGCCTGGTCGACGGGCGCAAGGCGCTGGCGGCGTTCGCGGACGGCGCGACGATCGTCCTCCAGGGCCTGCACCGCTACCACCCGCCGCTGACCCGCCTGGTCGCCCAGCTCGAGCTCGAGCTGGGCCACCCCTGCCAGGCCAACGCCTACCTGACCCCGCCGGGGTCGCAGGGCTTCGCGGTCCACTCCGACAGCCACGACGTCTTCGTCTTCCAGACCGCCGGCACCAAGCAGTGGGAGGTGCACGGCCAGGACGGCGCCGAGGAGGTGCTGCTCGAGCCGGGACTGTCGATGTACCTCCCGACCGGCACGCCGCACGCCGCCCGCGCCCAGGACACCGTCTCCCTGCACGTCACCATCGGCATCAACCAGCTCACCTGGCGCGGCCTGGTCGAGCGCGCGGTCGAGCCGCTCCTGGCCGAGGTGGCCGACGAGCACCTGCCGGCCGGCTACCTCGACGACCGCGCGCCTCTCGCCGCCGGCCTCGCCGACCGGCTCGAGGCGCTGGCCGCGCGGGTGCGGGAGGTCGACACCGAGGCGTCGGTCCGGTCGGAGGTACGCCGCTTCCTCTCCAGCCGCCCGCCCCGGCTGCCCGGCGGCCTCCACGACGTGCTCCGCGTCGACGCGATCGGCGACGAGACGCCGCTCCGTCGCCGCGCCGGCCACCCCTGCGTGCTGCTCCCCGGGACCGACGGGCGCCTGGAGGTGCTCCTCGGCGACCGTGTGCTCGACGTACCGGCCCGACTCGCGCCCGCCCTGGAGGAGGTCCGCGCCCGCGGCGAGCTGCGCCCGGCCGACCTGGCCGACCACCTCGACCCGCAGTCGCGGCTGGTCCTGTGCCGCCGCCTCGTCCGGGAAGGGCTGCTCGAGGTCCTCGGGTGACGACCGCGCCGTTCCGCTGCGGCGTCGCGAGCGCCGACCGCGGCGAGGAGCCGGCCGGCACCGCGTCGACGGTCCGCGCGTTCCTGCTGCTCGAGCACCCCGGGCCCTGGGGCGTCGACGCGCTCCGGGACGCGCGCCTGCCCGACGGGCTGGGCCCGCGGATCGCAGCAGCCGCAGCCACGGCCCGGGTGCGACCACTGCTGGTCCGCCGGCCCGGGCGCACCCGGGGCGCCACGACGGGCGCCACGACGGGCGCCACGACGGGCGCCGCCACCGGCGACGGGCTGCGGGTCTTCGCGGCGTCCTGCCTGCCGGGCGCGACCCGCCTGGAGTCCGGCACCGTCACCGACCCGCACGAGGTGCTCGACCTCGACCTGGCCTCGCTCCGGGCCGGCGGCAGCAGCGGCCTCGACCCGCACCACGGCACCGTGCTCGCCGTCTGCACCCACGGTCGCCACGACGCCTGCTGCGCCGAGCTCGGCCGGCCGGTCGCGGCCGCGCTCGCCGCCGCCCACCCCGAGGAGACGTGGGAGGTCTCGCACATCGGCGGCGACCGCTACGCCGGCAACCTGCTCGTCCTCCCCGACGGGCTCTACTACGGACGGCTCGACCCCGACGCCGCCCTCGCGGTCGCCGCGGCGCACGCCCGTGACCACCTCGAGTTCGACCACCTCCGGGGCCGCACGGCGTACCCCATGGCGGTGCAGGCCGCCGAGGTCGCGCTCCGCCGCCACCTCGGGGAGACCCGGCGCGACGTCGTGCGGTGGACCGGCCGATCCGTCGAGGGCCCGGCGACGAACCTGGTGACGACAGCCGTCTTCGACGTCGCCGGCCGGACGTGGTCGGTGCGGGTGCGCACCGTGGAGGGTCCGCCCGCCCGGCTCACCTGCCGCGCGACGCGGGACAACCCCACGCCGCGGCACGAGGTCGAGGCGGTGACCTCGGAGGACGACGGATGAGCAGCGCCCCGCGGGCCGACCTCCCCGTCCAGGTCGTGGCCGGCCCCCGCCGCCACGGGGTCGTGGAGTACGCCGCGCAGCTGGCGCAGGCGCTCGGTGCGCCCTCGCTGGTGGGCGGGCCGGAGCTGCTCGACGGGCCCGCGCCGGACGGGCCGAGCCACCTGCACTTCACCGAGCGGCTCCTCGGCCCGACCCCGGCCGACGCGGTGCGCCGCGTCGTGCGGTGGTGCGAGCGGACGCCGACGACGGTCACGCTGCACGACGTGCCGCAGCCGTGGGCGTCCGAGGAGCGCGCGCACGCCTACGCCGCGGTGGTCCGGGCCGCCGCCGGTTGGGCGGTGAGCAGCCACCACGAGGCCGACCTGCTGCGGCGGGTGCTGGCCCGGGCCGGCGCCGACCTGCCGCCGGGTGCGGTGGTGCACCTGCCCGTCGTGCCTCCCGCGAGACTGCCCGCCCGTCCCGCACCCCACGACGGGCCTGCGACCCTGGCCGCGCTCGGCTTCGTCTATCCCGACAAGGGCCACCGCGAGCTGCTCCAGGCGGCGACCGAGCTGCGGGCGCGCGGCCGGGAGGTCGACGTGGTGTGCCTGGGCTCGCCGGTCGAGGGCCACACCGACCTGCTCGAGGAGCTCCACCGCCGGGCGGCGGCCGGCGGGTTCGGCCTCACGGTCACCGGCTGGCTGCCCGACGACGAGCTGTCGACGGTGATGGCGCGGGCGACGGTGCCGGTCAGCGGCCACCGCCACCTGTCCGCGTCCGCCTCGGTCAACCGGTGGCTCGCCGTCGGCCGCCGACCGCTGCTGCTCGACGGCCCCTACGCCCGTGAGGTCGACGCGCTGCGCCCCGGCGCCCACGTCCTGCACGACGACGCCGGGCTCGTGCCGGCCCTCGAGCGGGCGCTCGACGACCCCGCCTCCACCTGGCTGCCCGCCGGCGAGGTGCCCGGACCGGACGTCGCCGCGACCGCCCGCCAGTACGCCGCGTGGTGGGCCTCGGTCCACCGCGCCGTCGCCGACCCGGTCCAGCCGGTGCTCGTGCCGTTCCCGTGACGCCCGCCCGCCGTCCCACTCAGCCGCCCGCGGGCGGCACCGTCCCGGCCAACCGCTGGGACCTCGCGCCCCGCCGGACCGGGCCACCGCCGACCGTCACGGTGGTGGTCACCCACCACGAGCAGCCCCGCGAGCTGGCCCGGACCCTGCACGCGCTCACCCGGCAGACCCACCCGGCCGACCGGCTCGAGGTCGTCGTCGCCGACGACGGCTCGGCCTCCCCGCCCGAGGTCCCCGCGGGCGTTCGGCTGGTCCGCCAGGCCGACGAGGGCTTCCGCGCGGCGGCGGCCCGCAACCTCGGCGCGGCCGCCGGCACCGGCGAGGTGCTGGTGTTCCTCGACGCGGACACCACGCCGGAGCCGGGGTACGTCGCAGCGCTCAGCCGGCTGCCGCACCTGCTGCCGGAGGCGCTCGTCGTGGGCCGTCGTCGCCACGCGGACCTCGCCGGCGTACCGGCCGACGCGCCCGTGGAGGACGCTGGACCGGCGCACGAGCTGCCGTCGCCGGCCTGGCTCGCCGACGGCTACGAGCGCACGCGCGACCTGCTCGACGCCGACGACACCTCCTACCGGTTCGTGCTGTCCGCCGTCGCCGCCTGCAGCCGGTGGCTGCACGAGACGATCGGCGGGTTCGACCCGACCTTCACCACCTACGGCGGCGAGGACTGGGAGTGGGCGGCCCGCGCCTGGCGGCACGGCGCGGTGCTGGCCCACGACCCGGCGGCCGTCACCTGGCACGACGGGCCCGACTTCGCCGACCGGGCGACCGCCGCGGACCGCGAGCGAGCGCTGGCCGAGACCCTCGCGCTCGCCCGCCGGGTGCCCGCGCCGGGCGCCGCGCCCCACGGCCTGCGGATCGGGCCGGCCGACCCGGTCGTCACGGCCGACGACGGGCTCGACGCCACCGGGCTGCTCGTCGGGCTCGACAGCCTGCTGGCCGCGCTGCCGGCCGCCCGGGTCCGCGTCGACACCGCTGTCGCCGACCTCCTGGTCGGTGACCCGCGCGTCACCGCCGACCCGGTCGACCCCGTCGCGACCGACGCCGGCTGGCACCTGCACCTCCACGCGCCCGCCCGGGGACCGGCCGAGGCGTGGCGGGGCCTGGTGGACCGGCTCGCCGGCCGGGACGCCCCGGCCCGGCTGCTGCTGACCGGCCCCGACGACGCGCCGCTGGTCACGGCGCGCGCGCTGCGCGGCGTACGCCGTCAGCAGCGGTGGGGACGCACCGACCTCTTCCCTGGCCTCACCGAGCCCGCCGCCGACGCCGGCCTGGCGCCGGTGCCGCCCACGACCTCGCTCGAGGCCCACCTCGGCGGGTGGGGCTGACCCGCCACGACGGGGCCCCCGCGACTGGCACAGTGGCCTCGTGACCACCGCCGCCGGGCTGGCCCGGGCCGTCGCCGCGGGTCTCGTCGAGGTCGTCGCGGCCGGCGAGGAGCGCCCGGTCGTGGCGCTGGAGCTCGCCGAGCCCGGCACGCCGGTCGTCGCCGGAGACCTGGTCATCGGCATCGGCGTGCGCGACGTCGCGGAGGCGGCCGCCCTGGCGGAGGCGGGACCCACGGCGGCCGGCCTCCTGCTGCGCCGCCCGCTCGCTCACGCCCCGGAGGTGGCGACGGCCTGCGCCGCCCACGGCGTCGCGCTGCTCGCGCTCGCCGACGGCGCCGGCTGGTCCCCGGTGGTCGGGCTGCTGCGCACCGCGCTCGAGCAGGCGGCGGCCACGGGGCCCGGAGACGGGCCGGTCGACGACGTCTACGGCGACCTGTTCGAGATGGCCGACACGATCAGCGCGGTCGTCGCGGCGCCGGTCACGATCGAGGACGCCACCTCGCGGGTGCTGGCCTACTCCAGCGGCCAGCACGACGTCGACGAGGCCCGCACCTCCACGATCGTCGGCCGCCAGGTGCCGCGTGCGGTGCGCGAGCACTTCCGGGCGCTCGGCGTCTTCCGGCGGCTGGCGCGCTCCGACGACCCGTTCTTCGTCCCGGCCGGCCAGGACGACGTCAAGCCGCGGTACGTCGTGCCCGTGCGCGCCGGCGGGGAGTGGCTCGGGTCGGTGTGGGCGGTCGTCGACGCGCCCGTCGCCGAGGCGCAGGAGCGCGAGCTGCGGGCGGCCGCCCGGCTGATCGCGCTGCACCTGCTGCGCCTGCGCGCGCACAGCGAGCTGCACCGCCAGGTCCAGCTCGACCGGGTCCGTCGGTTGCTGGAGGGCGGGACGGGCTCCGAGGGGGCCGGCGACGACGGCCGGCTCCCCGACGGCGTGGCGACCGGCCCGTGGCGGGTGGTGGCGCTGACCGGGCCCGCCGGCCGGCTCGACGCGAGCGCCCGCTGCGAGCTGTGGACCGCGTCGGTGCGTCGGCACGGCTGGCGCCGGCCCGTGCTGGCCGACCTCGACGGCGTGGTGCACGCCGTCGTCGGCGAGGGGACCGGGCCGGGGACGTGGTCCTGGCTGGTCGACGTCGTCGTCCGCGAGCACCGCGGCGACCCGGCCGTCGGCGCGGCGGCCGGCGGACCCGTGCCGACCGTCGCGGGGTGGAGCCGCTCGCGGGCGCAGGCGGCCGAGCTGGCCGTGCTGCCGGACCGCGCCCGGCCGGTCGCCACCGCGGAGGAGTCGTGGACAGAGGTCGTCCTCGCCCGGGCGGTCCGCGGTCTCGGCTCGTCCACCGCGGCGCCGGTCGGGTCGCCGCTCCTCGACCTGGTCGCGCACGAGCGCGCCAACGGCGGTCACCTGGTCGACACCCTCGAGGCGGTCATCGACTACTGGGGCGAGCCGCAGCGGGCCGCGCGGGTGCTCGACGTGCACCCGAACACGGTCCGCTACCGGACCGCCCGGCTGGCCGAGGTCTGCCCGATCGACCTCGAGGACCCGAGCCAACGGCTCGCGGCGCGGCTGCTGATCGCCCAGGTCCGCGCCTCCGAGCGCTGACCGGCTCGCGCCGGCGACGGCTCAGCGCAGCGGGTCGACCGCCCGCAGCGCGTCCGGCACCCGGCCGGTCACGACCTGCTCGGCGAGCAGCTTGCCGGTGACCGGGCCGAGCGTGATGCCCCACATGCCGTGCCCGCCGGCGACGAAGACACGCGGGTCGTTGCTGGCGCCCACCAGCGGCAGCCCGTCGGCGGTGCACGGCCGCGCGCCCACCCACTCGTCCTCGCGGTGGTCGAGGTGCGCGCCTCGGAGCAGCTGTCCGGCCTGGTCGACGAGGGCGCGGATCCGCCGCGGGTCCATCGGCGCGTCGACCGCGCGGAACTCCATCATCCCCGCGATCCGCAGCCGATCACCGACCGGCGTGCACGCCACCCGCTGCGTCGGGAAGTACACCGGCCCGCGCGGCAGGTCGTCGACCTTGACCGTGAAGGAGTAGCCCCGACCCGCCTGCACGATCCGCCGCACGCCGAACCGCCGCGCCAGCGTGTCGAGCCGGGCGCCCGTGGCGAGCACGACGGCGTCGAACTCCTCGCCGGCCACGCGCACCCCGCGGCCGGTGGTGACCACGTCGTCCACGTGCACGCCGTCGCGGAGCACGCCACCGCGCTCGACCACCGCGGCGGCGACGGACGCGACGTACGCCGCCGGGTCGACGTACCGCTCGCGGTGGATGCGGATCGCGGTGCCGACCTCCTCCGACAGCGCCGGCTCCGCGGCGCGGGCGGTCGGGCCGTCGACGACGTCGAAGTGCACCTCCTGGCCGCAGGCCCGGATGTGCTCGAACTCCTCGAGCAGCGCCCGGCTGTCCGCCTCGGTGCGGAAGGCGGCCGTGAACGGCTCGGCCGCGAGCGTCCGCGCGGCGACCCCGCCGCGCTCCATCTCGGCGTAGGCGGCCAGCGCGTCGTTGTTCAGCGGGATCAGCGCCCGCATGGCGGCCTGCCAGCGCGCCGGCGTGCAGTTGCGCGCGAACCGGGCCAGGAAGCGCAGCAGCCGCGGGTCGGCCGTCGGCGGCACGTAGACGGGCGACGACGGGCTGAGCACCGCCCGGACGCCGTACCTGAGCACGGACGGCTCCGGCAGCGGCACCGCGATGCTCGGCGTGAGCCACCCGGCGTTGCCCCAGCTGGAGCCGGCGGCGACGCCGTCGCGGTCGAGGACGGTGACCTCGACCCCGCGCTCCTGGAGGTACCACGCGGTGGAGAGACCGACCATGCCGGCGCCGAGGACGGCGACGCGGCGGGGCGAGGGATGCGAGCTGGCCATGTCGCCATGGTCGGCCGCGCGGCCCCGGAACTCCTCGGCCGGCGCCACAGGTCGGCGGCGGCGATTTGTGGTCCCGGCACAACGGCACTCACCGTGACCTGGTTCACACGAACCTGTTGACGCGTGTCAATCGCGAGCCCTACGTTCGCGGCATGCGCGCACCCTCCACCGCCGTCATCGGCGCCGGCATCAGCGGCCTCACCGCGACCAAGATGCTCGTCGACTACGGCGTCCCGGTCACGACGTTCGAGAGCTCCGACCGGGTCGGCGGCAACTGGGCGTTCGGCAACCCGAACGGGCACAGCAGCGCCTACCGCTCGCTGCACATCGACACCTCGAAGCACCAGCTGTCCTTCAAGGACTTCCCGATGCCGGACGACTACCCGGACTTCCCGCACCACACCGACATCAAGGCCTACCTCGACGCCTACGCCGACGCGTTCGGGCTGCGCGAGCGCATCGAGTTCGAGAACGGCGTCGTGCACGCCGCGCGGCTGCCCGACGGCGGTTGGGAGCTGGAGACGCAGCGTGGGGAGACCCGGCGCTTCGACCTGCTCGTCGTCGCGAACGGCCACCACTGGGACCCGCGCACCGCCGACTTCCCCGGCGAGTTCACCGGCGAGTCGATCCACTCCCACCACTACGTCGACCCGTGGCAGCCGCTGCACCTGATGGACAGGCGGATCCTCGTGGTCGGCCTGGGCAACAGCGCCGCCGACATCACCGTCGAGCTCTCCTCGCGGGTGCTGCGCAACGAGGTCACCCTCTCCACCCGCAGCAGCGCGTGGATCGTGCCGAAGCTGATGTACGGCAAGCCCGCCGACATGAACTACCGGACCTACCCGCAGCTGCCCCTGTCCTGGCAGCGCAAGGTCGCCCAGTGGGGCCAGCGGTTCACCGGCTCGGACCCGACCAACTACGGGCTGCCGGCGCCGAACCACAAGTTCTTCGAGGCCCACCCGACCCAGTCGACCGAGCTGCCGCTGCGCCTGGCGTCCGGCGACGTCACCGCGAAGGGCAACGTCGCCCGCCTCGACGGCAGCACGGTCCACTTCGAGGACGGCACCTCCGGCGAGTTCGACGTCATCGTCTACGCCACCGGCTACAACCTGACGTTCCCGTTCTTCGACCCCGACTTCATCTCCGCGCCGGGAAATCGCATCGACCTCTACAAGCGGATCTTCAAGCCCGGCCTCGACGACCTGCTCTTCGCCGGGTTCGCCCAGGCCACGCCGACGCTCTTCCCCTTCGTGGAGAGCCAGGCGCGGCTGATCGCGGCGTACGCCGTCGGGCAGTACGTACCGCCGCCGGTCGCCCAGATGCACGAGGTCATCCGCGCCGACGACGAGCTCTACATGGGCCACATGCTCGACCGCCCGCGGCACACCCACCAGCTGGACTACTTCGTCTACGAGCACCAGCTGCGCACCAGCGAGCTGCCCGCGGGCCGGGAGCGCGTACGCCGGGTCGGTGCGCCGCCGCTCGCCGGCCGGGCCGAGGCGGTCGCCCCGGCTGCCTCGGCTGCCCCGGCCGCCTCGTGAGCCCGGCCGCCACCCGCGGCGACCAGCGCCGGGCGGCGCTGCTGGAGGCGCTCGACCACCAGCTGCGCGACGCGGGGCCCGACGCCCGGCTCGACGACATCAACGTCGCGGACCTGTCCCGGCGGGCGGGCGTGACCCGCTCGGCCTTCTACTTCTACTTCGAGAACAAGGCTGCCGCCGTCGCCGCCCTCATGGACGAGATGGAGGACGACGCCTGGGACGCGGCAGGGCTCCTCGGCGGGGACGGCGCGATGCGCGACCGAATCGAGACGGCGCTGCGGACGGTGGTCGAGGGCTGGCAGCGGCGCACCCACGTCCACCGCGCCATGCTCGAGGCCCGCGCCACCAGCGCCGCCGTGCGCCTGCGGTGGGAGCAGCGGATCGCCGCCTTCGTCGACGTCGTCGCCGCGCTCGTGGAGTCCGAGCGCGAGACGGGACAGGCGCCGCCCGGGCCACCCGCGCACGCGCTCGCCACCGCCCTGCTCGACCTCAACGACCGCACGCTCGAGCGGATCGTCCGCGCCGGCGAGCCCGATGCACCCGACCAGGACCTCGGGCACGACGCCCACCTCGAGGCGGTCGTCCACCTATGGACCACCGCGATCTACGGGAGGACCACGACCCCATGACCACGCAGCAGACGACCCAGCCCAGCCTGGGCGCGCGCGCCGACGTCTCCTTCCCCTCCGCCGGCGTCGAGCTCTCGGGCTGGCACTTCCCGGCGACGACCGACGAGCTCGCGGGCCCCGCCGGCCGGCCGGTCGTCGTCATGGCGCACGGCCTGGCCGGCACGAAGGACTCCGGCCTCGAGCCCTACGCCCGCGGCCTGGCCGCCGCCGGCCTCGACGTGCTCGCCTTCGACTACCGCGGGTTCGGGACCTCCGGGGGCACGCCCCGGCAGACGGTCTCGATGGCGGGCCAGCTCGAGGACTACCGCGCCGCGATGACCGCCGCGAAGCGGCTCGACGGCGTCGACCCGGACCGGCTGGTGCTCTGGGGCGTCTCGCTGGCGGGCGGGCACGTGCTGGCCGCCGGCGCGTCCCGCGACGACGTCGCGGCCGTCGTGGCGCTGACCCCGCTCGTCGACGGGCTGGCCGCCGGGCGCCTGGCGCTCCAGCACCACAAGCCGACGGCCATGCTCCGCTCGACGCTCGAGGGCGTGCGAAGCCGGGTGTCCGGACCGCGGATGATGCCGGTCGTCGCCCGGCCCGGCGAGCTGGGTGCGCTGACGCTGGAGGGCTGCTACGAGGACTACCTGGCGATCGCCGGTCCGAGCTGGCGCAACGAGATCGACGCCGCGGTGGGCCTCGAGCTCGGCGGCCACCGCCCGGCCAAGCACGCCGCCGACCTGCGCTGCCCCCTGCTGGTGCAGATCGCCGACCTCGACCGGAGCGCCCCGCCGCACGCGGCCCTCAAGGCGGCGTTCGCCGGTCGCGGCGAGGTGCGGCACTACCCGTGCGACCACTTCGACGTGTACGCCGGCAAGGACTGGTTCGACGCGGCGCTCGCCCACCAGGTGCACTTCCTCCGGCGCCACCTCGCACCGCCACCGGCGTCCTGACGCTGTCGTAACGCATTTCGCTTCCGCGGTCGCGGGGTGCGACCATCGCGCCTCGTGATCGACCGATGACCAGCACCACCGGCGCCACCCGGGGGGACCGCCTGCGCACCGCCCTGCGCGGGCTGCGGATGGACACCACCCCGTTGCGCGACTCGCGTGACTTCCGCCTGCTGTTCTGGGCCGGCACGGTCTTCTACCTCGGCGGGATGATCACCTACGTCGCGGTGCCCTACCAGGTCTACTCGCTGACCCGGTCGAACTTCGCCGTCGGCGCGATCGGGCTGGTCGAGCTCGTCCCGCTGGTGGTCTTCGGCCTCTACGGCGGTGCGCTCGCCGACCACGTCGACCGCCGCAAGCTGTTGATCTGGACCGGCGTCGCCCAGGCGTTCTTCACCGCCGTGCTCGCGGTCAACGCGTTCCGCGACGACCCCGACGTGTGGGTCGTCTTCGTCGTCGCGGTCTTCCTGGTCTCCTGCTCGGCGCTCCAACGACCCTCCCGCGAGGCGCTGCTGCCGCGGACGGTGCGGCACGACCAGCTCATGGCCGCGAACGCGCTGGGGAGCTTCGGGATCCAGATCGGCGTCCTCCTCGGCCCGGCCATCGGCGGCGTGCTGATCGCGACCGTCGGCATCGGTTGGTGCTTCGCCGTCGACGTTGTGGGGCTCGCCGTCGCCACGATGCTCTACGTGCGGATGCGGTCCTACGCGCACCGCGCCGAGACCACCCCGCCGAGCCTGGCCGGCATCGTGCAGGGCATCAGGTACGCCGCCGGCCGCCGTGACCTGCTCGGCACCTACCTCGTCGACATCGCCGCGATGCTGCTCGCGCTTCCGGTCGTGCTCTTCCCGGCGCTGGTGGAGGAGGTCTTCGAGAACCCCGAGCTCCTCGGCCTGCTCTACATCGCCCAGACCCTCGGCGCGATGCTCGCCACGGCCACCAGCGGCTGGACCAACCGGGTCCACCACCACGGCCGGGCGATCGTGGTGGCCGCCGCGGCGTACGGCGCGTGCGTCGCCGTCGCCGGTGCCATGCCGTCGTTCTGGCTGGTGCTCGTCTTCCTCGGGCTCTCCGGCACCGCCGACATGATCTCCGGCATCTTCCGCGCCACCGTCTGGAGCCAGACCATCCCCGAGTCGATGCGCGGCCGGCTGGCCGGCATCGAGATGCTGTCCTACTCCCTCGGCCCGCTCGGCGGCCAGGTCCGTGCGGGCGTGACCGCCGACCTGTGGTCGGTGCGCGGCGCGATCACCAGCGGCGGTGTCGCCTGCGTGGCCGGAGTCGCGCTCACCGCGGCGTTCCTCCGCGACTTCTGGTCCTACGACGACCGCACCGACCCGCACGCCGTCGCCGAGCGCTCCGTCCGCGCGGCTGCCGGCGAGGCCTGAGCGGCCGCTCACACGACGCTCAGCAGCGCCCCTGGCTCGACGCTCGCGGCCGCGTCCTCGAGCACCTCGCAGAGGTCGGCGTAGTCCTCCAGGGCGACGGTGCCGCTGAGCGTGAGCCCGCGCCGGCCGACGAGCCACGACCACTGCTCGGTGACCAGCTCGGCCCCGATGCCGCGGTGCGCGAACCGCTGGTAGAGCACGTCGCGGCCATCGAGGTCGAGCAGCTCGGTGTCCTCGAGCGCGAACCGGTCCAGGAGCCGCCGGAGGTCGGCCACCGCGGCGGTCCGCCACTCGGCCAGGTCGTCGACGGCGGCCGGCAGCTCGGCCCGGCGCAGGACCAGCTCCGGCGGCACGCCCGACCACGACGGAGCGCCCCGGGCGGCCACGAGCACGTCGGGCGCGGGGTCGGGGTGGGCGTGCCAGCCGGGCGGGAGGGTG